>NZ_BAAADV010000007.1:349993-699987 GCF_039522665.1 Natronoarchaeum mannanilyticum
GACGACCTACTACCGAAGATGACTGGGAATCACACACGGACGCGGACGTTGTTGTCTCAACACCGAACAGCGTGAGTGAAGTCTATGCGAACGCTGACGAGGAGCCGCTCGTATTGCCTCCCGACGGCTTCTTTGATCTCCTTATGGTTGACGAGGCTCATCATACACCAGCTCCTGGCTGGCGAGAGGTGCTTGAGAGCTTTGACAATCTTCCGCAACTTCTGTTTACTGCCACGCCGTTCCGCCGTGAAGATCAACCACTCCCGGGTGAATTGATTTACCACTATCCGATTGAAGAAGCTCGTGATGATTGTATCTATCACGAAGTTGGCCTTGACACAGTCATTGGGTCTGATCAGGAACTCATAGAGGAGGCAGCCGGTACACTCCGATCGTTGCAGGAGTCTAATAATCAGGCAACACTCTTAGCCCGGACAGACGAGATAAGCAAAGCTGACGAACTTTTGAACACCTACAGTAACGAGACAGCGCTTGAGCTTCGAGCTGTCCATTCAGAGACGGAAAATAATCGTGAGACCCTTGAACAGCTTCGAGACGGGGCAATCGATGGTGTGGTTGTAGTGAACAAATTCACTGAGGGCCTTGATGTGGCAAATCTTCAAGTAGCTGTTTTTCACGAGCCGCCAAAATCATTCCCGAAGATGGTCCAAATCATCGGTCGGTTGGCCCGTAAACCAGTCGATGGTGCTCCGGCAACAATCATCGCTACCGAAGAGGCGGTCCAAAGTGAGAGTATGTCCGAAGCCGTTCGTCAGCTGTATCGCGATGACACAGGGTGGGCAGACGTCGCCGACGAGTTGATTTCAGAATATCTCTCGTTACAACAGACTGACTCCTCTGGCGGTGCGCCACCGCTGGATGCCGTGAGCCCAGACAATATTCGTCCGTACAAAACCGTCACTGTATATACACTAGACGATACCGTCTTTGAGCCATTCGCTGACGACTCAGATTTCGACGTTGGAGAGACAGATCATAGCCTCGGATATGTCATTTCGACCCCTGACTCAGTGTGGGGGTGTATCACGACGACGCAGGAATCACCGACTTGGGGCACTGATACGATTCTGCAGAGCAAGACGTACAATTTGCACCTCTACTGTTCACCTGATGACAGCGATCTCCTGTTTGAGTATACCTCTGATTCACGCCGGGCGAAAAAGATCCGGGGCACCCTGGTTCGTGACCAGACGGCAGTATCACAGATCGAGGGAAAACGACTCTCCAAGGCGATGCAGTCGCTCTCAGCACCGAAATTTCGAGCCGCGGGCATGAACAATGTACTGGTTCCATCGGGGACGCAACCAGAACATAAGCTTCTGACGGGCACTGATGTGCAGGGAGCCGTGTACCACTCTGACGCCCGCCAGTATACACATGGACATGTATTCGCGTCATTTGATTCTGACACCGAGGCCCCTGATAGCGATACCGACGAAAGTGAGTCCACGTCGTCGACCAGCAATACACGGGGAATCAGTAACACCACAGGCTCAATCTGGTCAAATTCCAAAGGTGGGCTTTCCACGTTCCAACAGTGGTGTGTGACCCTTGCAGAGAAACTGACTGCAGACCGTGAACCTGCAATCCAGCACTTCGGAACACTCAATCAGGGTGATTCAGTAGATATACTCGATTCAGAACCGTTCTCTGTGGTACCATTCCCGGCACTGCTTACGAACAAAGTAGAGGTCCAGGATCCAAGCACACGAGATTGGAATAACGTTGATTTAGCTATTGGATTGGATGGCCCGGTACAAACTCCGACATCGTCGGTTGAGGTGTGCGTTTCCGTCGAGCCGGTGAATTCCTCAATACAGTGTACATATGACATCGCCACAAACCAGTGGTCTGGAGAGATTACTGACTACCAGTTCCGTCTCCCCGATGTGCGAACCCACTCTTCGCTGCCAGGGGATGAATTCTTGCGTAAATATCCTCCCCGATTCCACGTCGATGCCAATACGGCCGTGATGGGGGGTGCCAAATACGCTGCGGAGACCACTCTCGATGAGTTTGATCCATCGTCGCTCATCATGTCGTTCCAGCCAGATTGGTCAGACTATATCGACGAGGAAGCCAAAGAAAAACCACTTTGGTGGGAGTACGGCCCCAATCCGGACGCTAACCTTGCGGCGATTTGGGATATTACACCGACAGAATCGGTATTCTCCGCGATGGTGGAAATACTCACATCGGAATACGGAGAGGAAGAGTATGTATTGTTTTGTGGCGATATGGGTGATGAGATTGCGGATTTCATTGATTTCCGAAAAGAGGAAAAACAAATAACCTTCTATCATTGCAAGCGATCGTATTCAGCCGGTGTTCGGGTGAATTACTTCAAGGATATTTATCACCAGACGCTCCGTTCGCTCCGCTACACGTACAAGCACGAACTCGTCGATCAGATCAGTGACGAGCACAACCGAAGCATTGGTTCACACATCATTCGCGGAAAAGACATCTTTGAGGATATTAGAGCCGATTTTGTTCCATCCGAGTGGGACTACACTATTTGCGGCGTCCATCCTGGTCTCAAACTCAATTTCGACCCGGAAGCTAACAATGAAAATGTTGGACGTTTACTCAGCGAGTGTACCGAACAAGTTGAGCGGTACAATGTTGACTTCGCGATGGTTGGAGCCGGCGATAGTTGGAAGTAATCACCCTGCTGAATGTCTGTACGACGTTAAGGAATATACACAATAATATGAGATTTGGAGTTTAAGATATAGTCTCCTTCTCATCAATGCTTCTCAGTATTTTGGATCGAATCACCTACATAACAGATGTTCTGTCTCCGAGTGCCAGTCCTATCTTGAACCTTTGCACCCGCTTAATGATGTGTGCGTGAAGGTCTCTTCAGCCACGAAAGGGGAATATGAGATTGAGCCGAACGAGGGTTCTTCGCTCGCGTGGGAGTCGAGAGAGGTGGTAGAATTCGAGATCATCAAATAGGGACATCCCAGAAGAATCAGCAGATCATTTTCGAATCTCTTCACATCTATAATTGCCGCACCGAAGGAGTGGTTATTGTCCTTTCTCTCGATTAAAAGCGATTTTAGCGCCTCATACCTCGATTTCTGCACGGAATCTCTGGTTCACGGTGCTTTTATTCCCCGATATAGAGGGTAATTTTCAATCCATTAGGCCCACCGGCCGAAAATCTATATAAACCCTTTAAGTGAAGAGGTTATTGACCAAGACTAGCGATTATTCATCGTTTTATTTACCATAAAGCGTTTTACTAAACCCCCTAAATCTCACTTGCAGCGAAGTCAGGTAGTAGAAATCGCCAGTACACGGCGAATTGAGCCATTTGAGACGGGTATCGTAGAACCCGCATAGAGTAATCTATGTCAAAGTCACAGAACGAAAACGACGATAGTATCGAACTAGAAAACTACGTCCGAAGCCTTAGCGAGACTGAAGGCGTCCACAACATCGCAGTGGCGAAAGAGTCTCTGCTAGGAGAGGGAGCACTCACCATCAAGGTTCACGCTGACCTCTCTGACGTAGAGTCTGTGGACGACCAAAAGCACCTCCAGTTTGCAGGGGACCAGACGCAGGCAGTCGTGCAGCTCGAATCTTGGGGAATGGGGAGCCCATTTGAGGTTCCCATCTTTCTGGAAGGACAAGTCGCAGTGGAAGACGGTATCAAGTTCCTCAAGCAGTATGCTCGGGACCCAAAAGAAGCGAACTTGTACAATCTAGTGCTCAGCGAGGATGAGTGAGGAACCCACACCGCTGTCGCCATCGCAGTACAACAAGCTGCTCAAGGCCGCAGAAGAGAGGTCAAACCGACACGGATTCACCGTGTACGCTCTCGGCTATACTGGACTGCGCAGTAGTGAGTTCAGTCGCTTGAGCTGTGAATGGCTCAATAGCGGAGAGCAAATGCTCCAAGTCCCGGAGGATGCAGTTAAGGGCATAAGGTCTCGAGTGAGGTCGATTCCGCTGTCCGAAGACGGGGTCGAACGGTTCGAGAACTTCTTCAGAACGCAAAGTGAGGTTGCGATCGCCCCCTCAACGGTGACGAAACGAGTCAAATCAGTCAGTGAAGACAGTCTCTCCGAGAACGTCACCCCTCAAACGCTTCGGTCGACGTTCACAACGCGCCTGCTTCAGACCGGGGTTCCACAATCTGAGATTCGCCAGCTCCTTGGAAATACCCCATCAAAGTGGGATATGATGCCCGTGGGCGAGTACGGAGTCGCTGAAAAGAAGATTCGCAGCGGGCTATATTAGCCCGCTTCATTCTGGAGTTCCTCAGAATTTCGCGTACGAAGATTGGATTGTGCAAAATTGTGCTTTGGTGAGTGACTAGACAGCATCTGTTTCGATCCACAGAACTAGTGGGCCAGCGGAGAGAGTACCTTGACGACCTGTAACGCGACGACGAGTCAAGCAATCTCCTTCACGATTGGTCGCTATCCCTCGGGCTGGAGTGGGCCGGAAAATTCGCCTGCTGGCTCGCTTTCGAAGACCATCCGATAGGTTTCTTCGAACACCTCATTCAGGAGGATCAGAAGATCAGGGCTGTCGACGCAGAACTCTTCGACGGCGGAGTCTAATTGCTCAAGGTACGACCCAGCCAGGTTCTGGGCATCGAGTGGGTACTCCTTTGAAAAGAGTGCGGACGCACTGCCCAGGCGCGTCTTATCGACGCCTACCGCCGCGAGCGCCTCGTCGAGTCGGCTTGCGTATTCTGTAGTCGCCAAGGAGGTGAACACGTCGTTGAATGACTGACCACCACCTTGGGGGGTGGTGTGGACGTGTCGTTGTGGTGGGAGACGCAGTCTGAAGCTGAGGGTTCGATTCCGGAGACTGTCAGTCGTCGGCGAGTGACGGAAGTAGAGTCGAATCGTACTATCACTGTTGAGTGGGTCCTGGTCCCAATAGACCGGAAGCAGACCCTGCCACTTCGCGTTGCTGGACGGCGAAGCAAGCCATCCAGATCCCTCGAAGTCATATGTTTCCTGAAGTCTGGCCACCCAGTTGGACCGGAGATATTCGCTAAGATCCTCGAAATCGCTCTCGAACTGGCTGTTTGCCTCCTCTACTTGCTTGATGAGGTCGCTGTACTCGAAGTAGAGGTTGAGACGCTTGCTGAGCTGGGCTTCGTCGAATGGTGAGTCCATATGTTCGGTTTCCTTGAGTGACTGTATGAAATCGGTGAGTTGCACGACGCTCCGGTGGGGATAGTCGAATAACGAGCCCTGAAGCTGGCGGTTGAACGCCGCGACGATGTCTTTCCAAGCTACCGATTGGAAGCAATTGGCGGTCGCATTGTCGGCGCTGTCGCGCTTGAGGTAGGCGTAGGCGGTGTCTGTCAACCGGTCTACAACTATCTCATTGGAGTCGAACCAACTGAAGTTCCACCGGTCGGCCTCAGCGTAGGCAGGTGTCTGCTTCTTCCCTTCTATGGCGCCGACTTTCAGTTCGAGGAAGACTGCCCATTGTGGATGATCGCTGAGCGCGCTGCCCCCACAGATGACGAGGTCGATACGGCCATCCGAGCCGGCGTCGGCGATTTGCACCTCGGTTTCGAGTTCGATATGCTGGCCCTGGAGATTGTGGTGGTGAATGCCGATACACTCCAGAAAGGTCTCCAGCAGTGTCTCGTCGAATCCATGGGGTTTCTGCGGGTCCAGAAAGTACCGAAGGCTGTCCTGATACTGCTTTTCGCGGGGGTCTGAAAGGACGGAATACAGGCCTTCGGGGCTCTGGACCTGGCAATCAAGTTGCAGGTACGCTTCGATGAATGATTCCAGAGCCCCGGGGTCAAGATCCGGGACGTCCTCGGTCATATACTGGTGAAGTTGGCGGCCGGACCCTTCAAACTACGTCGTCGTGCCCCGAGTAACAGCCACTATTGAACTCTCCTCTTGCTGCTGGTTGTTGCTTTGTGACCTGCCGAACAGTAGTGTTCAGATGTCCTCGTTACTTCCCCTTCGGTTAAAATTTGTTCGGCTTTGTACGGACAGCGATTGATGCTGTCGCAATTCACGCAGTAGATGTACGTTGACGCGACTGTCTCATCACACCATCCGTTTTATTGTCTCTCGACAAACCGAAGGACGGTTTCATCAGTCTGTCGCAGGGTCTCTGGCCGCATTGTATCACTATCGTCGAGATAGGGGTGGTACGGAAGCTCTTCCCCGAGGCGTACGTTTGAGAGACGATCAACATGAATCATCGGTGAGGGCGCGTCTGTGTCTTCGTGGATTTCGAACGACCTGCGGGAGTTCCCATCAATTGTGAGAACAAACGTATCTTCATCTCGACGGCGGAGGGAAATTTCGTACTCACTAGCCGACCAAGCGTATTTCGTTCCCCGCGTAGCCGGTCGCACGACGATACGATATGTGGCCGACTCATCGATTATCGATTGGAACAGCGGTATTGCGTGGTATTCCGGCGGCTCTATAAGCGCACGAATCGGGCGAGATTGCTCGAGTTTTGTCTCGTCACGCCAGCATTCGAAGACGAGGTCCTCGAGCACGCTGAATTCGACGTTCTCGACCGTTAGGTCCATAAAGTCGAATCCGAGCCACATGATCGCCTGATCTTGGTCAAGTTCATCGAACGGAAGCGCTGTGGGAATCTCGTCAGCGCTAGCGTGCAGTGAGGTGATGAGGCGTTTTTGGACGTCAATAGTCGCTTTGTCAGTGTACAGCCAGAGCTGTCCTAGCTCGGTCTGGACGCTAATGAGTCCCTGGACCGTGAGTCGAGAGTAGGGTGCGGGTGGAGTGAACGACTCTGTATGCTCGTATCTCGTCGGTGGCGTGTAGAAATAGCTCTCTCGATGCACCTCGTATGCACGTGTTGTAACATCGACGTCGAGAGTGCTATCATCAATGTCAATCTGGACCGACGCATCCTCGTGGATGAAGGGATCAACATCGATGTTTACATCCGGAATATTGGGGACTGACATTCTTGCCAGACTATATCGCGGGCGAATATCCCCGATTTGTTGGAGTTTCGTTGTCGCCGCATTTGCGCTAGGGGTGTCCAGTCCGGGGAGCGAGCAGTCGTGTGATTCTTCCGGATAGTGTTTATCGAATGGTTGCCCCAATGAGACCGTGAGTGATCGTGATTCTGTTGCGGGCTCAAATAGGTACTGACGGCCGTGCTCCGTCTCCAGCCAGCCAACCGGCTGTACAGCCGTTGTTGGCGATTCGAAGTCAATGCAGCCGGCTGGTGGTGAGATACCGGACCCAAACGTCACTTCGACGCACGGCAACTGACCGAGAGCGTCGATATTCTGGGTTGTCGGTGTAGCGTCAGTAATGGCGGTCTCCGGGAGGTGTGGGTCATCGAAGCCAGCCGCGCGTAGGTGATTAGCGTTGAGCGATAGGGTTCGGGTAAGTGAACGGTTGTGACAGCGGTAGAGGTAGGCCGATTCAGCGGCCTTGAGTGGGTCAGTTGGAAGGGCCCCATCAGTCGAGTAGGCGACCCCGTCGAGGAGGATGCGATCCCAGTCCTCGATTGGAGTGTCGAGTGCGCCACGTTCAAGATCGTTGAGTTGGCTCGAGGAGAGCTCATAAACCGGTGTTTCGAGCGGCGTCGTTACCTGTAGTTCGAGTGCCTCGATACACAAATTGTCAGTGTTCTCGCCAGTTGGAGATTGGATACGTCCAGTTTTCGGCTCATAAACCGCGTCTTTCGTGTCCAGTTCTCCGGTGACGATATCGCGAAGGTACCAGCGACACTGTTCAATGTCAAAAAGGACATCGTCATCTAACCACGCAGCCTGAAGATCCGTCCCCGAAACGCCAAGCTGTGCTGTAACAAAATCTTCGAGTGTGCGCTGAGTGTAGGGGAGGAGGCCTCCGCTTCCAGCTGCCATTCGCTCGTCAATATCCGTCAGCGTCTGCTCGTCCGCTCTACCGTAACATTCGGCCAGGGATTCCAAGAAGAAGGACCCCACAGTCTTAATTCGGTCTGGGTCACGAAGCCAGATTCCGTATTCGATGTTTCCACCGTTTTCCTCCCACGCATTCGATGTCAGGTTCGCTGACGTCAGCAGGACATCTCGAATCACTTCGTCGCCATCGATAGTTTCCGAGACAACAAGCGCTTTGAGGTGTGCCAATCCCCCACGAATCTGACTACCCGAGGGAAGTGTTTCGCCGTCGTCCCCTGGGAGGCGTGTCCGGAGAACGAAGTCATCGAGTTGCGCTTCAAGTTCTCGTACGTCTTCTGTCCCAACGAATGAGCCAAAAGTAGGCTGTGTCGTGTCGATTACCGCTGATGGTTGTGCACCATACAATTCGACAGCGGGTTGTTCATTTGGACCTGATGCCGCGAGCGAAGCAAGAGCCTTAACGCCGGTTTTGTTGACGTTCGGTGTGAAGTAGGAGAGTGTGACATCGCCGGTCGTTCCGGTAAGACATTGCGCAACGGATCGTCGAAGCGAGTCCCCAGGACCTGAGTGAACGACGATTGGCTCTGCTGGCCATCGTCTAAGCGCGTCGTCGACACTCTCGGACGGTGTACCGTATGCGAGTGACTGAACCGTGTCTAGAAGTTGTGTGATACGATCGTTGGTCGTTAGTGTTTCTCCAAGCCGTCCCGCTTGGAAATCGGCGACCCCGAACTGTTCTGTAACCGTTCCTTCGAATCGACTTGCCCATTCGACGTTCATAAAGAGTCCAGCGTGACTCAGATTGAATGATCCAACCCACGCAACGATGCGTTCAGGCCCCCACACGACGACGCACTTTCCGTGTATATCTCGTTCCAGTATTGTGATGTCTGAGTGGGGGGCGGTATCAACGCTCTCTGAGAGGTGAATCTCCTCAGCAGCGTCACTCGGGGCGCAGACTAGTGTGTCGAGTCCATCAAACCAATCGAGGTAGCCGGGTGTGACCGTATACGTTGTAATGAGTGCGTGTTCGAACGAATTCGCCTCGTCCGTGACCGTTTCTTTGATCTGCGATCCAACGTCATCAATCGGGAATGGTTGTTTACTCACGGGTGACCGCCTCAACGAGAGTCTGCGTCCAGTTGATGACCTCATCGACGCCGTAGAAAGAGGCAGAGTCGTTCTCTTGAATCGGTGCTGTAACCCGATAGTGATCACTTTCATCGACGAGCACGCCGTTCCACTCAAGTAGTGTGATGAACAGTTGCTTGGGGCTGTCACCCGCTCCAAGGCGTGTTCGAAACGCATCGAGGAATGCTGCGACACCGTCTTCACCCATGGAGGTAAGCAAAGTGATGAGGCCGTCGAGTTCTCTCATGTAGCGCTCCTGTGTTGAGAGTTCGATGAACTGCTCGAAGGTGTCCGTGGTCTCATGTTTGTCGTAGAGGGAGGTAATTTCAGATTCGGTGATAATGCCGTCGGTGTGTGTAATGAGGTGGCGAGCGAGGTCTTCACCGTCCGCAAGAAAGTAGTTGACACTCCAGAAGTAACAGAGCTGTTCAAGTGCGTCAACGACTGTCTTGGAGATGTTCGCCTCGGGAAACTGCTGGCATGCTTCGGTGGGAACGTCATTCTGTGTGTGATAGAGTTCTGGCAGGCGACGGAGTTCGGTCAGTATCGATTCTCGGTCACGCGAGGGGCTGACGAGGGCGATGAGTAGAATTGACCCAACAAGGTACTCGCCGTGTTCGCGTGCTTGGACGGCTTCCAGAAACGCGTTTGCTTCGTCGGCCGATATCGCGAAACGTTTGTTCGCAAGCCGTGCCAGCACGGCTGGTGGAGCTTGTTCTAAGAGTGGGCGAACGAAGTTAATGTTTGATCCAATGACGACCTCTCCCAGCCGAGTACGATGTAGATCAGGAACCTGCTTGAAGGCTTGCTCGAGTGCTTGTACAAACGCCTTGACTACTGCATCGTATCGCTCGTATTCGTCCGCATCAGGTGCGACCGAAACCCGTCGGAGGTGAGTTTCGAAGCAGTCCGGAAACGAGAATCCCCTGTCGATGCATCGTGAGCGGAACCGCTGGGACATGTGTCCCATCGTTCTGTCGGTGAACTCTTCGATCGACGGCGCGGCGCCAGTAGCGGCTTGTAGGAGATGATCGACCAGTTCATCGTATAACCCGCGGCCGGTGACTGTCGACGGCTTAAACAACCATTCGCTGGCAGCGTCCTCTCCGACAGCTATGTTAGGTATCTCGCCCTGTCGCGTCTCATAAAGCGAGCGAAGTGAGTGGTAGAGTACCCCCTCAGTGGCATCTCGCTCACCGTCACGCTCTGCCCAAAGGTATAGATGGTCCTGCGCGGCCAAGTTGTAGCCTTCATTGACGAGATGGAGGGCGTACTTGTTCCAGAACATCGGATACATAATCATACCAACGTCCGGAAACACGATCTCCGTAACTGCTTTCGGGCGGAAATAGTTCGTCTGCGTGCCGCCCTCCGCGCGAGCCGAGAGGAAGAACTCGTCGGAAATCACACTCGGTAGAGTTAGTCCCAGTACAATAATTCTAGTCCTAACCGAACAATCTTGGCGCTCGTGAGACCTTATCCACCTGAGAACCCACTGAATCACACGTTGTCTTGGCCTGTGTGGCAGCTGATCTTCATGGAAAATTTCCCATGGCAGAAAATCCGCTCATTAGCAACAGTAGTTCGATTGTCTGCTGAAGATAAGAGAATTAGATACGGCATCTGACTGGAATCTGAGTTCACTTGTCTACGGTGGACAATTGAATTACAGTAATAGACCACCTTCGACCGCTCTTGACTACTTCCACCAACCAATGATTCAGTATCTTTGTAATTCTCCAGCACTCTCTCGGTCTCCACAGAATATTCGGGAAGGGCCAAGGCTAGCGAAAGAATGGAATCTGGAAGCATCTAATGTTACGATAGGTTTTTCTATCCTGCATCAACATCTCGGAAGGTGCCAATACCTCGGGCAACGCCTCTCGATGACTTATACGAGCGAGTCGCTGACCACGACCTTGTGCTCGTACCCGATGCACCGCTTGCCAGTGCCCTAAATCGACGCCTCGACAGACCGCATCTCGGGACGTTCGCGACTACTCCACGACGTCTCGCCGCCGGGAGACGTGAGGAAGCCGAGGACCGGACCGCGTTCTTAGAACTCATCGAGCGTACTGATCTCGACTGGAAGCGATGTGCCTACGCAATCGGTAACATCCTCCAGTGTTGGGAACACCAAGGTCAAATCGACTCTATCCTCGAATACAATGCGTACGCTGACGACGCGACCGAAGCGGCGGTAAAATACATAGACGAGCTCGAAACGACGTCCAGTCAATTAACTGAATACAGCGTCTCAAACGACAGTAATGTAGCTGTCGTTGGAGAAGATCAGCTGACGACGCTAGAGCGATCGATACTTCCGGATGACTATGATACGTTCAGCCCGTTCAGCGACGAGAGTTTCGAACTTCCACCGTTCCACATCTTCGACTCAACCACCGCCATTGTCGATACACTGACAGACAGCATCTCGGCTGAGAACGCAGAGGACGTCGCTATCATCCTCGACAGCGCGAGCGAGTATTCTACACTAGTGGAATCAGCCTTCGAATCGGCCGGTATTCCGTTCTATGGCGGTCCAGGGTTCATTGACGATCCGGATCACCGAGCGTTCTGCCAATTACTTCGTATCGCGCATCGCGGAACAGATACTCGCGTTCGTGACGTTAAATCTATCCTGAGTAGACTCGGTGTCACAGTTGATGTTGAACACCTCGAAAAGCGCCTGCATGATTTCGATACGCCTGACGTCGAGTGGCTTCGCAAGTTCTGCGACTCCATCGAAGAGCGAACGTTCGAACAGTCGCTATCAGCGTTCGAGCGACGCACTGAGTGCTCGATGGATGGCTTCCATGACGAGCTAGACGCTCTCGGAATTAATAATATCCCGGTCACGGAGGCAGCAGTAAATCAGCTTGAGTTCTATCTCCAGTCATACGAGGTGCCAGTCGACCGTGAGAACGAGGGTGTTCTGCTCGCTGATGCTAAGTCGGCCGCGTACGTCGACCGACCAGTTGTATTCTGTCTAGGTCTTGACGAGGGATGGACTCACTCTGCACCGCGTCGCCCATGGGTCGACCAGGAGGATCAGTACGTCAGGAACATTCAGCAGTTCCAACTCCTCCTTCAGAGCGGTGTCGAACAGTATTACCTCGTACAGGACACGAACGGCGGCGCGCCCGTCACACCCTGTCTGTACTTCGAGGAACTACTCGACGAAGAGTTCGAACGATTCAGCGATCTCGAATCAGTAACGCATGCAAAGGCGACCCGACCACAAGGTACTGGGTTCGAAAAGGAGCCTGTCGATGCTCCACCAACTGAAGTAGAAACGGTTAGTCAATCCAGTCTCAGCACGTACGTTAACTGTCCGCGCGACCACTTCTTCAGTCGTCTCGTCGATAGTCCCGACAAGGATTACTTCAAGGAGGGAAACCTATTCCACGACTTCGCCGAGTTCTACGTCGCACATCCTGATGCCGTCGATGGAGACGTGATCGAGGAGGCCGTTGAGATCATTCTCGACAAGACCAGGCCATTCGTTCGCTCCGTCGACCAGAAGACGCGCCGCACGAAGTACAGGGTCGGGCTCCAGACTATCACATCGTTCCTCTCAGAGAACGTGCCCCAAGATGGAACCTTCCTTACGCCGGACGGAGGGCGAGGAGAAAACGTATTCGCCGACCACTTCAACCGACCAATCGAGTCGTCAATCACCGAACGCTGGTTCGAGAACGAGAAGTTAGGGCTCAAGGGGAAGATCGATCTCGTGCACGAGCCGACACGGCTCGTTGACCACAAGAGCGGTAGCCGAAAGCGCGTTTCGCAGGTAGTGAAGAACTCGGCCATCGATCCGCCGAACGACTCACCTAACTTCCAGGCGCTTCTCTACCTCACACATTGGCGGACCCAGCAACCGGGCGACCAACTCGAGTTCACGTTCTTCCACTTCCTCGAAACCCTCGACGATGTCGTCACTGGTGACGCCGACCTCGACGATACGCTTACGACGATCACATACTACCCTACCTCGTTCGAGCGTCACGCCCGGTCGCGAGAAATGTTCGAAGAACTCCGGGAGGACGGGTCCGGGAAATGCCGGAAAACGCTCGGAAAGATCGAATACGACGACTACCGGGCAGTATTCGAGGAAGCATCGATACCGGACACGCGCGACAGTGAGGAACTCATTGAGTCGACGTTCGGTGACGCACTGACGTCGCGGATGAAAGAGTGCGTCGGCGACTACAAGTACGTCTCGACGGGCTGCAAGCAATTGATGCGGCAGTTGATGCGAGTTCGAAGTCGCAATTACTTCCGCGAGGATCTCGATGCGTTCGAGCAGTTCGTCGACGACCGCCTCGAAGAACTGAATCGGCGGCGACGGGGCGAAGAGCGATTCCCTGTCGAGGGACTCGCTGGCGAGCCGAACTACCGCTACGTGGACAACCGCGACCTGATTCTCGAAACCGATGACTGAACCTAACGATCAGCAACGAGAACTCATTGGCAGCACTGAGGGCATCTATCTCGTCGACGCCGGGGCAGGGACCGGCAAGACGTTCGCGATCACTCGACGCTACGCTACCATCGTCGAGCAACCCGACGTCGAACCGGACGACGTCCTGCTCGTGACGTTTACCAACAACGCGGCGACTGAGATGAAAGAACGCATCGTCGGGCGAAGCGACTACGGTATGCGTGAACTCGCCGATGCCCCCATTCAGACGTTCCACTCACTATGTCACGACATCCTCCAGGAGCACGGCCACGCTGCGCCCACGTACCTGGGGATCGACGATACGATCACAAACTCCACTCGAATCGTCGAGGACGAACTCGTCGAAAGCGCGCTATTCCAAGAGTTTATCGACCGATTCAGCGACGATCACCCCGAGTACGACGATCTCTTTCGAGCCATTTCCGATCCCAGTGGGCTGCTCGACCTTGTCGAACAGTTGGCGGCGAAAGGCGTGTTCCCGACCGAGAACGGCTGGTACCGCGACGGAGGACAGCATCTGGATGGCGACTTCGAAGCGTTCGAGCAATTGTTTGACGAGGTGAACAAGCCGCGGAACGGCGGTAGTAAGCAATCCCGACTCCGATCGAAGCTCAGCCGCTATGGGAAGAATAAATGCTATCTCCCTGATGCACCCGACAAGGCCGAGATTCGGGGGAGCGGTAAGCAGGTACCTCCATCTTTGGCTACCAGGATATTCAACGAGGATCGAACTGAGCTGAAGCAGTTCGTTCACGACGTCTACTATGAGTATCTCGCGTTCGCGCTTCGACGCAACTACTTGAATTTCGGATTTCTCCAGCTGTTCGCATTCGTTCTGCTCTGTGAGAACCACGAACTTCGGGACAAGGTCGCTTTCGAGTACGTGATGGTTGACGAGTTCCAGGACTCGAGCGAAATCCAATTCAAACTCGCTTTGCTCCTCGCCGAGACGGACAACTTCTGCGCGGTGGGTGACTGGAAGCAAAGCATCTACGGGTTCCAATATGCCGACGTCGACAACATCATTGAGTTCGGGGACCGAATCGATCAGTTCGCCACTCAACTGAACGAAGACGCTGAACGCGTCTCGTTCGAGACCGACGACGTAAACACCATCGAGTTCGTCGAGAACTATCGGTCAACCCAAGAGATTCTGGACTTCTCGGAATATGGGCTGCTGGTCCCGGCAGCGAGCAGTGACGAGGTCGACGTCGAAGAAACCCGAGACCGAATCACACAGCTCCAGTCGAACACCGATCACGAGAACACGACTATCGAAGCGGTACAGAGCGAACAAGAGCACGAGCTGATCGTCGAAAAGGCACAGGAGATCGTCGGAAACGACACCTATCAGGTAGAGGATGAAGACGGAAACCTTCGTCCAGCAGAATACCGCGACATCGCAGTGCTGACTCGAACGAGGGACTTCGGCCGTGAACTGCTTCAGACTGCCGAGGAATACGGGTTGCCAATGGCCTACGAAGGCGGTATCGAACTATTCCGGACCGATCAAGCAAAGCTCCTCTTGGCGTGGCTCAGAATCCTCGAAGACGATCTCGACCGCGGCTGGGCTGCCGTCCTCGAAGAAGCAGAGTATACTATTGACGAGGTGGATCGCATCCTCGAGCAGGAACGCTATCCACAGAACATGGTCGAGTTCCGGGAGAAATTGGCCGCGATGGAGACGCTCGGCGGAGTCGCACGCCGTGTATTCGAACAGTATGGATACGACGGCGCGACGGCCGATGTGGTCCTCGACACGATTCAGTCAGTACGTAACGAGACGACCATGACTCGGGGGGACCTCATCCGGTTCATCGAACGCGGGATCGAAGCTGGAAGTACCCACGAGGTCAGCGCGAGTGCTGGGGCGAATTCGGTGACGGTCCAAACGATCCACTCCGCGAAAGGGCTGGAGTATCCCATCGTCATCCTCGCAAACATGAATAGCGGTCGGTTCCCACCGTCTGGCGGTAGCAGTGACACGATCAGCTTCGAGGAACCGGTCGGTCTCCGACAGCAGAAGGAGTATGCTGAGGATGCACACGGTATGCCACACGTCTACGACAACTGGCGATCCGACGTGATTCAGAAATGTCTTCCGCGCGATTACGACGAAGAACGTCGTCTGCTATACGTCGCAATCACGCGAGCTGAGAGCCACGTCGTTTTCACGGCAGGAGAGGACCCGAATACCTTCCTCGAAGAACTCCCTGTAGACGCCAAGTCAGCGGTTCCTGATCCGGACGAGGTTACTATAGACGCAACAGAACAAGCCCAATTCCGAGTCGACATCCCCGCTCCTGAGGGACCGAAAGGACATACACCACACACGCTGATGCGCGATGACGTATTCGAGGATGTCGAAGAGGGCATGGGTAGTGAGTTCGGTACGAGAGTTCACGACTTCGCAGAAGCGTACGCCCTCGGTGCTGACGCCACTCCGGCGAACGAGGATGAGCGGCACGTTCAGCAGTTGATCGATGATCTCGAGGGCGAATTACTGGTGGAAGAGGAGGTCTATCTCCCACTCACTGTCGATGGTGATGAAGTCACTATCTCTGGTATCGTCGATCTCGTCCATATCACTCCAAGCCGGGTCGAGATAGTGGATTACAAGACCGATCGTAGCCGTCGTGCAGAGTCTGAGTATCGAAAACAGCTTAGCGTCTACTTCCACGTAGCTACGTCGCAATATCCTGATCAAGAGGTTACAGCGTCTATCTTTTATACTGATGACGGGACTCAGCGAAAAATCGACCCCCTTCCCCGTGAGGAACTTCAAAACTTGATTCGGGAGATCGATTCGACTCATTAACCCTTTTCATCAATCACTAATTCCAACCCCTGATCGAGAGTCAGTGGTAAAAAGCCGTCAGATTTCAAGAGGTGTATTCAGAACGGCGGAACGACGGAATCGATGGGGAGTGGTCGCCGATAGGGAGACGATCACTTAGAGTAAACAAGTCAGGATAAAACATAAGAATATAGAGTTATAGAGAATCATGCTGATTTCTAATTGAGCCAAGCCGGCGTTTGAGGTGCTGCCCCAGTGGCTGAGAGAACGACCGCAAGCCTGAATGGCGTGAACCCCCATGTACTTACGGACTCAGATCGGCGGTACACGGCTGTGGTATTCGTGGTAGCTCTCTTTAGCCCCTGTGGAAAGTGTGGTAACTCCGCGGAGAAAGTGCGAGAGCTTTCGCCAGACACCACTATATCAAATCTCACGCTTCCTTAGGCCAGTATAGAACCCAAGACGTTATTTTAGAATTCTTTTCTACATCTAACTACGGTATCGACAGCCGTGATGCGAATATAGCTTCTCGGGATGACATAAATGTGTGCAAATTGCCCACACTGATTCTGAAAACGCAGGACTGCGAGCGGACTGTAAACTCGCGCTTTTGATATAACCATTATACTTATTCAGAGGTGAGTATTGATCGGGAATCAGCCGGTCAAGCACGGGTAAAAGACATATAGATTCTAATGGAATTGTGTGCAGACTGCCCACTCCAATTCTAAAATCGCAAGACGAAAGCTGGAAAGGAATATAAGAAAAAAGAGAATTCTATAGTGTATAAACTGAAAATACTAACAAGTTTGAATCTGTCCTTCTCAGAAGAGCGTGAAATAATAAGACAGATGATGGACATGTGTGCAAACTGCCCACACCCATTCAGAAATTGAAAGACAGCGATCGGATCTCTATATAAGAAAAGGAAGATATGCGTTGTTAGTTATCCTATACAGAACAAACGGGATGAAGAACGTGAGAAACAACCTAATTTCTGATAAGTGGCCGATGATGGCTGAAGTATTCGAGGACATGTGGGATCCATAGATGACGAACAGTAAAGTAGGTCGACAGGCATCCTCGACTTATGACGATCCTTTCGGACGGCGGGGGCACGCGATTACCCTCACTTTCCCGCCAGCTCTCGAGTTCGGACGTGAACATGGATCTAACCATGTGTGGTCTTCTCGTTGAGCGAGCAGAGGAACTTGCGAGCCTGTACGAAGAACACGGTAACTGGAACACAGTCAAGGAAATCTGGTTTGAGGAACGTCGTGCAAATCGCAGTACAAGAGGCAGTTCCCAGAAAATATACCGCGTACTCACATCCCGGTTCAAGAACGCTCCCGCAGACCTTCCGAACCCACGTGATCTTCCCGCTGTGTTAGATGCTTGCGCAACATCGAGAGACAAAGCACAAGTGCTCTACCCATATCTCGTTGCCGACGATGCACTTGTCCGCTATGTTGTTCATGAATATACTCATCGACTTTCGTCAGATCATCCTGACGCCCTTGATTTCTCCAATGAGACTCTCATGACGATTCTCAATCAGCTCGAGTACGCTGACGGGACATCGTTCGACTACGCTGATTCTACTACGGAACGCTGGTGCGAAGGGTTCCGATCAGTTATGCGTGAAATCGGCGTGTTGGAGAATCAGCAAGCTATCGTTGGGAACCCACCATCGCTGGGAGAAATTCCTCTTCTCGTTGCGATGGGGTACTCGTACGAGAAGACCGAGGACGAGTGGTTTGAGTCTCCGACTGGTCTCCTCTATCTTTTCCAACCCAGTGCTCGCTGGGAGGAACTCTACGATAGGGCAGCCGAGACAGATACGTGGGAATTTGTCGAACTACATGGAAGCCTCCAGCTCCGACCAGTTAACGATCCATACTCTTGGGTCAGTCAGGAGGGTGCTGAATAATGGTCGACACAACTTGGTTTGAAGACCTCCCTGAAGATTTCGAGGAATCGGTACGCATCGACCGAGAAGAGCAGTCCGAGGACGAAAACCGACATCGAGAACAAGCCATCAAATCGTACCATGTGACGGCCGACTCCCAACGGTTCCTCGAAGACTTCGTCAACCGACTACTCGGTGAAACAGAGGATATGCGTACGGGGTCGAACTACTGGCTTTATGGCTACTACGGGAGTGGCAAGAGCCACCTGCTCACCGTCCTCGATGGGCTGATGGATACCGAATGGCTCGAAGAGCAGTACGAGGATGTCTGGACAAACCTCGTACCTGAAGCCGCTTCCGATAGTAACTTCGACGAACTGCGGAACCGATGGGAACGAATTCATTCTGAATATCATATCATCCCCGTCTCGGTGAACTTGCTGAAGTACCAGGGACAGAAGCAACGCAGTTTCAGCGAGATCGTTCTTCGGCACGCCCATCAAAACCCGCTCCTCACTGGCGTCGATGACGACATCTCTACCGGGTTATCTTCACAGCTTGACGTCGCCTACTTCGAAGACTGGTACCAAACGACCGAAGCATGGCCTGAACGGGAAAAACGGGCCGCCTCTGTCGTTGATGGGGTAACGCCGATCCCGTCACAATACGATTGGAAGACAGACAGACTCTGGACCGATATTCAACAGTACAGCGCGCTGTCTGACGTCACGCTCCCAGAACTGTTCAAAGAGGAGACGGGCACGCGTGACGGCTACACCGACCTCCAGCCGTCAGATATTGATCCTGAGGAGGTCGTCAGTAGGCTGGAGTCTCTTCGAGAGACGCGTGAAAAGGACCTCGGCGAGCCAGTCAAGCTTGTCCTCTTGCTCGACGAAGTAAGCCTCTTTATCGGAACTGACTTTGAACGTCTGACTGAGCTTCAGACTCTTGCGGAGAACGTTGACGACATTGGTGATGGCAACATTCAACTCGTCGCAACCGCGCAGGCGAAAATCGAAGATGTACAGCCGAAATTCGCCGCGCACGGCGCTGATTTCAGTATCGTCAAAGACCGATTCCCCCACCGGTATCAGCTTCCGAGCAAGCATGTTGGTGACATCGCCGAGCGCCGACTCTTCCAGAAATCCGATCCAGGTGAAGACGCAGTCCACCGAATCCTCGAGGACGCCGATATAAAGCCGTCTGAATCGCTGGTCTACAACGAGATCAAGCAGAACACGAAACCGCCACTCGATGCGATCGACGACGAGGAACTCGTCAAGTTCTATCCGTTCCTCCCGTATCACGCACCACTGTTCCTCGAAGTGCTGTTCAACCTTCGTCGAGAAGCAAACGATCCCGCGAAGTCCATCTTCTCAGGAACTGCACGAGCCATTCTTGCGCTCATGCATGGGTTGCTGGTAGATTGGATCGATAATGGCGAGGAAGATCAAATTATCTCGCTAGTCGACTTCTTCGATCTGATCGAACCAGAGCTGCGTGAAATCCTCCCGCAGGATATGCGTGTCGTCGAGGGGGGTGAAGAGACGACCGGCATCGCGGACGAGGTAGACGACGAAGATAGCGAGATCCAAGAGTTCGACCTTGACGTCGCGAAGGCAGTGCTACTGCTTCAGCACGTCCACGAAATCGTTCCCATGAACGAGGGGAACATCGCGGTGGCTGTAATGTCTGACCTGAATGGCCAGTCGTGGATCAGCATGACCAACCGCGTCGAGGAATCGCTGGATCGACTTCAGAAATTCATCCGACCAACGCAGGAGGAGAGTGGACCTCGCTACCGGTTTGCGACACAGGAAGAACGCATCATCTACGAGGAGACAGAAGAGAACGAATCAGACCCTGACTGGGATGACATCATCGAAACTCTGGATGAGTACCTCTGGGAGCGCATCACTCAGGACCTGTCTCTCCCGGAGTCGGTACCATACAGCGGGTCCAGTGACGAGTTCCCGGTCTCATACCACTTCGAACTCGGCGGAACGACGTTCGATACCAGTATCGTGTCTGAAGGCGGTCTGGATATTGACGTTGCAATCCAAGGCGTTCGTCCAGACGCAGATCCCGAACAAACCGATGAGGACACGCTTTACTGGAAGATCGATACCGATGGACTCCAAGACCTACGCAAACGACTAATCGAGTGGTGGGCGCTTCGTGACGCTATCGCCACTCGCGATGCACCACCAGCAGTCGAGCGAGACCTAGAGCAGCGGGCGGGCGCCGTCCGCAGCAAGCTGACCAGCGCGATGACGAGCGGCTCGTACACCGTGAAAGACCGGACAGACATCGTTGGTCTCTCGAAAGCAGTCCAAGTCGCGGTCAACGTCACGTACCCTGACGACTTCCATCCAATGATGCTTCAGGTCGACGAGAGTCGACTACGCGAGCTACGTGAACTCGATAGCGACGCACCACTACCGGCCTGGGCGCGGACGATTCAGGTGCCCTCATCGAATCAGAATGGGGAACAAGGCAAACAGACTATCCAGCGTAACGTCCTGTCCCTCACCGGCCGGCAACTGAAGAACCGTGACGAGGGACTGAACATGAATACGGTCCTCAATGAGATTGTCGAACAGAAGCCGTTCTACGACGAGGCTCGACCCGCCCTTCGCGCCATCATCTGGGGATTCTGTCGAGAAGGGAGACTAGTGCCCATCGACGAAGACGGCACCACGCTGGCAGACGAGGCCGTACTCAATCTCGACAGTCGCTCGACAACGAGACTGAAACTGCTCCCGCGGAAGCCACTGGGGAAGCTTCTGGAAGAGGGAGGATTCAAAGAGACGACCGAAACTGTCGCAGATGGCCTCATCAACCTTCAGGATGCCAATCAGCAGATTCGATCGAAGCTCACTGGCCTTCGAGAAGACGTTTCCTTAGTCGTCGATACCGACGTTCGAGCCGACGTGGTTACGGGCTTGCTCGAAACGTTTGCCGACGACCTAACCGAACGGATCGAAGACGCGGATGATCGTCTCTCAACCGTCAAGTCGCAAGATGACGATATTGAAGATGTAATCGACGAGACGACCGAGGCACAAGAGTGGGTCGAAGAGGTCATCGACGTCTGGAATCGTCGACTTTCGACCCTTCAGCGTCTCGACGCGATACTGACGATTGGCAATGATCAGTTCGATTGGATCAATGAAGAAGCCCAAACCTCGATTGAGTCCCGTTCGTCCGCAGTGTCCTCGTTCGACGGTGAGTGGTGGACGACCGACGGATGGAGCACCTTCTCCGGTGAGCTGGTTCCCGATCTCGTCCCCGAACTCGAGCAGTCTTGGGAAACGTTCGTGGACGAACGCGGCCTACGTGAGCTGGTCGATCGTATCGAGGAGCACCCATGGGTTCTCCCGGCAACTGACCTCCCGGCTAGCGTCCACATCGCCTTCGAGGGAGAGTACATCACGCCGATGCGCCATCTCCAGCAGTGGTACGAAACGGTCGAGAACGCGATCGCAACGCTGTCGGATGATGCAGACACAGACGAGATCGTCGACGTGACGGACGACGTGGCTCAGTTAGAGCCACTCGCTGACGCTGTCGAGTGTAATCCGGTTGAGTTAGAGGCCCGGCTCGACGAACTGTCGTCGATCGTCGGCGACCGAACGCCCGCCGACGTCGACCAGATCGGCATGGTTCCCGACGACCGACAGAAACTGAACCGTCGCTTGGAGCGACTCGTTGAACAGCAAGACCTTGAGATCGAAGAGACAGACGAAGGGGTGATTATTCGATGAGCCAAGGAAGTTCGTCGCCGTATCGTGAGTTCAAAGAGAAGCTACGTACGTTCGCGCAGGGGCAGCATGGGATCCGCAACCCATTCGTCATCGCTGCCGTCGATCCGGCGATCGAACACCAGACGGCTGACCGCCTCGAGACCTGGGCGAGTGGTCGAATCGAACCACCAGAAATCCCTGACGAAGTCACCGTTCAGCCGATCTGGCTCGACGAGCTACTTCCGCAGACCGACGTGTACAAACTCCTCGTCGATCTAGGCGAGCCCCTGGCCGATCTCGACGACGATACGTCGCCAGGGAAGCGTATCGAGGAGACGATGCAGGACCAGCTCGCCGAAGAGCTGGTTCAGCAGATGGTCGAACACGAACTCAGCAAAGAACAGCTGGAAACTCAGAGCCACGTGGTTCTGCTGCTCAACCTCGGCAGTCTGTATCCGTTCACGCGCGCCTCGGAACTGCTCGACGAACTCGACCGCCGGAACGTCAAGTCCACGATCGGCATACCGTTCCCCGGTGACGTCGTCGGCGGCAAGTTGAGCTTCTTTGGCGGCGAATCGCGACACTACTACCCAGCACACCAGATTGACGAGCCTATTCAGGGGGTGCATCTCCAATGACTATCGGCGACCTCTTCCACAGCGATCCGACGCGACAACTCGAAGAAGTACAGAAGGTCAACGCCCGCGAACGGGCCGAGACTGACGTCAGAGAATTCTACGAAACAGACAGTGCCGAACGGGTCCTCAGGAAACTTGGCGACGTTATCCAGACACACCCTGGCGAAGCCGCACGCTTCCTATACATCCACGCAACGTTCGGTTCAGGGAAGACACACCTCCTGAAGCTCGTTGGCCTCATCACCGACGACGAATCCGAGTTCGCCTACTTGGGTGACCGGCTGGCCGAGCAATGGCCTGGCTTCGACGAGCTCCAGCGTTCCATCACTGGATCTCACGTCGATCGGCTCAAGCCGGTCTTCCTCAACCTGCTCGACCGCGACGCGTCGAAAGAGCCGCCGTTGCCGTTCCTCATCTTCGAGGCGATCGGTCGCGAGCTCGGGTACCCGACGGACCCGAACTGGTTGCTCGAGTGGGCCTGGACGCTCGATATGGAGTACGACGGCGTCTGGGAGGCGCTTCAGGAGTTCGAACACGACGGGAAAACGTTCGACGACGTGCTCGAGGAACGCGCCTCGCTCCGTAGTTGGCTCTATGAAGCACTTCCTGCGATGGCCGAGACCACAGGGACGGACCTCGATACCCACTCGGGCGTGAAAGCGTCTATCGAGACTGCCGAAGACGACGTCGAGCCCGAAGCGTTCGACCCCGAGGACCTCGTCTCGCGTGTCGAGACAGCGACCGAGGCCCTGAACGATGGGAGCAAGCAAACCGAGCTACTGCTGGGATTAGACGAGGTTGCGCTTTTCGTCGGTGACAGCCGCCACCGATACCGCGAGTTCGAGGAGACGATGGAAGCACTTCAGCGCGGACCGAATCCGGTCGTCGTCACAACCGGGCAGTATTCGCTCCCAGATACTCGTGAGAACCTCATCGGTGAACCACCAGAAGAGCATTGGACGCATCAACAGATTCCGCTCGAAGGAGCTGACACCGAGATCATCGTCCGAAAGCGGTGGCTCCAGAAGTCGGAACCTGAGGGAACGGAGCGCGTCGAGTCACTGGTGGCGTCGATGCCAGACCTCTCGCTCGAGACGTACTCATCGGTGACGAGCGCGGACCCGGACTCGACCGAGTCATACCCGTTCCGCGAGTACGACCTGTCGCTCCTGCGGGCCGTGATGCAGGAACTCATCACGCAGGGACGGTCGACGGACCGAGACTACATCCAAGGTCGAGCGCTGCTCGTCCTAGTCAGGTCGCTGTTCACCAAGTTCGACTGGGCGTCGAAAGAGGCGGGTTCGCTCGTCACGTGGGACGTCCTGTTCGACCTGCTGGTCGAAGAGACGACGTATCTCCCACTGTGGGTTCAGGAGATGATCGATAACACCCTGGTGCCCACCTTCGATGGCGACGAGGGCGCCTGGGAGGTGCGCCTAGCGAAGGGGCTCTATCTGCTGAACCAGACTCCAGCTGTTCCCTCGACGCCGGAGAACCTGGGCCGGTTGATGGTCGACGATGTCACGGCGTCCGTCGACGACGTAGTCGAGAAAACTGAATCGGGGCTGGAGACCCTCGTCGACAAGCAGAAAGTCCTCACCGAAACGAACGACAAAGGTGACGAGGTCTACACGCTGGTCTCTGAGGAGCAGGAGAGCATCCTCAGTCGTGCGCAGGACAAGGCCGCGAAGATTTCCCCGCACCAGTTGTCGGCATGGTTGGAGACGCGTCTGCGCGAGAACGACGACTTCTTCCGGAGCGACGGCAGCCGTCACGAGGTCGACGTCGGCGACGAACGGCTCGTCCCGCTTCGGTACGACTACTCCATCCTCGACACTGTCGACCGGGCGCCGTCCCCCGAATACGACGCGATTCGCATTCGCGTGTTGGCCGACGATCCCGACACCGTCTCTGAACAGGTCGAGACGTGGCAAGACGTGAACAACGGTCGTGATGGTGGCGAACACGTACTCATCACGATCGACGTTCCCGAGACGATGCTCGAGCGGATTCGGAACGTCATCGGCATGGGACAGGTGTTGGACGAAGAAACCGAATCTCACGAGGAACTTGAACGAGAACACCGCACCGACAAACGTCGCCTCGAATCGTCGGTGACCGAGATCCTTGAGGACGCATCAGTGTACACGGTCCACGAGCACCGCGGCGCTCGCTCCAGCGTGCTTACCGATGTCGTTAAGGACCAGGTAGACATTGTGTTCGGCTCATCTCGAAAGACGCTCTCGCGGCCGCTCGTCGAGGTCGATGACGCGAAATCGATAGCGAAATTCTTCCGCGGCAGCGGTGAGTGGCCGCTTTCGGACGCGGACGCTGCGATGCTCGGCGTCGACACCACCAGCGCAGAGGTCGCCGACACTGGCTGGTGTCGCGAGTTCATCAATACGTACGAGTCACAGAAGTCAGTCGACGTCGAGACACTCCTCCAGCAGACCCAGACTGCAAATGGGGACTATCGGGGGACGCCCCAGGAGGCGATTGCGGCGCTCCTGATCACGCTCGCGACCTCCAACGAATCTGTCGCACTCAAGCAGGATACCGACTACGTGACCGACCCTGCTGCGATCGGACGGCAGGTGCGAACCAAGGGCGGATTGACGTCGCTCCAGGTCCGCTTCGGCGTCGAAATCATCGACCCGAAGACGGTGAAAGAACTCGTGGCTACCGTACTCGGTGAGGAACCGACAACTGATGGTCCGGACGAGTGGCTGGGTGAACTCGGACAGTGGGTCGACGAGAACAGTGTGACCGTCAAGCGCACGCTGAAGAGCGCTGACAGAGAGTTCGACGTGACGCTCAAGGCCTTCGAGGCAACGATTGAACCAGCTCTCAGCGGTGAAGAGCTCTCCTCGTCTGACTTAGGAAGTGAGGACGATCTCGAGGCGGTACTTGAGGAGGCCAAAACCTTCGCGGACGCTCGCGAACTCTTCGCTGTCGAGGAAGACGGTGAAACGCTCTGGGAACACTTCAGCGACGAACTGGACACGATGACGTCGATCTATCCCAACGCGTCAATCACCACCAGTATGCGGGCAACGGCGGAGAGCAACACCGTCCCTAGTGTCGCGACGGTCGAGTCACGGCTTCGAGACGCTGAGGGGCATCGCGTCGATGAAATCTCAGAACAGTACCGGCGTATCACGGGGAGCACCACCACTGAATCTGATCCCGACGCCATCTGCGAAGACCTGAGCACTTGGCTCCGGTCGAACGAAGACGACGTTCGAGGAATCGTTGACGCAGCTACTGATGAGTTCGACGACGTCGTGTTTGACGACCTGGAAGACGTGTTCGATACAGTCTGGAACAGTGAGAGCCTGTCTGAAAGTGATGTTGTCGACTCGACTGTCGTCCAGCAGACCGAGACGTACGAGCAGGTTCGCAACCTCTTCGACGACGCTGGTGGTGCGAGCCTCTGGTCGCAGCTACAGGAGGTGGGCCGAGAACTACGTGAGGAGCATCCAGACTCACCGACGACAGAAGCTGTCGAGACTGCACTCGCTTCTTCGCGGCCACCCACGAGGCAACGTGTGCGCCAGCTCATCGAGCGGGCCAAAGACCCGAAGCCGCCTGGTGCAGACGACGATGCATGGACCAAACTTCAGACGGTTGCCGAAGAGTTACGCCAAGAGCTTCCGAACGCTGATGTGACTGATGAAGTTACAGCAGCCGTCGATGCCGACGAAAGGCCGAGTGAAGAACAGGTGGACGAGTTGCTCTCAGAGTCGAAGACGGTGTTGGAGCGGATTCAGGGTGCGAAGGCCTGCCTGGGCGATCTAGAGGATGGCACTATCGTATTGATCGAAAACCAATCCAGATAGTTTTCAATCTCCCGCTCGGTTCTCCAGAAGATTGACCTTCTCAATAAGAAGCATTATATGGCTGCTATACTCCGTTGTCTATCAAGATGGACATATCTATTCAGGGAATGGCCTACTCACCGATTGAGTATGGTCTGGAGAGCGGTGACCAATGGCAGAACTCTGTTGGTCAAGATACGGCTTCTGAATTAGATGTCTTTGCGGAATACATTACTGAGGTGATCGTCAAGTCTGACCAATCAAATGTTACCCGTGGCAATTTCGATACATCAGGAACCGCCACGGAGGGTGCACTTCAGGTATTGTGTGATACAGATTATGAAGACGGACAATCTGATTTCTGCGATGCTGCTTTTGAGTTGACAAAACGCCTGAACGATGTTCTTCATCATACGGCTAACGAAGGCGTTCTCTTTGCGGTTCAGGCTGGTATTGAAGGCGAAGTCCTGACTGACGACATAGACACGGTCGCGGTCCTTCTTAAACTCGATCTTGAAGAGGCTCAGCGAGTGAAATTGAAGTCAGACAATACGCTAAAGTCGGTGAGTTTTGAAGACCTATTTCCAGAACCAGAGGAGCTTCAAAAGGCGGTTATGTATCCGCTAGTTCGAACGACATCATTTCGGCTTCCGGGTGACGTCAAATTCTATCAAAAGGACACTCTATCTGAGTATTTCCACCGATTCATCGAGTGCGACATAGCCCCTGCAACGCTTGAACAAGCCAAGAGCGTCTTTGAGGCCATTAGCGAGATCAAACATGAACGGACAGGCCAGCGAGCAGATGCAGAGGATCTGAACCGTTTCCGTGCCCTTCGCGAGGATAGTGATGGAGGTGTCGTCGAATTAGATGAAATAACCTCAGCAGCGAGTGACATCGTGGGAGAGACTGTGTCTGGTCAAGACCTTGCTGACGAACTGGGGCGAGATAACCCAGACGCAATCGTGATGGACTCTAACAATCTTCCCAGTGTCGTCAAGTACGAGGTGGACGAAGAGATCGAAGTGAAGTTCCCTTCAACGGCAAGTGAACGAGTCAACGTCAATGAGGACGAAAACGAGGTTGAGATTTCGATAACCGGCGGAGACTTAACAGTCGCACCTCGTGACCGATAATCTATCCCTCACTGAGCTCGAGTCCGCACTCTCGCGGTTCTTTTTCTCGCCGTGGGAGCCGACAGAATCATCTTCTGCTCTCATCGTTGAACAAAACGGGCTGTCGATCTCAGACTGGGAAGAAGCATTTGACGCAGTTGAAGCGGTTCGAAACTTCGATCTGGGAGAGAACCTTGTACTGACGGTTGAGGAGGATAGTCAAAACTTTGAATACCGAATTAACTGGGAACCCACCGACTTTGTCACCTGTCACGATCGCGAAGAAACGGATATTCCAGCTTCAAGATTATATCCGGACGATGAAACCGCAGCAGATTCGCTAGAGCAAGTCCGAAATGACCGAGTCAATGACCAAGAAGAACTTCAGAGCGTAGTTCGGTCATTCATCAAAGCCCCTCGGACATCTGTTCGGTTTAGATTTAGAATCCCTCACAGCCACGTTGAATCTGTCATTGGAGAAGGTTTAGACTTAGATATAGGTGTCAAATTTCGATTCCTCTGGTCGAGTCTACTCGAGGAAATCGAGGCTAAGTCAATTTCTGAAGTCAAGGATTTCGTTCAACTAAGGAACGAGAAAACCTGTTTCGTCACAGTTGACCTGCCTGCAACTGCATTTGGAGAGTATATTGGGTTCTTTGCACTACGAAAGCTCGATAGTCGTGATTTTTCGGACTTTATCGAGAGGCGTACCCACTTAGATAGGACGTTAAACGCGATCCAGAGAGAATGCGCTATCGATGGCTTTCATGAGGTCTACCTACCGCCCGCAGTGTTCGTAACGGACAGGGGTGACGAATGGTTAACTGAGGTCCTACGTCAACGATTAGCCCCGTTTCAAGCGATGTTCTTCTTACTGGGTATTTCTAACACAGCGCGACGCCAAGACGGCGCCTGGAGAATTCGAATCAATGGCCGGAAAACCATCGATTCAGAAGTTGAACTGGAGAAGGAACGAGACGAGTGGGAACTTTCGGTGTCTAATGGGCCGTCACCAGTTAACGCTGATCGAGAACAGGTACAAGAATTCGTCTCCCTATTTAATTGGATCTATCACTCACGATCGACGGACAGAGTCACGGTGCTGAGAAATATTGTAACACTCTACACCACCAATATCGCTGGTCTCCTCGACGAAATCGAGAATATTCACGCAAGCGCACGAACGAACTTTAATGTCTATATTGAGGATAGCGTTGACGAATTTATCGATTTCCAGCAAGAGGTTAGTAGATACGTTTTCGAGACTCAGAGAGAAGTCTCCAATCTACGCCGAGACCTATCAAATGCTGTTAGCAAAGATTTATTTCGAGTATTCGGATTTATACTCGTTACCGGTGTAGGTGTGGTCAGCCAGATCAGTAGAGTCACCAACGCGAGGAATGCCTTGGGAATCGCCTTGATCCCGGTCGGGATCTATATGGTTTTGAGCTTAGTTGGTGTTCGAGGTTTAAACAAACAGTTCGACTCCATCGAGGCCAGCCGTGAAGACTACTACAACTTGTATGAGCGGTTCTTAGACAAGCAGATACTCGACGACATCACAGATAGTGAAGCAGATAGTGATCTCAAAACCCAATTCAAGAGAGGTATTTGGTTATACTATGGGCTATTCGGGATACTACTAGCAGTAACTGTGTACTCGATTATTGACCTCCTCTTCACAGGCGGTCCTGCAACCAAACTGTTGGCCGAAATTCTCTCCTCCTGAGGGTCGCTGGGGAGTTACCGTCGACGAATTGGAGGGCGATGTTGGTAGCGCGATCTCGACTTGAATGCCCAGACGACAAACATTGCGGTCGCTCCCAGCATGAAGGTAATAACCGCTGTCGTACTTCCTGCGAGCATTCCAGTAGCTGCTGACGAGATGACGAGGTACAGTACGACTCCTGTCGCGCCTAAATTGCTATATGCGACAACTATCGATCCGATCGTCGAAACGATCGGAAGGGTCGCGAATGACAAGTGGCCAACCCAGAGGATAGTAGATATTTCATGAGAATACACACCTCCCTCCGGCGAGAGCGTCTGTTGTACATTCGCCAGTTCATTGAATAGCCTCAGAAACACTGGAATGAGTACCAATGTGACGACAGCGCCTTTGAAGGCACTATCGATCAAGGATAACACTGCATCTGGCCCACTGCTATTTTTCCGAGGTGTGGACATAAGCTAACAACCAGACTGACGTAGTTGATCCTGATAATAATTCTGCTCAACAAGGGGGGTCAAATTTCCACCAACGGCTCAGGGATGGACTTCCACCATCGGCAACATTAAAGATGGTCGTGTGATTCGGACATGGTATACACAATTACCTCCCATGGCAAGCAATTCTCTCTCCCAACGGAAGGCCCAACTTGACAAGGAAGAACGCGAGCGTCTCGAAGACATCGTTGAGGATCTTCGCGAGCGCGTCGAGGATAACGTCGAATTTCAGCTCACGCAGAAAGGACTCGATGACGAGCCAGAGGACCTTGACGATCTCGATGAGAACACTCGGAAACTCGCCGAAGCTATCGATCTCGAAGGAGTCGATGGCCACACCTGGGATGAGGCATTCGAACAGTACGTAACTGGCGTCGGCTATACGATCGTCAATCGTCTCGCTGCGCTTCGATGCATGGAGGTGCGGGACTTCATCGACGAGGAGGTCACCGTCTTCAAGGACAACGGCCTGACACCCGCTGCTGAGACTCTCGTCCACGAAGAGTTCCTGCTGGAAGACGAAGCTATCATCCAGGCGTATCACAACGCTTGCGACAGATTGGCTGAAGAGATCGAGATTCTCTTCGACCGGGACTCGGCCTACAGCCAGGTTGACCCCGACGACGACACTTTCGAGGAACTCTGTGGGATGCTTGACGAGATCCCTAACGAAGTCTGGCGTGCCGACGACGTCCTTGGCTGGGTCTACGAATACTACAATCGTCCCGTTGTTGAGGCTCTCGACGCCAAGAACACGCTTGAACCTGAAGACGTTGGGCCTGCGAACCAATTCTATACGCCACACTGGGTCGTCCGGATGCTCACCGACAATTCACTCGGGAAGCTTTACCTCGAAGCGACCGGACAGGAGGACGCCATCCCGGAGCCTGAATCTCTCTCCCCCGAGGAGCGAAAGGAGCGCCTCGTCACACCTGAGGACTCGCCTAGCGTTCCTGAACTCTGTACGTACCTCATTCCAGACGAGGAGCCCGGCGATGCCCCGGAGTTTGACCACCCGCGGGAACTGCGGGTCATCGACCCAGCTTGTGGAAGCGGGCACTTCCTCCTTTACGCGTTCGACATCTTGGAGCGCATCTGGTGGGCGGAGACTGAGCTGGATCGTGCAGAGATACCTGCGAAGGTGCTGGAGCACAACCTCTACGGCGTTGACATCGATCTACGCTCCTGCCAGCTCTCGGCATTTAATCTGTACCTCAAAGCTCGAACGCGGGCTGAGGAGGAAGATGGCGAGTTCGAGATGCCGAACGTCGGAATTGTGTGTGCAGACGCCCGGGTCGCCGAGGTCGAGGAAGGTGCTGCGGTGCTGGACGAAATTACTGGCGAGGGGAGCGACCTGCGTGAGGCTATCGACGACGTTATCGAGACGTTCCAGCAGACCGAGGCACTCGGAAGCCTGCTGGACGTGAGTGGGACACTGGAGGAGGCGTTCGATTCCAGCAAGACGCAGTCTGAACTTACTGACTACAACGAGGGAGATCACCAGTCGCTCAATTCATTCCTGAAGGCACTTCGACGCGCCGTTGAAGAGCGGACGAGCGATTCCTTCGGTGAGCAGAACCTCCGGAGTTTTCTAAACCTGCTGGTGGTATTAACGCAAGAGTACGACGTCTCACTGATGAATCCTCCCTACGGGTCAGGCGGACGTATGCCTGATTCCGTACAGGACTACGTTTCGAATACCTACGACTACAAGGAGGAATACTACATCAACTTCTTCGAAGCGTGTAATCGCCGAACGAAGAACAATGGGCGGACGGGAATGCTCGTTCCGCGTTCGTTCATGTTCCTCAAAACCTTCGAGGAATTCAGGAAGGATTTCATCGGTGGGCAGGGTGCGTTTGACTTCCTCGCTGAATACGGTATTGACATCTTGGACAACGCAACTGTTCGAACTGCTGGGACAGTTGTTCGGTCAGATGTCGATAGCGAACAAGAAGGTACCTTCCTGAGGTTGGATGATGTTGAAAAAGGAGAGAAGGAAGATTCTTTTCTCTATTCTGCATTTGTATCTGCCGAAGAGGAGGGGATCCAGAGAGTATTCAGGAGAGAAATCTCGCAGTTCAATCTTGTTCCGGGGACGCCTCTCACCTATTGGATTCCCCGGTCACTGCGGGAATTGTATGACTCAGAAATAGTGCTTGATGCCGAGAATGCAGGACTCGAAAAAGACGGTATCTCCTCGATAAAGGTTGGTCTGCAAACAGGCGATGATAGCAGATTTACCCAGATGTTCTGGGAAAATCAATTGTCTGACTGGAGACCTCTGGCTAAGGGCGGGGAAGATTCATGGCTATTGCCCCGTGTGAGAAAAACTGTGTTGTGGGGGGAGGATGGAATTGAGGTTCGACGATATTCTGGCTCGTACCCGCGCAATTCGCAATATTATTTCCAAGAAGGAGTGACTTTCAACCGCGTAAAGGAGAACGGGAAGCGATTCGGTCATTTCCATTCTGGGTCCGTCTTTGGGGATAAGGGTCCAGTCATCTTCCCAGAAGATAATAAATGGGATATCCTGTCGTATTCAAACAGCCGATTGTTCACCTATCTGATGTTAGCACAGACGACAGAACGGATGTGGGAAGTCGGTCAGGTTTCAAAAATACCATGGCGAGACGAACTGGAGGTCCCAGAAAGACTATCCACGCTTTCTCGAGAATCCGTCTCGCACATCGTTTCTAAGCGCCAATATGACTTTGTGTCACCGTACTACGACGGTCCAGTCCTTCTTGACGTACTCGGCGAGAACAACACGCTCGATCTGTACGAGCACCCCCATCGTGAGCTACAGGAAGAACTAACCCTCGACTCCCCGTCCTCGACACCTGACGTGGAAGCGACCTTATCCGAGCTCGGGACTGCCGCCGCAACTCATCTCGAACGAATCGAAGCTGACCTCCAGTCCTGTGCCGATGAGATAGACGAAGCGGTGTTCGACTGCTTCGACATTTCCGAAGACCAGCGTGAAACCATTCTCCAAGAGATCGCCCTCCGTACCAACGAGGATCCACGCGAACAGGAGGAGTACAACCCCGAGTCCATAACGGAGCCCGGAGAGGACTTCCCGGAGCAGGTCAAAGACCTTCTCCTACACTTCGCCCTCCACGCTGTCCACGAGGCCGACGACGGCATCATTCCCCTCTCTGAGGTTGAGGGAGAGGACGACCTGCTGACCCACGTCGAGGACGAGTTCGAGCGTGTCTGGGGCGAGTACGCCGATGCCCGCCTAGCAGAAGTTGATGAAGTCCTGGGAAGCAGGTCTGCCGCCGAAGAGGCCTACCCTAACCTTCGGACGTGGCTAGAGGAGGACTTGTTCGACTACCACGTCTCGAAGTTCGACCGAGTACCTATCCTCTGGCGGTTCACCACCGAGCGGCTCGTCTCGGACCCCGAGGGCGAAGGATTCGGCTGTCTGGTCGACTACCATCAGCTGGACGACGGCGTCTTCGATCGCCTGCAGAACCACTATCTCGAACCGCGGAAGAATCTCCTTCGAGAGCGCCGCAGCGCCGCAAACCGACGACAGAGCGACGACTCTCTGTCGGCGAGCGACCAGGCTGAAGCCGCCGAGGAGTATGCCCGCTGTGAGAGTGGACTCGAACAGATCGAGGAGTTTGAGGAACGCTTGGCCGAACTCGCACAGCACGAACCCCGGGAGTGGCCCACAGAGCAGCAGGAAGTCGCCGACTCGGCGGCCGGCCGAGTCGCCGAATTCCGCGAGCAGACCGAGGAGCGACTCGAAATTGTCGATGAACTCGCCGAAATGGAGGACGTCGATATGGGAGAACTGTTCACCGGAAACTTCTACGAGAAGGTAGAGGACCAGCGTGAAGAATGGATCGGTGCGTTGGAGGATCTCGAAACGGCGTTCGACGCCTACGCAGCGGCTCCAGATCATCCCGTGGAAGCACACCTATACGATCTGTTTGACTACTATGCCAATGACCTCCTCGGCAGTTCGCACTTCGCGAGTAACGGCATCCTCTACATGACGTACTATTTTGACGACTTCGAAAAGGCAGATCAAGCCCGTCTTGATAGTGCCGGTGTCTCACGGCGACAGCGTCTGATCTCCCAACTTGCGAGCGACTTGGACGAGTATATCGAACTTGGTGAGTCCATCGCTGAGGACTGTGAGGAGGTCTCGTCGAAAATTCCATCTGATTGGGCCGACCGCGCACTCTCGGAAATCACGACCGCGGGATACCAGCCCAACCACAAACACGGCGTCGAGATCAATATCACGCCGCTTTCTGACGCCGAGATCGTGTCGAAAACCGTCGACGACGAGGTGCTCTAATGAAGGCACATGTCTTTGCGGAAGGGTCCAATACGACTACCGAGGATCCAACAAAGCCTGCGAAGGAATACTTCCAGGGTCTGTTCGGAGTTGTGGCCGGACTAACCGACGAACTCTCGGAATCGGCCAATACCAGTCTCCACGTACTCTCAGAGGAGTTCGGTGTACTCCGAGGTGATCAGCCGATTGCTGATACCACCGAGTCTAAACAAGGAGGGTCTGCTGACCTCTGGGAAAAGGCTCAAGAGGAACTCCTCACTGCTGCAAGAGAGGCAGATGTAATAGTGATACTATTGTCCACGGACGCCTTCGAGAGGACAGTAGGCGAGATTTGGCCAGAACTCGTTGAAGCGGCTAAACCGGACTCCATTTGGTGCATCGGAGCTGCTCGAAGCACGCTCGATTCGATTACCTTCGAGAAGCTGGAGGAAAAAGGCTGTTCGGTCATCTCCTATCAGCGAGTCGGCGTCGCTCGAATTGGTACAGATGCCCGAGAAGACCTCCTCCAAGCAGTAAATCAAAAGGTTTCAGAATAATGCCTGCGACCAAGACCCTCCCTGAGTGTGGCCGCGACGCCATCGAGACTGCTATCGACGAAGCGGCCGATGATGATCCAGTCGTACTCTGGTGGGACGACGGTGGCTACCTTCGCGACATCGTTGAGAGCGTAAGCCGCTCGCTAGGCTGTGAGTTCCACGCAGCAGAACAGACGCCGCTGGAGTTGCGCGCCGACGCACCGCGTGATCGAACCGTCTGGTACGTTCCACGGGCACGCAGCGACGACGTAGACTGGTTCAAGGACGTCGAGAACACTGGTGGAGTCGTCGAACAGCACATCGGCAAACTCGCAGCACGCTGCTTCGAGAACGACCGCTTGCAGGCCGCCTCGATTCGCACGGCCTACGAAGATGCTGACGAGAGCGAACGCGAGCAGGTTGCAAAGACGCTCTTTCAGGAACTCAATGGCCAGGGCGGTCTACCGACGCTTCAGGGACTCCAGACGAAGATCGTCCTTGATGGCCACGACGATCCCGTGCAGTTCGTTCTCGAACACGGTACCGAGAACCTTCCGGACGATACCGAGGACCTGCTGAAGATCCGCGACCTGCTGGTCGGCAAGGGCGTCGCGGCTGTCGAGGGTGTTACCGACGAGGATGCGCTCGTGACGCGTACCCGCCGCTGGGCGGTCGCAGAGTGGCTCGTTGAGGAAGGCTTCGACAAGTCCCTGCTCGACGCCGAGTACCAGCCTGAGCCCAGTTCGGGACTCGGTATCTCTCGTCCCGAACTACAGTCACTGCTGAGCAAGGTCGAGCCCGAGCGTGCAGAAGAACTGGCACACGTCTATCTCGATCCCAGCGCCCGCTTCTGGCACGATGTCCTGCGCACCTATGACAACCCATGGGAACTCGCCGATTGTCCCGTCGACGCCTCTCTCGAACATGAGCTCTGGGACGAGTGGACGCAGTCGTTCCATGCCGGCGAGTACGAGACGTGCGCGAACCGCGCGTCCAAGCGCCACCAGCGCCTCGAGACGACCTACGGCGACGTTCCGTGGACGCACGTCTGGGAGCAGGCCGTTGAAGTTGCCAATCTCGCCCACGAACTCGAGACGTGGGAAGAGCGCGGCGACACGACTGACATCGTCGATCTCTACGGCGACGTCGAGGACGGTACCTGGCAGATCGACAACGCCGTCTTCAACCTCATTATCTCTGGTGAGCCGGAGTGTGATCTCCCCGAAGAGCATCCCGCGACGGCGACACTCGACGACCTGCGCACGTCACTAACGGAGTCACGCTATCTTGACTACCTCGGCGATCTCGGCGACCTCGTTGTCGACCAGATCGAAGCGGGCTCGCCGTTCGCCGGCGAAAACTACGCTCACCAGTTCTTCGACCAGGAACAAGAGTACCTCCAGAGTGGGCAGAGCGTCGCGTTGTTCATCGTCGACGCGCTGCGCTTCGACCTCGCGCACGAGCTGGCAGAATCTATTCGGCGTGAACTTCCGAGTCTCGAAGTTGACGAGAACGCCTGGGTCGGAACGCTCCCTTCGGACACCGAGTTCGGGAAGGCGGCACTCACGCCGGGCAGCAAGTTCAGCTTCAATATCGAACTCGATGATGGAGAACTCGTTCCGGAACGGAACGGCCGCGAGATCAATAACTACCAGCGCAAGAAGCTGCTGAAGGACGACGGCTGGAGTTACATCATGCAGAGCGAGGATCACGAGTCGGGGTGGGGAGATACCCGCGTCGCCTACTACTGGAACGATCTCGACAAGGCCGGAGAGGAGGAGCTGACCGACTTTGAGGCCCTGTTCAGCGATCGTATCGAGAAAATCTCGGACATCATCTGCGAGAAGATCGAACAAGGCGAGTGGGACCGAGCGTACATCCTCGCCGATCACGGCTTCGTCTCTCTCCCACAGAGCGTCGACATCAACGACATCCATCCACCAGATGAAGCCGAGAAAGTGACGCGTCGATGGGTTGCTGGTGAGAAGATCGACGAGGACGCACCTGGTGTTCTACTCGACGAGAATGCTCACCTAGGGTACCTCGATGAGGATACGAAGATTAGTGCTCTTGCTGACCCGATTCAGCGTTTCCGCAATCAGGGACTGCCCGACGCCCGATTCTACCACGGTGGCGTTCTCCCTCAAGAGTTTGTATTGAACTTCGTCACGATCACCCAGGAGTAATATCGGTATGCCCGAATGAACTGTGAACTATGATGCTACTCCCACAATACAATCCGTTGGTCGGAGGCGAGCATAGATATGAGCCGTAATACGGGTCATATCGACGGTGAAGAGGCCGAACTCGCAGTCGCAGCCCATCTCGTCCGTCAAGGGTGTCGAGTGTCCTACACCCACGGGTTGTACAAATACGACCTTGTTGCTGACAAAGACGACGAACTCCTCCGAGTACAGGTCAAGAAAGCGAACCAGAACAACGAGAAACCCTGGAAATACCGCTTGTTCACGGAACAGTATCAGAACGGGCAGGTCGATATTTTTGCCGGGTATATCGTGGAGGAAGACGAAGTATTCTACGTGGCTTTCGATGAAGTCGGGGAAAACAATTTCCGGTTGAACACAAAAGACAGAGCAGAGTTAAGCGACCACAACGCGAGCCAGGCAAATCTCCTCGAGGACTACACGTTTGAACGAGCATTTCGCGAATGTATGACTGATACAGAGACGGAAGAACAGAACGAGACACCGTCATCTGAGCCAGTAGAGGGGCAATGAATTCGTTCGACCCTGGCGACGCGATACACCTGAACGGTACCCCGGCTGAGATCATCAAGACATACTCCGTCGGCGATCTCGAGTATCTCCGAGCGTACGTCGAAGACGAAGGCGTGAAAACCGTCTGTATCGACGACGTCGAGATCGAACCGAAGCAAGATCAACTTGGCGAGCTAGATTCAACTTCTGCCGATCAACTGCATCCGGACCACGAGACCGTTTCTGCCGAGTGGTTCGACCTCCGCTCGCAAGCGCTCCAGCTACAGATCGCCCATGAGCAGGGACAGCTGCTGAGCATCTCGAATTCGCTGGTTCGTCTCGAACCCTACCAACTCGATGCCGTCAACTGGGTGATGCAGAAGCTCCGCCAGCGTGCGCTCATCGCTGACGACGTCGGCCTCGGGAAAACCATCGAAGCCGGACTCATCCTCAAAGAACTCACTGCTCGAAACCGTGCCGATCGCGTCCTGTTCGTCGTTCCCGCACATCTCCAAAAGAAATGGATTCGGGACATGGACCGATTCTTCGACATCGATCTCACGCCAGCAGACCGGCAGTGGGTCGAAGGAGAACGTCGCCGGCTGGGCGAGGAAGCTAACATCTGGGATCAGGATCACCAACGGATGGTCACCAGTCAGGCGTTCCTCCGTCAAGACGAGTTCCAGCCCGCCCTCGAGGAAGCATTTTGGGACGTAGTGGTGGTCGACGAGGCACACAAAGCCGCTAAGCGGGGTGAGTCGCCAAGCAAGACGTCGAAGATGGTAGAACGGGTTGCTGGCAACTCCGACTCGCTTCTCCTGCTTAGCGCGACGCCTCACGACGGCAAGGGCGAAGCCTTCCGCTCGCTCGTCGAATACATCGATCCGTTCCTCGTCGCCGAGGATCAGGACCTCTCGAAGGAAGCCGTCGACCGCGTAATGATCCGCCGCGGGAAGCAGACACTGTACGACGATGACGGCGAGCGCATTTTCCCTGATCGTGAGGTCAACACTGTTCCCGTGGAAATGACTCATGAGGAACAGCAGTTCTATCGCGCTGTCACGGACTACGTGCAGAACGTCTACAATCGGTCTGAGAAACTGAACGAGCCCGCGGTCGGGTTCGCGATGGCACTCATGCAAAAGCGTCTCGTCAGTAGTATCGGCGCCATCCAAGCGACCCTGAGTCGTCGCTTGGGCGATCTAGTTGATGAGCAGTCGACCTCCACCAGTCTGTCGGAGGAAGCGTCCGCATACCTCGACGGCGAAGACCTTGACGAAGAGAATAAACAACGAGCCGAAGAGGAACTCTCTGCGCTGACCGTCACTGAGAGCGACGCGCAACTCGAGGAAGAGATCGAAACGCTTCGCGATCTCGTCTCGCTCGCCGAAGGTATCTCCGTCGACTCCAAGGCCCAGAAAGTACGTCGATACATCCAGCAACTCTTGGAGGAGCAACCTGACGAGAAGCTTCTCCTGTTCACCGAATACCGCGACACGCTCGATTATCTGCTCGACTTAGTCAAAGACGAACCCTGGGCTGACGAGATTCTCGTCATCCATGGTGACGTCGATAAGGAGGAACGGGCTCGCATCGAGGACGAGTTCAACCACGGACAGTCACGGTTACTCTTCGCGACGGACGCTGCAAGTGAGGGGATCGACCTCCAGCACAGCTGCCACATCATGGTGAACTACGAACTGCCGTGGAACCCGAACCGCCTCGAACAACGTATTGGCCGTCTTCACCGGTACGGACAGGACAAGGAGGTCAAGGTCTGGAACTTCTCGTTCGAGGATACCCGTGAGGGCGAGATTTTCGAGATGCTCCAGAACAAAGTCGAGAACATCCGGGGGAAACTCGGGAACACGGCCGATGTACTGGGGATGCTCGACGACATTAACGTCGACTCGCTCATCATGGAGTCCATCCAGAACGAGGAACCTGCAAGTGCCACAAAGGAGGAACTCGAAGAGTTGATCGATGAGCGGCAGCGCACACTCGAGGAGTGGTACGAGCGCAGCCTGATCGACACGAGTACGTTCGATCAGGAAAGCCGTGAGAAGATCCAGGAGGTAATGGACGAGTCTGAGGACGTCTATGGAACTGAAGCGGACATTCACGAGTTCGTTGAGCGTGGTGTTGAAGCACTTGGTGGCGATGTCGAGAAGGCTGGGAGCAATCTCTACAGAGCCGAACTACCCGCCTCTCTCCGACAAGGAACCGATGAGGAGTATGGCCCGTTCACGTTCAGTCGTGACTTCGCAATGGATTACGACGGTATCGACTACGTGTCTCCGGACGACGAGTTGGTCCAGCGACTTATGCAGTACGTACTGGATAGTGAGCAGGGCGATGCCGGTCTGAAACTTCTTCCGTTCGTCGACGAGCCAGGAATCACCTACAACTACCGTGTGAAGTTCGAGGACGGGACGGGAGAAGTCATTCGCGAAGAGATGATTCCGGTGTATGTCGATGCCCACCATCAGGATCCTCGACAACGACTGGGTCAACGTGTTGTTCAGGGAGATAGCGTCAAAGGATCGCCCGATGCAGACCGCGTGCGCTCTCTGATTCAGAGCCAGGACCAACTGCGAGCAGCAGCTGATCGCTACATCAGTCAGCGGGTCGCATCGCTGCGAGAGGAGCTACATCAACGCCGGCGAGAGGAGACTCAGCAAGAACTGGATGATCTGGAGGAGTACGCAGAAACTGAGCGCCAACGTATCGAGGAGTTCATCGAGGACTATGAACGCAAGGCTGAGGCCGGATCAAACATGGACATTGCCATTCGCGGTCAACGGGAGCGGCTCAACAAGCTCGAGCAGCGTATCGAAGATCGGCGCAAGGAATTGGAACGAAAAGCGCAGGTGATCTCGCTTGCTCCGGATGTTGAGAATCTCTGCCTTGCTCTTCCAGTTTAGCAATTCTGTCCTTCCGAACTAGGCTAACTGCCGTCCTCCACTACCTCTGGACTAGATCGTCCATTCGGGTCGATCTTTGACGAGAGCTAGGAACTTGTCAAGTGTGTCCTCGTTGGTTGATTCCGCCGTATCATCTCGAAGGTCTTCTAAGCGCTCGTGGACGTCACCGACTGCCGAGTTGACTGCGAGACCTTGGTGATAGCTGAGCTGAGTTTGTCCTGTCGCGACTGCGACAGAGCTGTAGTTGAGGCCTGCTGCGATCGCAGCTGCATAGAGGACCGGTATAGAGAGCCCCTCGTTCGTCCCGAGATAGTATGGCCACGATGCGAGACCGATGTAGTATTTTGCTTCGACAAAGAGGGTCCCTGAAGGTTTGTATGTGACTCTGATCGTTGTGGCCGGCTCCGATGGATCGGGATACGCTGCTCTTAGATACAGCGGTTCATTCGCCTGAGGATCATATTCGTGGTTCGCAGCTGAGAGCCCCGAGAAATTCTCTCTAACTATCTCTGAAACTGTGAACCAAGTCTCTCCTACAGGTGTTTCCGTTTCGCGAACGTCAGTTGGTGATTCAGTCGTAGTGATTTCCGTCGGTTCTGGAACGTCTTGAGGTAACTCGACCAGGGTCGAGTCGAGCGCCTCCAGCCCTGAATAGAACTCGCCGACCGGTGGAAGATCCGGTACAGAGTTCTCGACATCTGTTTCCTGTGTCATCAAACAACGATATGGCCTATCAGTAGTTGGCTATTAGTTGGCTTAGATTAGGAGGTCTAGAAATGGGATAGAAGACCGTCTGCTCCTGTATTGAGTTTTGGACTAAGGAATTGACTTAGATTGTCTAGAACCTCTGATCGATATACATTCGGTTGTTAGTCGATCATCGGTTTGTCCATCCGAGCTTGCGCCTAATGTTCTTCAATCCAAGGTGAGAATGACAGAATATGACCGGAAAAGAGCAGGGACCAACCGATAGCGAGATTTGGGCGGCATTTGACCGCGTTGATGATGTGTTCCAGAGACCGCGGAAGCGAAGACAGAAGCAGTAGTACGTCAAATACTGGCCTTGTGTATCGAGCGAACGAGTCCCGTTGATCCTCGGAAAATCACGACGGCTCAGGAGATCATGTGCAACTGTTCAGGAGTCTCCAATCCCGACACCGGACGGAAGTACATGCATCGGCTCACCGGACGAGTCGACGGCTGGGAGTGCATCCCAGGGTTCAATCTACGCAGGAATCAGAAAGCGTACGACTGGCCCTACGGGCGACTCGAACTCCTGTTCAACCGTGAAGCGTACTGTGAGGGACGAACGTTACCTGGTGGCTATACGATTCGATACAAACACCTCAAGGACGTGTAGACCTATCATCAACTAATTAAATTCACCCACTATAAAAGAGAGAATTCCCGCTCTTGAAGCTCTGAGACTGGATTTTAGCTACTGAATGTTAGAACCAGGTAACAAGATCGCGAAAGCGTAGAACGTCCGTAGATTTGCTCCTGGATAGACGACATTGCGGTCGTGGTCGAATCGGACAACATCTTGTCGGTGGAGAGGGTCAAGATGACTTTGGATGAGCGAGACGTAGACTCGATGCTTCTCTTTCCCAGTGACCTGACGTGGTTCTTTGCTGACTTCGATTGCTGCAACTCCTTCGGCCAAATCACCGACATCTACTGGTGGTTCGGGAGATTCCTCGAGTAGATAGCGGGCAACATTGACCCGTCGTTGACTACTGAGGATCATACCGAACGGCAGCTCGTAGTCGGTGCTCCCAGTATCAGTCATCGCTTCCTCCTTCAGGTAGTCTACTTGGAAGACTGTACGTCTGGAACCGAGCGAGACGTTTTTGTCTGATAGCTCGTAATTGCATATGCGGTTGGTCTACACCGCACCTGGCCCGCGCCCTAACGCGGGCCGTTACTCATATCGGTACGGTGTATGAGTTATTGTGGACCGAACTAGAATAAGCGGTTGCATCTTGCTCTACTGGGATTTGCTCATCACTGATTAGAGATAGAACCCGTTTCATGACCGAACCTTCTTGATGACTGCTTGTAACGACTGATAGTATGACGCAGTCTTGGAGCATTTCGCAGGCGGTCGATCGACTAAATCACTCCATTCTGTTGCCAGCGATTCAGCGTGAGTTCGTCTGGGGCTCTGACCAAATCATCAGACTCTTCGACTCACTGATGCAGGGGTATCCGATCGGCTCGTTCCTTGTCTGGCATCTTAATGGAGAGGACGCCAACGACGAGATGAAATACCAATTCATCCAGCACTACATCGAAGATAGCGTCCATCCTGATGAACCCGAGTTCGAGCAGATGAGACATCACAATAAGAAAATACGTGAAGAGGATGAGCTCGAACTCCCATCGGAACAGGATCTCATCCTAGACGGACAACAGCGTCTAACGGCGTTCTATATCGGACTCAAGGGCACATTCACGGAAAAGAGAAAATACGCTCAACGAAAGAACCCTGACGCGTGGAACCAGAAACGACTTTATTTGAATTTGCTCTCTGGCGATGACGGACCTGTGGATGACGAACTCGGTCTTGAATATGAGTTCGCATTCAAGAAACCGGAACCTGCGAACTCAGATGGAGCTTACTGGTACCGAGTTGGAAAGGTGCTTGAGATCGACCCTGCTGACGATATAATGGATATTGCTGAAGAGTTGGACATCGAAGACGAATACCGGTGGACAGCTGGGAAGACCCTGAAAAAGTTGTTTGACGTCGTTCACAACGATGACGTTATCCAGTACCACGAAGAGAATACCTCTGATCGGGAGCGTGTCCTAGACATCTTCATCCGGATGAATGATGGAGGTACGCCGCTGAGTAAGTCGGAAATTCTCCTCTCGATGGCAACTGCACGATGGGGAGAAGGCGATAATGCACTTGACGCACGTGAGCAGATCACAACGTTTGTAGACAACCTGAACAACCGGCATTCGGACAAGAGCTTCAAATTCGGCATCGATTTCGTTCTGAAGGCGCTTCTAATGTATGGGACGGAAACGATTCCACAGTATCGCATCGGGAACTTCTCGAACGAGAATCTCGATCGAATGCAGGAGGTATGGGATGGCGGTAACTTCCAAGACTCGATAAAACGAGCGCTGGACTTGATTGTCGAGTTCGGGCTTGACGATCGGAGTCTAACGAGTCATAATGCGCTCATCCCGATTGCCTATTATATCTATAGACATGACCCCTCTCTGGATTGGACCTCTCAGACTGGTTTGGAGATGCGTCGTCGGATTCACTATTGGCTGACGTCGGCGTTACTGAATGGAACGTTCAACTCACGTCCAGACGAGGTTTTAGACGATGCCAGAGAAGCTATCAATCAGACAGACGGTGAGTTCCCACTTGAAGAGATCCACTACAAAATGCGGGGAAGAGGGAAAGTTGTTGGATTCAGCGAAGACGTTCTAGATACGCTTCTCGAAGAGACAACGTACCGGTCACAGAAGTCGTTCCTGCTACTGTCGCTTCTCCACTTTGGCGAGACTGTTCGTCGCGGGATCGAATACGAGCAAGATCATATCTTCCCGCGAAACCAGCTAGATGCGGACAAGTTAGTTGAGGAACATGGAATCAGCCGAGTACGTGCCGAACAATATGAGGAGGCAAAAGATCGAATTGCAAACCTCCAGTTACTTACCGACGAAGAGAACGCGCAAAAGCAAGAAATGCCATTCCACGAGTGGATCACTACTCGAACCGAAGACTATCGAGAGCGGCATTGTATTCCGAACGACGACGAACTCTATCAGATAGATAATTTCATCGAGTTCCTCGATCAGCGTGAAACCTTGATCCGCGATCGAATCACAAGTACATTCGAGGACTTCTCTGGTACCTAAGTCTAACTCGAGTTTCGACACACACACCCCGTGTTTCATCTGCAAGTCCTCTTGAGAGGGGGGACCCCCTCCGAATCAGCGGTCTTGAAATCATCAACTTAGTGAATCGATGTTGCTTTCGATTCACTGAACTCGCTGAGAAGGTGATGCGCTTGGAGACACACACACCGTACTTCATCTGCAAGTCCACGTGAGAAGGGAGGCCCCCTTCGAAATCAGTGACTTTGGAATCATCCAATTAGCGTAGGACAGAGAATCATCTACCCTGATTCTATCGCAAGTTCCCAAGAGCAGGATTACCTCGAGATATGATCTTTTACTCACCTCTTGCTGAGAGATCCCCTTATTAACTATAATAAAACTCTTTTGGTATAGGTTATTATTACTGCTATCAGAGAATCTACTCAGCAGATCGTATATCCACCTCTACCCATGAGAAACGAGCAATATAAGCGCTCTACAGGCAGTTCTCTTTTTCAGGGACCGGCGAAAAGCTACCCGACGGGCCTTCTCAGATACATTTGCAGATGAAACACGGGGTGTGTGTGTCTGGAATCTCAGTCTAAGTCTTCGAGAGTTGTGTCTAAACTCTCCACTCGGCCATCTTATTAGTTCCCTCACATCTACTCACAGAAGCACCCATCCTATCGATTATTCCGAAGGCAAAGTCTCACTGTAGAGTACGCCCAATACTGTGACCGGGCTCTATTTCTGGGCCCTCCCTCTCTCAGAGGCATTTGCAGATGAAGCACGGTGTGTGTGTCCAACTCTGTATATTGACATTTTCCGCTTCTTAGTAGAGCTCACGTCAAAACAGTACCCTCAGGCCACTGCGATTACCCCATTTTTGGTTTGAAAGTTGGCTGGAAGTTTGTCAGGGAGTTCAACCGACGACGATCGTCTTGACTGCTTTCCGAATCCCGTTGTACATTCAAGGGGGAAATCTGCTCGTTAGCTGCTGGGTCTGTTAATTATAGACCGATTTTGAGTTCCTCAGTTCTTTGCTGCAACAACGGCTTTCCGAGCTACATTGCCCCTCTATTGGGTGATCTTCCCATATTCCTCCTTCAAAGTCGAGTATCTGGAGGGTGCTCAGGCTTATAATGAACCATCCTTGACTGCGTCACGGAACGAATGAGCAACCAAGAGCAGTTAGACAAGCAGGCACTGACCGAGCTTCGAGACATCGCTAAAAAGGTAGCACTGGGCAACGCCCCACCAAGCGGCCTTCTTTCGCCAGCTTTCCACTACCTTGCACGGGCACCCATTCCGTCGGGTCACCTAGCCGTGAGATCGTTAGGCCGAATTTCGTTTGGTCGAGACAACGCCCACAGACCGGGGATCATCCTGTTCGTTCCAGAACAGGACTTGAACAACAGCGACCGACTGCGTGAAGTCAACCGACAGGCTGCGTTAGGGGTCCCGACTCAGAAGGATTATCGCAGTATGACCGACGGGTCGTGGGATTCGCCCGACGCTGCTGCTACGTTCATCTCGAATAATGTCTCTCTCGAGCTCGATGCCGCAGAGCAGGCTGATGTCGAGTACGAGGGGACGATCTATAACCAGCTACTCCCAGCGGTGATCTGTGCCCTCGAGTCTATAGACGATGCATATGTTCGATGGCGTGGCCCTGGATCGGAAGGTCGAGTGCAGATCGACGAAGCCCTCGAAGGCCAAAGTGGATTCGCAGTCTGGGTCCACCCGGACTGTCTGGGCCCAGACCTTCAACCAGAGGACATTGCGAGATTCTGCGACGCAGATGAGGGTCAAACATCCATAATGGAGGGAATCGATCTGTGAGTGCTGATCAACACGACTTACTCGAGTGGTTCCCGACGGCTGACAAGGACCGAACGAGCGTCAGCAATGTCGTAGGTGCGACTCCACTAGGGATGAGCGTCAGGAGGGAAGTTCGCTTCCGTGACTGGGCTGATCCTGTTCTGGTCCGCTGTGAACTCGAAATTCGTCCTACCCATGCTGGAGGACGTATCGGGGTCGTTGAGTGGACAGTGATAGTCCTCGGAAAGGTCTCGACCGTTGCTCTCGAGAGAACTGAGCGTCTCTACGAAGAGATCGACTACGATCTCACTGTCGATGATTTACGTGACCTCACGGCTGAGTTGATGTCGAAGCAAGCCCATCCGTTTGCGAAGGAAGGTTGGAGCGAAGTTCAGGACTAACTCATCACAGCTTTTGCTTTGCTCAGAATCAAGTCTGCGAGTTGTGTCTGAGATGTAGTCAGGAAGGGAAGGCGTCCCACTACCCTGGGGTACCGGGACGCCAGTGATTAGCACTAAATGTAGTGCTACCTTTAGCACTAACTACGAATGCCCAAGACAACCGTTACAAAGACTACGAGTACCACCACCAACTCCGACGGAGAAGACCGAACTGTCGAGCAGTATCGAACGACTGTCCCCAAAGGCATTGCCGAGGCGATGGACCTCGCGGGAGCACGTGTCGAGTGGAACATCAAGAGCGGGAACACGCTCGAAATCACAGTCACCGATGAGTGACGCCACCACCAGCAAGGCGCTCGCGGTCATTCGACGATCGCAAGGCGACGAGGATGGTGCCAGCCTTCGTCTCCAGCGCGAACAGGTACCTAGGCTCGCGAGCGATCTTGCTGACGAATGCGATGTCGTCGACCTAGGTGTCCACACCGGATTCAGCATACTCTCGCGAGACAAGGACGACCCGCGAATTGACGATAACGACGAGATCCTCAACGCGATCGATCGGGTGCGAACTGGAGAGTACGACCACGTTGTCGCTTGGGACGACTCCCGACTGGCCCGTGACGACTTTTTCGCGGAATGGCGGCGTGCAGCTGCTTCAGGCAGTGCCGAGTTCGCGTTCGTCGCTGGAGACGTTGATGTCGACAGTATGGAACACGGTGTTCGCCGTACGGTCGAGACTGCGATCAAGCGGGAGGAGATCAGGAAGGCTCGTGAGGCCGTGAACGACCGCGAACAGCGATCAATGTGGAACTCCCGGCCACCGGTTGGTCTCGAGTTCGACGACGCGCGCGAGTATCTGGTGGCAAGTGAGCGGTTCGACACTGTTGTGGATGCACTCGCGATGCGCGCCGACGGCGTGTCATATCGTTCGATCGCAGACGAGACCGGGCTCTCCCGCGGAGCGATTGAGCGGTGGGTCAACCACGTTGAGGACCGAGCACGGTCATGCCGGGATGACGGAATCGCACGTAAGCTCCTCAATGCCGCCCCGGACGATGCAATTGACGGCTATGAGGGAGATGACCTGTCCGCGACCAGTGGAGGAGAAGCAGTATGAGTCACGACGAAACCATTCAGAAGCTCATGTCGGTGATCGACCGGAACGAGATCGTTAGTGAGAACTCACAGCCAACGCTGTCGCAGGCGCGGGTGCTCGCACCTGCTGGGAGTTCATCGACAGATGTCGCGCTAGTCCTTAACGCAGCGCGCGATGGTGAGAATCGGCAGGTGACTGTGCGTACTGACGCTGACGGGATGCGCGCGCTTGGAGAGTCCCTCATTGAGGCAGCCGACTCAGTATCTCCCGACGACGGTCGTAGTGACGAGTAGCGTCGCTTCTCCCTTGACAGATAATACTAACCAGTCTTGTTTAAATACCTAATTAGTGACATGTTTTAACGGTCGTGCTGAATACAGAGAGTTTCAGCATGGCGTCTCCATAGATGAAAGCCAAAGTATCAGTCGTTCGATATACGTATTCTTAGCATGTCATAGAATTCTTCTCGTACGCTTCGAAGTGACCGAAGTGATCGATATAGGTGTGCCATTTATCACATATTACTGCGACATATAGAATGTCGGCACACTACCGACAAAAATCCAGCCCCAAGGTTCGACGTCGCATAACTTCGAAACTCGGGGCTGGTAGTAGGTGACCACCAAGGAGATCCGAGGACTCCAGTTCCTCGACTCCTTGTTTCTGCGGTCAACCTGATGATCTTCGAGAAACCGAGAGCTTGTCACTACAGTTTCCAGGTGGAAATGCGGGCGATGGATTATGGTTGGGACAGTAAACCCTGGCCCGCGTCTACAGGCAGGTTCCCGCTCCGTATAAGAGGTAGGTCCAGTCCGAAGTTCGTTCAATTTGTATACCAACCTAACAGCTGTTTCATAGATTTCCGAATATATTTGATGCTATCGAATAGTCGTGCGCAGATGACCGTCAGCTATGCCAGGATCTCCATGTCTTTGAGGTACTGGTGTTCCCATTCACGGCGGGCTTCGAGTTCCCTCTGGCCGCGCTGCGTCAGTGCGTAGTAGTTGGTCCGCCGATCGAGCTCCCCTTTCTCGACGAGTCCCTTGTCCACCAGGGCATCGAGATTCGGGTACAGTCGGCCATGGTGAATCTCCTGGTCGTAGTAGTCCTCGAGTTCGGCTTTGATTGCGAGCCCGTGTGGCTGGTCGTGGCCGGCGATCACGTACAGCAGGTCGCGCTGGAATCCGGTCAAGTCGTGCATGCCCTGGCCCACCTATCTTGAGGTGGCAATACGTTCACACTTAATAGCCAAGGGCGATTTGGTTGGTCAGCGGAGAGATCGCTGGTCGTACTGGGTTGTACGGCAGACTGGCGGGAAACGGCCACCAGACATTTACTGGTAGTGGGCTTGCCGCCGGGTAATGCACCCCGAAGCGATCGAGCAATGCGCGTATTGTCATGCTCCAGAACCGGTAACATACTATGAGATCAATGATGGACCGAATGCAGCGCTCACCGCACGGATTCCGATCTGCGAAGAGTGCTTCCACCAAACCGGTTACTGAGTCTTCACAAGATCGATTTCGTTGACCCCCTCTACGGACAAGAGGTTTGACACCTCGCAGCGTTCGATATGGGGAAAGCACCTCACTTTCTCACCGGCTGTCACTCTCGTCAACGTAGTCGAGGTGCGTCTCGACTGTGGGGAGAGGAGTATACTGGACACTGCCAGCCTGGGCCTCGTACTCAACGATCCCAGCGTCCATGAGTTTCGGGAGGTGGATGTGGTGGAGTTGGATTGCGACAGCCTCGGCGTTCTGCGGGCCTGAGCTTCGCTCACTGATGTGCTCGGCGAGCTGGTGGCGGGATGCCGCGTTCCCCATGGCGTCCTGTAGATACCGAAGGATCAACCGACGATTCTGGTCGGCCAACGTTGCGTAGATTTCGTCGGTCGCGATGTCGCTGGCTTCGCCCGGCCCAAGTTCTTGCTCGCCCGTTGCCCCGGGCCCGCCGAGAGGAGGTCTGTAGCTCATGGTTGTGTGAAACCTTACCCGCACTCACGCCACCGAGATAGTTAACGATTTTCCCGTTCAAAACCGTTTCTCAGATAAACGGTGTATTGCCGCTGCTTGGTGCTGTTTTTCCATCGCTACTGTTCGACGAGCCTGATCTATAGTTCTGGGAAGAACGTAACTGATTGAGGCAGAGCGCTTCTTTCACTATTCATCTCGTTTCTCCGACGTCTTAGCGTCTGGCTTTTCGGCCTTCCGCAGTTGCTGGACGAGGGTCAGATCCAGGAGGAGACTCACACGGAAGTAATCAGCTCTCGCAGATCATCCAATCGTTCGATACAGTAGAGGTACAGCACAGTAGCGCGTATTCCAGCCAGTAGGGAGTTCGCCTTTGTGATCGTCCAGTAACTCCAGAAGTGGTCTGACACGAGCGCTACTAACCGACACTGAGCGGGAGCAGATCAACGGTGAGCATGGGGACAACAGGAAGTACCAAGCAGCATCTCGAATCCGGAGTCGCATCAACGAGGAGCCGACGACCGACGTGGAACTCCTCCAGGAACATCACCCCCATCTCTACGATGAGCTACGGGACACAGTGAGAGACGGGGAGTGACCGACAGAATAGACGGGGCAGGTCTATGAGATGGGACACCCGGTTGGAACAACTGATCGATGATTGGGGCAGACATATTGTCAAGTCAGTATGAGAAATCCCGGGGTTTCGAGCGCAATTTGACAAACATTCCAGCGTTAGTCTGGGACCCTGACCCAATCTCCAGCACCCAAGCGCGACAATCACTTCATGTGACCTTTACGAACTCCGCGGCCCCGTCCTGTGACAGCGTAATCCGATACCCCTCGTAGGTGACTGTGATCTGGACCTGCGCTTCCGGTGCTGGCGGATCAGCGAACACATTGGCAAGAATATCGTCGACCGTCGAGTAAAGGGGAGACAGTGTCTGAGGGTCCGTATCCTTCAGGTCAGCCACGGTTTCTACGACAGCCGTTTCCGGCGTGGTTTCGGCGGGATCAAATTGCTGGCGAATGATACTCCGTTCGCGTTCGTCCGTGGTATCGTTCACGATGATAATCGACAACACATGTAGTTATAGAAGTCCAGTATCCGCCCGTTGATACGTCCTCCAGATCCGGTTTTGCCCGAATGCTTTAGGGGCGACCCGTGGTACTATTTCGCATGGCTGGTGGGCCACCCAACGATGACGGGAAGGAGAGTGCCAAGGAAATGGACCAAGAGCAAGCGGTGGCCACTACTAACCCACTCTCACTTGACGCGACATTTGACGCCCTGGCAGACGCCGAGCGACGGACGATACTCCACTACCTTACTGACGCTGCGGATCACGAGGCCACGGTTGATGAACTTGTGAGCCACATCACACAGCAGGAGGCCAGTCATACGGGTGAACTGCCAAGCCGGGACAGCATCGAGATGCGACTCCACCACATTCACCTGCCGAAACTGGTCGAGGTTGGCCTCGTCGAGTACGATACCCGGACTGAGCAACTTCGATACTGGTCCGACGACCGACTCGAAACGTGGCTTGAACGAGCGCGTGACGAAGTTCAGGACTAACATTTGGAGCTACATCGGTTGGAGCAGACCTGAACGGGATCGAGAACACTTCGTCAGTGCAGTGAGATGGTCTGGTGGCTTACTACAGTCATAGCTCATCGTCGGTTGATCCCTCAGTGATCACCTCCTCAGAATCAGGGACGTTCTCAATCGAAGTCACATCCACTACAAGGCCACCTGCTTCAAACTCACTGAGGCAGTCCTTGCATAGACGAAGTTCCTCAGCTTTTTCTTCAGTGAAGATCACCCGAACCCGTTGCGCTCCTGACGCCGAACACTCAGTACACTGCATATCCAATACTACATTGGCCCTCTCCTTAATTACCACTTCCCAGTATAATGTTTTTTAGCCGATTATAGAACGGGGTAGCTGACCTCGGACGAAACAAGCCGTTGAAGCCCCGGTACTACCAATTTTAGGAGATTCACTACCTCAGTAATTGGGTGTGAATGCTTTGCACGGGCAGGCCGATGGGTGATATAATGACGCCCCCGGACAGCGACGCATACCATGTGTACCACGACTGGAGAGAAGCCGACCTCAGCGCAAGCATTGGGGTTTGTCTCCTCGAAGCAACCGACCAAGAACTCGACAATCTTGGGACGCCACTGTATGACGTCGTCAACATCGAGGCGTTGGAGACGTTGCTCAGTCCCCAAGATGGAAACACGGGGACTGTCGCTCAGGTTCGCTTCACCATCGATGGTCACACAGTGACCGTCAGCAGCCACGAAGAGATCGCCCATATTATCGTCCACCCCGGCAAGACGACGCTCACCGAACAACTATTGTCTTAGTAGCTGCCGGTATTGATCGTCACGAGCGAGCGTTCTCTCATGAATCGTGGAGAGAACACATTCACCAGTTGGACTTGACGTACAGGAGCTTCAGAGATAGAGAAGATACTGACCGACTGAGCCATACGTGGGTTACATGCCCCGTAGTTGACCAATAACCGATTAAGTAAGGTGATAACAATAGTGAGGACCTTCGAGAGTCTCCCCTATGAGCTTATTCAAGATAACGGCGTTTCAGCGTGATCTCCTGTTCATCATCGCCAGTTTAGACCATCCCACGGGACAAGACATTAAAGCGCGATTCGAGGATGAAACAGCAACCGAAGTAAACCGCGGGAATGTATACCCCAATCTCGATACTCTTGTTGAAAATGGATTTATCAAAAAAGAGAGCCTTGATCGCCGGGCAAACTGCTACCTCCTTACCGAGAAGGGAGTCTATTGTCTCCACCAGAGATATGAGTGGGAACAAGAACAGTTGAGCAATGTCCAGCAGAATGTATGATCAATTCGCAAGAGCTATCTAACAGCCGATTCGCTGAAGTCCGGGTGAAAACAATTTCTTGAGAACGGTTCTATGTCAGGGTCGTGTTCTTGTAACTAGCGAAATTCGAACTCAGCAATCGCTAACAGACGATCAGTTTAGAGACGCCAGCCGGCTATTGTGTCGGGGTTAGTGGAGGAAGGAAGAGGTATCCCAATCCCAGGTGGGCCAATTCATCCCTAGTAGTTAACCTCTTCTTCGTCCTGCATGATGCGCTCTATGAGCTCTTTACGAGCTTGCATCTTTTCTTCGTCGTCGTTCTTGTTGTAATACTTTTTTACTGTTCCCGGTTCGGCGTCGACGCGATCGCTCAGGACTCGCGGTGGGACTCCCTCACTACTGACGTGAGTAATGTACCCACGTCGGATGTCGTGTGGCGAGCGAGTCGATGGACAACCCGATGGCTTGTCCCGGTTCTCCGCTGTTTCACAGGAGCTGGGCTGCTTACCGTGAGGGCACGTTTCCCCGAGCTCACAGGGCCGTGTCCATTTGTAGACCATCCCGCGGATGGTCGAAGGATTTGCTCGACCATGGGACGTCCCTATGAGCGGCATGCGACCGTAGTCGTCGGTGACCTTGGGATGATTGTACTGGAGATACTGTTCGATGGCTTCAGCGGTTTCCTCCGTAATGAAGACGCGCCGTTCAGAGTCGTCGCGATTTTTCAAGTTCGTTCCTTCTTCAGGTCGGTTTCGAAGCTCGATGTGGGGCACCTCTGCATCGAGATGAACGTCAGGTACGTCGATCGAGTGAACGCTGCCGAGTCTCAGACCGCTATCCACGAACAGTCGCCAGACGACCTCCTCTGCTTTTCCACCTTCAGCTTTCGCGATGTGGCTCAGGATCTCCTCTGCACGGTCATACTCGAGGATCTCATCACTCGTCTCATCTTCGTCTTCGATTTCCGGCACGTACACGCGATCGGCCATCCCTGGCGTTACGTACTCCATCGACTCCATCGCGCGCATGAAGACACGAATCGTCTTCATGTGCTCTTGGAGCGTCTTCGGAGCCAACACATCGACCTTTTCGGTAGCCTCGGTCCGTCGCCATTCGCGGTACTGTTCGATGTCGTGCCCGCGGAGATCGCTGACGTACTCGATTTCCTCGAGTTCGCAGTATTCCACGAGGTGGTTCAGGCGCTTTCGATGAGTATCGACGGTTCCTTGCGTCGTATTACTCTCGGTTTTGCGCCGGGTGAGATACGCTTCGACGGCCTCGTCGACGGCGATCTGGATTGGCTCCTGAGGACTTGATGGCTGTCGCTTGTCCGACTTACTCATCTTCCGCCTCCACGTAGTCGACAAACCTGTCGACCGTTTTCATGTGCTCGACGATAGTCGATTCAGCAAGCTCCTCGACTTTCAGAGGCGCTTCAGATCGACGCCAAGTACGATACTTGTCGAGGTCGTGGGATAGCAGCTCGCGCGGCGTCTCGATACCCTGCTGTTCGCAATAATCGACAAGGTACCTGAGCCGTCGTTTCTCGACTTCCACCGTGCTTTCCATGAGCTCCGACTCGTTCATCCGGTGATCGAGGTAGCTATCTACAGCTTCTTCAATCGTCGAATGGGTGGGGCCACCTCGTTCAAAGGCGTCGAGTCGCTCTTGTTCACTCATCTAAACTCACCTCTTCGTCCTGCCAAGTTGTCAAGGCTTGACGATCAGCAGCGGTGTTCAACCTGCTGTACGATCCCGAGCTGTGGTTGGGCTCGGTTCGACTCCGGCGCTGGCCGATCAGCGCTATCTTTGGTTCACGGGGATACCGGGCATAGATAGCGCGTATTGAGGCCGTTCCTTTCTGATCTCGCATGGCACCTGAACCTCGTTAGTCACATTGACTTAAGGGTCAGCCTCAGAGATATGATAGGAAATACCCGGGATAGCTACATAAGATGGCTCTCACCTGTCTCTACTCCCCGAATTTTGCTCGAATGATAAACGCGCCAATATTTGTTTGAGAAGTGGTAGTTCTCACGCACAGTGAGCGTGACTCACTGAGCGTTAGACGAACACGAGGTTTGTCGCACGCACAGTGAGAACGGCGCACGCTGCGTGCGACAGCGAACCAGTTAGAGTTGGCGCGCGCTCCACCACTAACTCGCGCGCAGACCTGAGCCGATTCACGAACATTTAACACGGTTCTACACGTTTGAGATCCTGCGAACCGTATGACGGCGTCGACCCGCATCACGCAGCATGATGGAATCTACCTCGGCCGACGGGGGGTTCTTTATAAGCAACCCTCCGCCGTCTGTGGAATCCTAACCATCATGAAAACGGATGGGCGCTGCAGGATTTGAACCCGCGACAGCTTGGTCCGAAGCCAAGTACTCTGTCCAAACTGAGCTAAGCGCCCTCGATACACCGTCCGGCCGAGACGAATTTAAACCCACTGATTTCCCTGTACGGGGACCGGGTCATTTATTCGGGGGCGGTCGGACAGTAGCGGGTATGAATGTCGGAGCCCGGATTCGGGGCTACGTCGAGGTGACGCGGCCGGGGAACGCCGTCGCGGCCGGCGTGCTGACGTTCGTGGGCGCGTTCGTCGCGGGCGGCGTCGTCGCTCGGCCGGTCGACGCCGGAGCGGCGATCGCGGCCACGATGCTGGCGACCGGCGCCGGGAACGCGATCAACGACTACTTCGACCGAGAGATAGATCGCATCAACCAGCCCGATCGGCCCATCCCGCGGGGCGCCGTGAGCCCGCGGGGCGCGCTGGCGTTCAGCCTGGCGCTGTTCGTCGGCGCGATCGCGCTGGCGCTGACGCTGCCGCGGCTCGCGCTGGCGATCGCGGCGGTCAACCTGCTCGCGCTGATCGCGTACACGAAACTGTTCAAGGGGCTGCCGGGTGTTGGCAACGCGGTCGTGGCGTACCTCGGCGGAAGCGCGTTCCTGTTCGGCGGCGCCGCCGTCGGGAACGTCGGCCCGTCGGCCGTGCTGTTCGCGCTCGCCGCGCTGTCGACGCTGACCCGTGAGATCGTCAAGGACGTCGAGGACGTCGCCGGCGACCGCGAGGAGGGGCTCAACACCCTACCGATCGCGATCGGGGAGCGCCGTTCGCTCCACGTCGCCGCCGCGCTGCTGGTCGTGGCCGTCGCGGCGAGCCCGCTGCCCTACCTCCTCGAGATCTTCGGCGCGGCGTATCTCCTGGTCGTGGTGCCGGCCGACGCCGTGATGCTGCTGGCAGTGGCCAAAAGTTACACCGATCCGACCGCCGGTCAGGAGTACCTCAAGTACGGAATGTTCGTCGCGGCGCTGGCATTCGTGGTCGGTCGCGCCGCCGTCGTCGCGGGGGCGCAAGCGTAGGGTCTCGGCGCGCAGGCGGCAAGAATCCGGTCTGACACTCGAGTAATCAAAAGTAATATATGGCGGTCACTGTAGGTTAACATCAAGACTCTCCGCGACACGACAGCCGACGTCAGGCTGTCGCCGGCACACGAGTGATACTATGTATGACTTGGCTGACGTCCTCCCGGACGCCGAACTCGATCCCGGCACGAATCTCCTGATCACCGGCCCTCCGATGGCGGGGAAACGCCGTCTCGCGCTCGACATTCTCGCGAACGGGACCGCCCAGGGGGAAGGTGCGATCGCAGTCACGACCAAAGACGGCGGGGACAAGATCCTCGACGAGTACGAGAAGCGCGTCGACGGCATCGAAGGCAAGCCGGTGGGGATCGTCGATTGCGTCACCAAGCAGCGCGGCGTGAGCAACGTCGAGGACAGCCCCCAGCTGAAGTACGCCTCCTCGCCCGTCGACATGACCGGGATCGGGATCAAGCTCTCGGAGTTCCTCCAGGAGTTCTACGAGCGCCGCGGACTCACCAAAAACCGCGTCCTCCTGCACTCGGTGTCGACGCTGCTGATGTACTCCGATCTCCAGACCGTCTTTCGCTTCCTGCACGTGTTCACCGGCCGGGTCCAGAGCGCCGACGCGCTCGGACTGTACGTGATCGACTCGACCGCTCACGACGATCAGACGATGAACACGCTCAAACAGCTGTTCGACGGCGTCATCGAAGTCAGCGAGGAGGACGCCCAGACGCCGACGCTCCGGATCGCCTGATCGCGTCCCTGACGGGTGCTACCCTCACAAGCGCTTTTCTCCCCGCGGTACTTTCGTTCACGCATGGCATCCGACGAGGACGATGCGATCGAGACCGCGCTGGACGCCGACGTGATCGCAGTCGTGGGCTGTTCGTCGACGCCGGGCAAGGACGCCCACGAGATTCCCAGCTACCTGCTCGAACACGGCTACGAGGTCGTTCCGATCAACCCGTACGCCGACGAGATCTTCGGCCGAAAGGTCTACGACTCGCTGGCGGACATCGAGGAAACGGTCGACGTCGTCGACGTGTTCCGGCCCAGCGAGGAGGTCGCCGGCATCGTCGACGAGGCGATCGATCGGGACGACGTGGAGGTAGTCTGGACGCAGCTGGGTATCTCCGACGACGAGGCCGCAGCGCGGGCCCGCGAAGCCGGCAAGCGAGTGGTACAGGATCGCTGCATCAAGGTCGAGCACGGCAAGCGCGCCCGGTAGAACGGGAGGCCGGGAGCACGCAGAAACAGCCGTATTCGGAGAAGCGACGCCGCGCCGCGATACGTTCGGACGCCGGTCAGGCGTCGGCGCTCGGCGTCCCGGACTCCGCGGACTCGTCTGATTCGTCGGCGTCGTTCGTGGCGTCGCCGTCCGTCGACGACTCCGACTCGGCGTCTTCGGTGTCGTCCTCGGCCTCGTCGATGGCCGCGTCGGCGAGCACCTGATCGGCGTCGATTCCTTGCTCCTCGGCGATCGCTTTCAGCAGGACGAGCTGTTTCTCCGAGTCGGTTTCGAGCGCCGAGACGCGCTCGTTTGACTCCTCGACCTGCCGTTCGAGCGAGATGACCCGCTCGCGGACGTCCTTGAGCTGCGCGTACAGCTGTTCGGCGCGGTCGGCGAGCTTCTGGACCTTCTTCGCGGTAGAGCCGAGTCCCATGGGCGCGAGTTCGTGCCGGCCCCTTGTGGGCTTTCCGATCGGTCGAGAGAGCGTCGGCGAACGCCGTCCTTATGCGGTGTGCGATCCCAGTGGCCCGTATGGCTACCGTCCGGACGCCGCCGTCGGCGGGCATCGTCGCGAGCGCCGTCACGGTGCTCGTCGCGTTCGCTCCCTTCCTTGTCCTGTCGAGCGCCGCAAGTTCGGGGCTCCAGACGTACTACGCCCACGGTATCGTCGGCCCGTGGCCGGTCGCGATGCTGGGGCTGCTCTCGATCGTGGCGTTCGCGGCCGGCCGGCAGGAGCGGACCGATCCCGTCACGATCGCGGGCGCGACGCTCGTGTTCGGCGTGGCGGCCGCGGCGATCGCGCTGTACTGGGCCGTTGCGGTGCCCGGAGATCTCGTCCAGCAGCTCGGCACCGCGGCGTGGCTCGAGTACCACCGCTGGCTGCTCGCCGTCGGCGCGCTCGGCGTGCTGGCCAGCGCGCTCTGGTACGTGCGGGCGCTCGATCTCGTCTGAACGCGGCGGCAGCGCAGCGATGTCGACGGCGCAGCGACGCCGGCGGCGTGACGAGGCCGACGTTCGGCGATCGGTATCCTGTCCCTTTTCGGCGACGATCACGCGACGGCGTCGGGGCGATCGACGGATCGAGTCGAAAGGTCCTTAAGATGCCGGCGGGTATGTTGAGGTGGACTAGGCCGGGCAGTTAGGCCCTGCTCGCAACCCGCACTATGGTCTTCAGCGGGGGCCGAACCCTGGGTGCGTCCGGACAGACCCGTCCGGGCCCCGGGAGCCGACGTGGAAGCCTCGTCCATCGGGGGCCACGGTTCGCGACGATCGTCCGCAGGGACGTCCCGTCGCGATTCGCCGGCGACACACCGTCAGGCGCGGAAGCGAGCAGCGGACCGCCGGACGATGGTCGCTCGATGGGTCGCGGGGTGGAGGAGGCAACCGGGCTTCCCCGGCCGGGAACGCCGGGCAACCCCGGGCGTCCGTCCATTCATACTTCGTATTCAGTCGTCGAGCGCGAGCGCCGTCGCTCGATGCTGCCGTTCGACGCCGGAGCGTCGCGAGCGAGGTGTCGCCCCGGTCCCAGTTGTTCCGGCTCCGCTACCAGCCTCGAAACTGCGAGAGGAGAAGAGGGGTGCTACTCGGCGGGCTGGGGCGTCTCGGCCAGTTCGGACATCTCGAGATCGCCGCTGAGTTCGCGCTGCGGGTACGGGATGTCGATGCCGACCTCGTCGAAGCGAGCTTTGACGTTCGTGACGTACTCGCCGCGCGTCTTGACGTAGTCGGCGCGGCTGGGCTGGTCGATCCAGATCCGGGACTGGAGGCCGACGTACGAGTCGGCAAGCTCGGTGAGCCGGACCGACGGCGCGGGGTCGTCCATGATGTCGGGGTGGCTCTCGGCTTCCTCGACGATGATGTCGGTCGCCTGCTCGACGTCGTCGTCGTAGCCGATGCCGAAGACGAACTTCAGGCGCAGCTTCTCCTTGGCGACGGGGTTCTTGACGACGTTGCTCGTCAGGTCCGAGTTCGGCACCGTGAGCAGTTCGTTGTCGAACGTCCGCACGCGGGTCACGCGCAGGCTGATGTCCTCGACGACGCCCGAGTTGTCGTTCCACTCGATCCAGTCGCCGATGCGGAACGGTTTGTCGGCGTAGATGAACACGCCGGAGACGAAGTTGCTGATGACGTTCTGCGTCGCCAGCCCGATCGCCAGCGCGGCGGCGGCGGCGATCGTCGCCAGCGCCGTGAGGATGTTGCCGAACCCGCCGGCGGCGAAGGCGACTCCCACCGCCGCGAACAGCACCAGCCCCCAGGCGAGCCGCTGGAGCGGCTTCTTGGCGTGGTCGTCGAGGTCGCGCCGGTCGAGCGTCCGCCCCACCAGCGGCATCACGACCGTCTTGCCGAGGACGTACACGACGCCGAACGCGATGACGAACAGCGCGGCCGACTCGATCGTCTGCGCGACGACGCCGGGGATCCCGACGTTTTCGAGCGCGACTTCGATGACGCCCATCAGTGCATCACCGCCGTGTGTCCGCGCGTCCGGAGCAGTTCGGCGTCGACGCGATCGGCGAGGTCTTCAGCCAGCTCCTCGGTCGAGGTGCCGCCGCGGGCCGCCCGGAGGAACTTCACCTTCACGAGGTCCCGGTCGTCGAGCTGGTCGGCGAGTTCGTCGACGACCGACTCGACGCCCCCTTTTCCGACCCAGACGGTGACGTCGAGATCGTGGGCTTTTCGTTGTAAATCTTCGTCCGACATGATGAGCGTCCCTTCGGATTGAAACGCTTTCACTCTTGGGTCTTCGACAGGGAAAACGGCCGCTTCGACCGCTCGTTCGGCCGGACGGGGCAGGAGCGGCGGTCAGATGCCCGTCAGTACGGGTAGCGCGATTGGCTGCCGCAGTCGCACGTAACGACGACGTGACCGTCCTGCAGCCGGGTCCGGGCGTTCTTGCCCGGCCGGAGGTACGCGTCGCAGGCGTCGCAGGTCGAGCGCTCGAACGATCGAGGAAACTGTCGGCGTTGGCGCTCGGCGATCCGGCGCGCCAGGCGGACGTAGTATCGGGCGCGGTCCTGATCGCACTCGACGGTCGCGTCCCGTGCCAGCTCGTGAAGTCGGTCGATGCGCTCGTCTGCGAGGGTCATCGGAAAGTGGGGGGAGTGGGGGATTCCGGGGCAGCCAGGACAAGGAGAGAGGACGTCCCGTATTGCCCCACTGACCAAACTGCGCGAGGGAAACAAGTATTTTTTGCTTTCCCACCCGCGAGCCGCTGTTCCGGCCCGCTGGGGCGGCGAACTCGTGGGGGCTGCCGAATTCGTGATATAGCCCGATTTTCTGCACGACAGACCGCGATACGCCGATATAACCGTTGGCTACGAATCACAATACGTATGCCCGTGAACCCGGTATCGACGCGTAATGAACGACGATCGCTCCGGGCGCGAGGCCGAGGAGACGACCGACGCGAGTCGGTCCGAGCTCTCCAAGAGTCGCGCCTTCGAACTCCTCTCGAACCGCCGGCGCAGACACGCGCTGTGGCTCGTCCACAGGCACGGCCGCGTCAGTCTGCCCGACATCGCCGAGGAGGTGACCGTCGACGAAGCCGACGCGGACATCACGGAGATCGACCCGGAGAGCGTCAGGGACACGTACATGATGCTGTACCACTCCGACGTTCCGAAGCTCGCGGACGCCGACGTCGTGGCCTACGACCAGGAGCTGGACATGGTCGCGCCCGACGAGAACTTCCGGCTCGTCGCGGACATCCTGACCCAGCACTTCGCGGAACCCTGATCGGCAGTCGCGCTCGTCGAATCGGGTCGGAACGAACGGATCGGCGTGGCGCTTTTTTCGTCGCTAACGTTACCAGAATACCTCGGAGCCACGGCTGCTCGGCGGGGACGACGTCCTAAAAGAGCCTGACCGGGTGTCGTAGAGCGACCCGCGGCGATCAGTCGTCTTCGAGCGCGTCGGCGATGCGCTGGAGCTGTCGCGTCGCGTCGCGCACTTCGTCGCGGAGCTGTCGGACCTCACGGGTGAGCTCCTCGTTGCCCGGGCTCTCCTCTTGCCCGTCGCGGCCGCCGGGACCGCCCGGACCGGCGCCGCCGGGGCCGCCGCCCATCATGCCGCTCATCATCTGCGCGAACGGGTTGCCGCCACCGCCGCCCATGCCGCCGGGCGGGCCGCCGCCCATCATCTCTTCCATGCCGCCCTCGGGCGGGCCCTCGCCCTCCTCGGCCTCCTCGGCGCGCTTCTCTCGGATCTCCTCGACGCGCTCTCGGAACGACTTCTCCTCGCCGTCCTGTTCGGCCTCGGTCTCGTCGTTCGCGGATTCGTCTTCGGCCATGTCCCCGGATTCACTCGCCGCACCGAAAAGGGTTTTTGTCCGCCTCCGGGGCACTTACCGCCCCCGAGACCGTACCGGCGAGTATGCCCTTCGCGGTGCTCGGCTGGCCGGCCGACGGACCGACGCTCTCGCTCGATCACGAGCGCTTTAGCTACGCCGGCAAGTTCGTCATGTCCAGTACGGGCAAGGCGGTGCTGCTGTCGGACGCCGACGCGACGATCACCGACGACAAGCGGGACGACGACTCCGAGGCCGTTCTCGCGGCCGTCGCGTTCAACGAGGATCGGACGGACGCCGACACGCTCTGGCTTCGGTACGTCACCGTCCGAGCGGATCGGCGCGGCGAGGGGCTCGGCCCGCGACTGCTCGCTCGAATCGTCGAGCGAGCGACGAGCCGAGGATACGAGCGAATCAGGATCGCCGTGAACAACCCGTTCGCGTACGAGGCCGCCTGGAAGGCCGGGTTCGGCTACACCGGAGAGCAAACCGGGATCGCGGAACTCGTCATGGAACACCCGCCGGCGTCCGCGCTGGCGCGGCACGATGCCAACGATCGGGTCGGACAGTACCGCGACGGACTCCGCGAGTACCGCGGCCGCGACGTTCTGATCGACGCCGAACGGGAGTTCGTCGCCGCGCGGCTCGACGGCGAACCGCCGGAGTCGATCGACCTCGACGAGGCGTGAACGCGCCGCGCCGCCTCGGCAACTGCACACGCCGCGTGGTCTCGAAGGATCATCTTCAAAGCCTCCCGCTCCCTACTTCGAGCCGATGGGTAACTCCGCGCTCCGCGATCTCGCCGCGATCGAGTCGGTGGCGTTCGACGAGCTCGAGGGCTCGGTCGTCGCCGTCGACGCGCACAACTGGCTGTACCGCTACCTGACGACGACGGTGCGGTTCACCGCCGACGAGGCGTACACGACCGCCGACGGCACGGAGGTCGCCAACCTGATCGGCATCGTCCAGGGGCTGCCGAAGTTCTTCGAGAACGATCTCTCGCCGGTGTTCGTGTTCGACGGGACGCCCACGGATCTCAAGAGCGACGAGATCGAATCGCGCCGCGAGGACCGCGAGCAGCGCGAGGAGAAGCTGGAAGACGCCCGGGAGCGCGGCGACGACGTCGCGGTCGCGCGGCTCGACTCCCAGACCCAGCGCCTGACCGAGACGATCCACGAGACGTCGCGCGAACTGCTCGAACTGCTCGACGTGCCGATCGTCGAGGCGCCCGCCGAGGGGGAAGCGCAGGCCGCCTACATGGCCCGATCGGGCGACGTGGACTACGCCGGTACCGAGGACTACGACGCCCTGCTGTTCGGGTCGCCCGTCACGCTCCGCCAGCTCACCAGCAAGGGCGATCCAGAGCGGATGGACTTCGAGGCGACGCTGGCGAAACACGACCTGACCTGGGAGCAACTCGTCGACGTCGGCATCCTCTGCGGAACGGATTTCAACCCCGGCGTCGACGGCGTCGGGCCGAAGACCGCAGTACAACTGGTCAAAGAGCACGGCGATCTGTGGGGCGCGCTGGAGGAGAAGAACGCCCACGTCGAGCACGCCGACCGGCTGCGCTCGCTATTTTTGGACCCGCCCGTTGAGGATGACTACGCGTTCGACGCCGATCCCTCGCCGGACGTCGACGCCGCGCGCCGGTTCGTCTGCGAGGAGTGGGGCGTCGACGCCGACGAAGTTAGTCGGGGGTTCGAGCGGATCGAAGAGTCGGTGACCCAGACCGGCCTCGACAGGTGGACCTGACCGGCCTGGGCAGGTGGACCTGACCGGCCTCGGCAGGTGGATCTGTGCGGGTGGCGTCGCGAAGAAAGTGAACCGAGCGGTTGACCGGGTTAGAGCTGAACGGACAGCTCCTCGACCTCGTCGAGCTTGCGGTTCCGGAGCGCCTTGCCCGACGACTGGTCGAACACGTGGATCGCCGCCTCGGGGATGTGCGCGACGATCGGCTGGCCGGGCTCGACGTGTTGCATCCCGCTGATGTTGGCGACGAACGTCTCGACGTCGCCGCCCTCGCCGAACTGCAGGTAGACGTTGTTCTCGTCGCCCATCGGCTCGACGACGTCGACGACCGTGTCGAAGTCGTGCGGACCGTCGCCCTCGGTCTTGAGCTCGATGTCCTCGGGGCGGATCCCGAGCACGAGGTCGTTCGTGTCCGACACCGCCGCCGCTGTTTCCTCCGAGAGCGGGTACTCGAAGTCGTCGTGGACGAGTTTCTCGCCGACGCGCTCGACGTCGAAGAAGTTCATCGACGGCTCGCCGATGAACCCCGCCACGAACAGGTTCGCGGGCTCGTGGTAACACTCCAGGGGCGTGCCGACCTGCTGGAGTTTCCCGTCGTCGAGGATGGCGATCTTGTCCGCCATCGTCATCGCCTCGGTCTGATCGTGGGTGACGTAGATCGTCGTCGTCCCCAGATCCTCCTGGAGGCGCTGGAGCTCCGTGCGCATCTGCGAGCGCAGCTTGGCGTCCAGATTCGACAGCGGCTCGTCCATCAGGAACACCGCGGGCTCGCGGACGATCGCGCGGCCGAGCGCGACGCGCTGTTGCTGCCCGCCGGAGAGCTCGCCGGGTTTCCGATCGAGCAGATCGCCGATGCCCATCATCTCGGCGGTCTCGGTGACCTGCCGTTCGATCTCGTCGTCGGGCATGTCCGTCGACTCCTCCAGTCCGAAGCTCATGTTCTCCTGGACGGTCATGTGGGGGTACAGCGCGTAGGACTGGAACACCATCGCGATGTCCCGATCCTGGGGATCGCGCCCGACGAGGTTCTGCCCGTCCAGCGAGATCCGGCCGCTCGTGACCGTCTCGAGCCCCGCGACCATCCGCAGCGTCGTCGACTTGCCACAGCCCGACGGGCCGACGAGCACGAGGAACTCGCCGTCGTCGATGTCGAACGTCACGTCGTCGACGGCGACGATGTCCGACCCGTCGTCGTCCGTGAACACTTTCGTTACGTTCTCCAGCGTCAGCTCAGCCATCGGTGTACCTCCGTGTGATAGGTGTCGTGGTCATGCTTAGCTCGCCACCCCCTCGGCGAACTCCTCGCCGAACAGGATGTAGATGATCAGCGTCGGCAGCGCCGTCAGCAGCGCCCCGGACATCCGGAGCGCGAAGTCGAGCCCCTGCTGGGCGACGCCCAGCCCGGACAGGATCAGCGTGACGGGCGCCGCCGGGCTACTCGAACTCGACAGCAAGATCAGCGCGAACAGCAGGTCGTTCCAGATCTGGGTGAACTGGTAGATCAGGACGACCGCGAACATCGGCGTCGACAGCGGCAACACGACGCGCTGGTAGATCTTGCGCACGCTCGCGCCGTCGAGGCGCGCCGCCTCGATCATGTCGATGTCCATCGACTTGTAGTACGATCTGAACAGCAGCGTACAGATCGGAATCCCGTAGGCGATGTGCGAGATGCTCAGCGCCATCAGTCGCCCGTAGTCGTCCGAGATGCCGAGGATCGCCCAGACGAACCACAGCAGGTCGCCCAGCGGGATGTACACCGACCAGATGCGCGACAGCGGCACCAGCACGGCCTGATAGGGAATGAAGATCCCGGCGATCAGCAGCGCCAGCAGCGGGATCTGTCCCCGCCAGTCGATCTGGGTCAGGCCGTAGGCGGTCATGCTTCCCAGCAGCGCCGAGATCACCGTCGCCGGCGCGGCGAAGACGAAGCTGTTGATCAGCCCGCGAAGGAGCTGATCGAACGCCGTCTCCCACTTCTGGAGGGTGAACCCCTCGGGGCCGGGCGGCATGTACGAGACGGTCTCGGTGACGGCGGTGGTCGTCTTGAACGAGGTGACCAGGCCCGCCTCGATCGGCGCGAGGAAGAACCCGACCAGCGTGAGCAACACCGCGTACAGCCCCACCCGGTAGAGGCTGAGCTGGTCGGTGAGCGTCTGTTCTGTCTGTTCGGTCTGCGTCGTCGTTGCGTCTGTCATATGGTCCCCTGCTTGTATTCGTAGTAGAGGTAGGGCGCGATCACGCCTAACGCCAGCAGGAACAGCAGGATGGCGATGGCGGATCCGTACGCCCACTGGTTTTTCTGGAACGCGACGCGCACCATCAGCGTCGGCAGGATGTCCGCGCCGTTAGGCGGCTGGAACCCGCCGACCAGCGCGTACAGGAAGTCGAACGCCTTGAGGCCGAACACCATCAGGACGACCAGCGCGCTGATGACGGCGTTGGTCAGTTGCGGGATGATCACCCGCCAGTACATCTTGACCGTGCTCGCGCCGTCGACGCGGGCGGCCTCGTAGTGTTCTTGCGGGATCGCGCGCAACGACGCCAGGAACACGACCATGGCGTAGCCGCTGAACTGCCAGATGAGCGCGAAGATCACCGCCGGCAGCACCAGTTCGGGGTTCCCGATGAAGTTGAACGGCCCCAGCCCGAACAGGCCGAGGAAGGCGTTGACCATCCCGTTGTTGACGTTGTACATCCAGAGCCAGAACTGGGCCGTCACGACGAACGACAGGCTCATCGGCAGCAGGTAGATCGTCCGGAACGTGTTCTCGAAGCGGATGTGCCGGTCGATCAGGATCGCCAGCAGCAGGCCGAACACGAGGCAGATCCCGATGAACCCGATCAGCAACACGAGGGTGTTGCGCGTCGCCTCGATGAACGCCGGGTCGTTGAACGCCCGGGCGTACATCTCGAAGTCCAGCGACGAGTAATCGACGGGGCCGAACCCCGACGAGTCCGTCAGCGAGATCAGCAGGTTCCAGCCGATCGCCCCGTACACGAAAAAGCCCGCCAGCAGGAACGGGGGAAGCCAGAACGGCATCGACTGGACGAAGTCGCTGCCCAGGAACTCGCGGAACCCGCTCCGCGACGAATCGGTGGCGGTCCCGCCGTCCGTTCGTACCGGCGGCTCGTCGCCTTCATCAGCCCGTAACCGTCGTAATTTATCGAATAAATTGTCCATGGGAGGAAACCCCGGTGTTTACTGCTGAGCGATGTCCAGCAGGGACGTCGCGGTCGCTTCGACGTCGTAGGGACCGGTGAAGTTCTCCGTGATGGCGCTTTTCATGTTCGTGAGCTGGTTCGGACTGACGGCCAGGCCGTGGGCCAGCGTCGGCGGCAGCTGGTCGGCGTTCTGGAAGTCGTCGATGGTCTCGGTGAGGTACGGCCCGAACTCGTCGGTGGGGACGTCCGTCCGCGTCGGGATCGACCCCTTCCGCGTGTTGAACAGCACCTGGGCCTCCGTCCCGCCGACGTAGCGCATCCAGGTCTTGGTCGCCTCGGGCGACGGGTTGTTGCCCGGGTAGATGAACGAGTCGAGGTGGAACGTGTACATCCCCTCGGTGCCGGGGAACGGAACGAAGCCCCAGTCCTCGTCGTAGGCGAGGTCGTTTCCGCGGTAGGCGCCGGCCGCCCAGTTGCCGTTGTGGATGAACGCGGCCTCGCCGTTCATGATCATCTCGTTGGCGCCCGTCAGCCCGATCTGCGAGGCGTCGTCCGAGATGTAGTTCGAGAGGATCGTGCTGGTCGTCTCCAGGGCGCTCCGCACGGCGTCGCCGCCGCCCTCGCCGTCGACGAACGTCATGTAGGAGTCGTACCCCTCCTGACCGAGCAGGACGACCCCGAACAGCTGGAGCGTCGTCCACGGCGCCTTCATCGCCTGGGCCATCGGCGTCGCGTCGGTCTCCGAGGCGACCGTGTCCATCGCGGTGATGAGGTCGTCGATGCTCGACATCGAGTCGGGATCGACGCCGGCGTCCTCGACGACGGAGGTGTTGTAGAACAGGCAGTTCAGTCGGTGGGAGCCGATCGGGACGGCCGCGTACTGATCGTTGTACTGGCAGGCCTCGACGGCCTCCTGGAGGTGCGAATCCGTGAAGCCCTCCTCCTCCCAGACGTCGGAGAGGTCGCCGAGCACGCCGTCGTACTTCTGGAGGTTGGCGCCGGGCCAGCCGGCGAAGCTGCTCGGCGGGTCGTTCTGACTCAGCCGATTGCTGACGACCGTGTTGAGGTTCGTGTTTCCACCGCCGCCGATCGGGCGGAAGTCGGTGTCGACGTCCGAGTGAGCCTCCTTGAACCCCTCGGTCAGGGCGTTGATGGCTCGCTGGCCGTCGCCGCCGGTCCAGCCGTGGAGCACTTCCAGCGTGTTGCCGCCGCCACCGTTTCCGCCGTCGGTGACGTTACTCAGACAGCCGGCGAAGCCGACTGCGCCCGCGGCACCTGTCGCCTGCAGCATCCGACGACGCGTGAGCGTCGAGTCCGAGTCTTGTTCTCTCATGATTATTGTCTCTGATAGAGACTCACATGTACGATGAGCGTGACCGTACTTAATAATTACTGAAGTTTTTCTACGGGAGTGAGTAAACGGCGACAAAAAGCAGAAAAGGTTGAAGTATAATCTCAGCATATATCTACACAACGGGGGCTGTGGGGGATTTTTACCCCGATAAAAGAACGAACCGTTCCAACCCGATCTAAACCAGCGATCGGCCAAATCCCGAGAGTGCCGGTAGTTTTTTATACTATGGCACGGAGGTCTGCGCGTCGGCCCCGGGCGCCCGTATAGTTGCGTCGACAGGAGGAAGTCGCCACTACGTTCGTACCGCGTCGATCAGGCCCTGGACCGTCGCCTCCGCGTTGAACGGACCGCTGAAGTATTCTCGGAGGACGGTTTCCGCGTCCGAAACTCGCTCCGGATCGACGGCCAGTCCGCGGGCGAGCGACGGGACGTGATGCTCGGCGTCGCGGAACGCGTCGACCGACCGAGCCGCGAACGGCTCGAACGTCTCGGTCGAGACGTCAACCCGCGTGGGCGTCGTCCCTCTGCGTGCGTTAAATCGCCGCTGACCCTCCCGCCCGGCGACGTATCCCAACCACGTCTCCGTCAGCGACGGTGAGGGGTTCCCGCCGTTCTCGTCGACTGGGTAGGCGAACGCGTCGAGAACCATCGCGTACGTCCTCTCCGTACCGGGGAAGGGGACGACGTCCCAGTCCGTTCCGTACTCGAACCCCTCCGATCGGAGTTCGTCGGCCGCCCAGTCGCCCTGCTGGAGAAACGTCGCCCTACCGCGGACGAGTTCCTCCCTCGCGTCGAACTCGCCGAACGAGTCCGACTCCGACTGGATGTGGTTCGAGAGGATCCGCTCGGTCGTTTCGACGGCGCGCCGGACGGCCTCCTCGCCGCCGTCGCCCTCGAGGAACGCCGCGTACGCGTCGGCACCGGACTGCCCGAGTAACACGCTGGCGATCAACCGAAGCGTCGTCCGTGGTTCGTACATACCGTGTGCCATCGGCGTCGCGTCGGTCTCGGACGCGACCAGATCCAGCGCGTCCAGCAGGTCTGTGGGCGTCGACAGCGCGTCCGGATCAACCCCCGCCTCCTCGACGACGTCGACGCCGTAGAACAGACAGTTCGTCCGCTGGACGCTCAGCGGGACCGCGACGAGCCGGCCGTCGTACCGGCAGTGTTCCCGGACCGCGTCGACGTGTGCTTCGGACAGCGCGCCGTCCCGCAGCGCCTCGTCGCCGAGGTAGCCCTCGTAGCGGCCGAGCGCGCCACCGGCGCGCGTGGCGAAACTGCTCGGCGGATCGCCCTGTTCCAGCCGATTCCGAACGACCCACTCGAAGGTTTTGTTGCCCGCGATCGCGATCGGCCTGAAGTCCGTATCGACGTCCGGGTGAGCCGTCTCGAACCCGTCGGTGAGGGCGGTGACCGCCTCCTGTTCGGGGCCGCTGTTCCAGTTGTGGAGCACTTCCAGCTGGGGGTCCTCGGGCTCCGCCCCGAGACAGCCGGCGAATCCAGCGGCGGTCGCTCCTGCCGTTTCTAACAGACGGCGCCGCGTGAGCGCCGAGGCGGGGTAGCGGTCGGACATACAGGGTCGCGATCTTTCGTATTTCTCCTCTACGCGCGGAAGTAAATAGATGGGCCCGCCGGCCGAGAGGCGATCGGGCTGCGGCGACGAAGTCTGGCGGTACGAGCTACCGCTTCGGCGTCATCCATTCCTCGTCACCTCGAGCAATCCCTCCGCGGTAGCGTCGACGTCGAACGGGCCGCTGAACTGTTCTTCGACGACCGACTCCATCGCCGACAACTGCTCGGGGGCGACGGCCAGACCGTGCGCGAGCGACGGCGGGCGACTGTCCGCGGTGCGAAACTCCTCGGTCAGTTCGGTCAGGAACTGATCGAACGGCGCCGTCGAGATGTCGGTTCGGGGCGGGACCGATCCCCTGCGCGCGTTGAACGACCGCTGGGACTCGGCGTCAGCGACGTGGCGAAGCCAGGCGTCGGTCGCCCGCGGCGAGGGATTTTCGCCGGCGCCGTCAACGGGAGCGACGAACGAGTCGAGCGCGAGGCCGTACGTACCGTCGGTGCCGGGAAACGGGACGCTGCCCCAGTCAGCGCCGTAATCGAAGTCGTTGGCGCGGAGGTCGGTCGCGGTCCACGTCCCCTGCGGGAGAAACGCCGCCTCGTCGCTCGCGAGCGAGTCGTTGGCGATCGCCGGGTTCATCGACGCCGCGTCGTCGGTGACGTAGTTCGAGAGGATCTCGCCGGTCGTCTCCAGAGCGCTCCGCACGGCGCTACCGGCACCGCCGTCCTCGACGAACGTCACGTAGGCGTCGTTCCCGTCCTGACCGAGCAGGACGTTCGCGAACAGCTGGAGCGTCGCCCAGGACCCCTTCATCGGGTGTGCCATCGGCGTCGCGTCGGTGGTCTCGGCGACCCGGTCGAGCGCGCCCATCAGCTCCGCAGGCGTCGACAACGCGTCCGGGTCGACGCCGGCCTCCTCGACCACGCGGACGCTGTAGAACAGGTGGTTCGTCCGGTACGCGCCGACCGGAACCGCGAGCTGCTCGCCGTCGACCCGACAGAGGTTTCGAATCTCGGGCGGGGAGACGCTCGAAAGGTCGGCCTCTTTCCAAATCTCGTCCGCGGCGGCGCCGAGGTGTGCACGATACCGTTCGAGGTTGCCACCGGCCCGACACGCGAAACTGCTCGGCGGGGCGTCGGCGTCCAGCCGATCCCCGATGCGCTCGCGGTACGGCGTATCACCCGAGTTTGCAAAGAAATCCGTCACGATGTCCGGATTCGCGTCCTCGAACGCCGCGGTGAGCGTCTCCATCGCGGAGTGTTCGGCCGGAGCGATCCAGGGATGGAGGACCTCCAGTTCGGGGCCGTCCGGTTCGGCGTCGCCGTCGTCGCCATCGGAGTCTCCGTCGTTGCCGAGACAGCCGGCGAATCCGAGCGCGGCGGCTGCGCCGCCTGCACGGACCAGTCGGCGGCGCGAAAGTTTCGGATCGTATCCGAAGGAACTCACGGGAACGACCTCGTTCGTTTCGTTTTGAGGGCCCGGAATCAAATAATCGGGGGGAATCGGTACGGCGAGTCGCAGCCGTCGCCGTCGTTTCGGTGGCTTTTACTCCCACTGCGACCGTCTCACACGGTATGACGGAGGACTACCGAACGGAGCGGGACAGCCTCGGCGAGATGCAGGTGCCGTCCGACGCGTACTGGGGCGCACAGACCCAGCGCGCCGTCGAGAACTTCCCGATCAGCGGGTTGACGTTCGGGCGCCGCTACGTGCGCGCGCTCGGGATCGTCAAGAAGGCCGCGGCGCGGGCGAACCGCGATCTCGACCTGATCCCCGAGGACAAGGCCGACGCCATCGTCGAGGCCGCCGACGAAGTGATCGCCGGCGAGCACGACGACCAGTTCCCGGTCGACGTGTTCCAGACCGGCAGCGGCACCTCGACGAACATGAACGCCAACGAGGTGATCGGCAACCGCGCGACCGAGATCTACGGCGGCGAGGTCGGCACGCGCGAGGTCCACCCGAACGACCACGTCAACTTCGGCCAGTCGAGCAACGACGTGATCCCGACCGCGATGCACGTCGCCGCGCTCGAAGCCGTCGAGAAGGATCTGCTGCCCGCACTGGAGACGCTCGGCGACGCGCTCGGCGAGAAGGAAGCCGAGTTCGACGGCGTCGTCAAGACCGGTCGCACGCACCTGCAGGACGCCACGCCGGTCCGGCTCGGCCAGGAGTTCGGCGGCTACCGCACGCAGGTCGAGAAGGGCGTCGAGCGCGTCGAGTCGGTCACCGACCACCTCGCCGAGCTCGCGCTCGGCGGCACCGCGGTCGGCACCGGGCTCAACACCCACGAGGAGTTCCCGGAGCGCGCCGCCGAGTACATCAGCGAGGAGACCGGCCTCGAGTTCCGAGAGGCCGACAACCACTTCGAGGCACAGGCCGCCCACGACGCGATGAACGAAGCCCACGGCGCCCTGGAGACGGTCGCCGGCTCGCTCAACAAGATCGCCAACGACCTGCGCCTGCTGGCCTCCGGCCCGCGCAACGGCCTCGGCGAGCTCGAACAGCCCGAGAATCAGCCCGGCTCGTCGATCATGCCCGGCAAGATCAACCCCGTCGTCGCCGAGGCGGTCAACCAGGTCCACAAGCAGGTCGTCGGCAACGACGCCGCGGTCTCGGCGGGCGCCGCCGAGGGCCAGATCGACCTCAACCTGTACAAGCCCGTGCTCGCGTACAACTTCCTGCAGTCCGCCGAGCTGCTCGCCAACGGCGGCGAGGCGTTCGCCGAGAAGTTCGTCGCGCCGCTGGAGGCCAACGAGGCCCACTGCGAGGAGCAGGTCGAACAGAGCATGGCGCTGGCGACGGCGCTCAACCCCGCGATCGGCTACGACAAGGCCAGCAAGGTCGCCAAGAAGGCGCTCGCGGAGGGCAAGACCGTGCGCGAGGTCGTCGTCGACGAGGGATACCTCGACGAGGAGGAGGCCGACGAGGTGCTCGATCCCGAGACGATGACCCACCGGGGGATCCTCGGGCAGGACTGACCTGCCCCTACCCGCGGCGGGCGGACAGGCCGCTCGGATCGTCGTCCGTTCGCGTGACACTTCGCGTACGATCGCGTAGGTTTTGCAATTGTTGCCGGTAGATTCGGCTTCCCGGATCGCGGCCTCGCAGTCTTGCGATTTCGTTCGTCGAATTTCGATGCGTCAACGCCTTTCACGGGCGAAAACGATCCGGGGCAGTTTTGAGTGATGAGTGAGAGCGACTAGACATGCACACCTGTCGCCTCTGTAACCGCAGCTTCTCGACGGAGCTCCAGCTCGAACTGCACCGGGACACCTGCGGTGAAGACGAGCTGCTGTGCGGGGAGTGCGGCGAGCAGTTCAGCGAGGCCGCCGCGACGCGGGACGGCTGGCACTACAGCTGCCCCAACGACGACTGCGACGGCGGAGGGCTCAAAGAGGACCTGTATCGGGTATCCGACGCGCGACTGGCCGAGCAGCGGTAGTCGGGACGCCGCGGCCGCGAAGGTGGGGCGGGACGCGGGGCGGGGCCGCCCGGAGCGGTCGCGCTTTGGACGGTTTTTTATCGCTCGCCGCCAGAGAGTCCGACAATGACCGACTACGACTACGAGGAGCTGGGGCTCGTGGCCGGCCTGGAGATCCACCAGCAGCTCGACACCGAGGCGAAGCTGTTCTGCGGCTGTCCGACCGACCTCCGCGAACCGGAGGACGCCGAGCGGAGCTTCACGCGCTATCTCCACCCCACGAAGTCGGAGCTCGGCGAGATCGACGACGCAGCCTTAGAGGAGAGTCAGGTCGACCGCGAGTTCGAGTACCTCGCGTACGATACGACCTGCCTCGTCGAGGAGGACGACGAGCCGCCCCACCGGCTCGACGACGAGGCTCTGGAGGTCTCGCTGGAGATCGCGCAGCTGCTGGACATGACGCCGGTCGATCAGGCCCACGTCATGCGCAAGATCGTCGTCGACGGCTCGAACACGACGGGGTTCCAGCGCACGACGAAGCTCGCCGCCGACGGCGAGATCAGTACGGAGGAGGGGCCGGTCGGCATCGAGGACCTGATGCTCGAGGAGGAGAGCGCCCAGCGCGTCGAAGAAACCGACGAGGGCGTGCGCTTTAGCCTCGACCGGCTCGGCATCCCGCTGGTCGAGATCGGCACGAAGCCCGACATACGGACGCCCCAGCAGGCCCGCGACGCCGCCGAGCGCATCGGGATGCTGCTGCGCTCGACCGGACAGGTAAAACGCGGGCTTGGCACGATCCGCCAGGACGTCAACATCTCGATCGCCGACGGCGCCCGCGTCGAGCTGAAGGGCGTCCAGAGCCTCGACGACATCGACGACATCGTCCGCAACGAAGCCCAGCGGCAGGTCGAACTACTGGAGATCAAAGAGGAACTGGAGGCCCGCGACGCCGAAGTCGGCGACGTGCAGGACGTCTCCGACGTGTTCGCCGACACCGACAGCGGCGTCATCCGGGGCGCGCTCGACTCGGGCGGCAAGGTCACCGCGGTCCCGCTGTACGGCTTCGACGGCCTCGTGGGCGCGGAAATCCAGCCCGACCGCCGACTGGGCACCGAGCTCTCCGATCACGCCAAGCGCCACGGCGCCGGCGGCATCTTCCACACCGACGAGCTGCCGGCCTACGGCGTCACCGACGAGGAGGTCGCCGCGCTGCGCGACGCCGTCGGCGCGGGCACCGAGGACGCGGTCGCCATCGTCGCGGCGAGCGAGGAGGTCGCGGAGAACGCGATCGAGGCCGCCGCCGAGCGCGCCGAGACGGCCCTCGACGGCGTCCCGGAGGAGACCCGCGGCGCGAACGAGGACGGCACCTCCGAGTACCTGCGCCCGCTGCCCGGCGCCGCGCGGATGTACCCCGAGACTGACGTCCCTCCGGTCGAGCCCGACGTCGAAGCCGTCGAGGAGCCGGAACTGCTCACCGAGAAGGTCGAGCGCTACCAGGACGAGTACGGCCTCGGTTCGGGCCTGGCCGAGCAAGTAGCGTACGGGCGTCGGATGCCGCTGTTCGAGAGCCTGGTCGGGGAGGGCGTCGACGCCACGCTCGCCGCCCAGACGCTGGAATCGACGCTGACCGCGCTGCGTCGCGACGACGTGCCCGTCGAGAATCTCACCGACGAGCACCTGCGCGGCGCGATCGTCCTCGTCGACGAGGGCGAGGTGCCCAACGAGGGGATGGAGGACCTACTGACTGCGCTGGCGGAGAGCCCCGATCTCAGCGCCGAGGAGGCCGTCGAGCGCGAGAACCTCGGCGGCGCGGACGAGAGCGAAGTGCGCGAAGCCGTCGTCGAGGTCGTCGAACGCAACGAGTCGCAGGTCGCCGAGGAGGGGATGGGCGCGTTCTCGGGCCTGATGGGCGAGTGCATGGGCGCGCTGCGCGGCAAGGCCGACGGCGACCTCGTGAGCGAACTGCTCCGCGAGGAGATCCAGAAGCGCGCCTGAGATCTGCGTCCCGAAGTCGTCGTTTCGCCGTCATCTGATTTTAGATGAGTTTAGCTACCGCATACCGAACAGAAGCGTTCGGCAACCACTCGGCAACGGATTGGTTTCCAATCGTAGCGAGCGTATACTAAGGGGCATCTATCCCGACGGTTCGATCGTCATGGGGAGCAAACGATACCTCTCGCCGCGGGAGATCCTGGGGGATCGCCGCCGCGACCGCCATCTGACGGCCGCCGAGATACTGAGCGACGAACTGGACGACGAACCGGACACCGCGACCGCGCGGCCCGGCACTTCCGAGCGAGAATCGGCACGCTCGAAAACTGGACGCGAGCCGGCCGAACGGGCCGGTCGCGACGCACCCACCGATCGACGCGCGACGCCGGGCGCCGACTGGCAGTGGCTCGACGATGAGCGCGTCGAGTCGCGCGACGACTAGTTTTCCGCGTCCGACGCCGCCGCGTCCGCGGCGCCGTCCTTCGCGTCGGCATTTTTCGCAGCGGCGTCGTCGGCGTCGCCGTAAAAGTTCAGGTGCGCGCTCGCGCGTCGGAAGATGCCCAGCAGCGTCCGGGCCTCGCGGTCGGTCGGGTGGGCGCGCCCGACGAGCCGCCGGAACAGCCGCCCGGTCTTCGCGCGCTTCTCGACGGGATGGTCGATCGCTTCGAGGAACTCGCCGAACTGGTCGTTGAGGCGCTCGACGATCGGCTCGTCGGCACGTTCGAGTTCGACGTCCGGGAGCTGATTCTCATCGAGCGCCAGGTTTCGCAGCTCGTACAGCGTGATCGTCGCCGCCTGCCCGAGGTTGAGCGAGGGGTACTCCTCGCTGGCCGGGATCGCGCAGATTTCGTCGAGCTGGGCGAGCTCCTCGTTGGTCAGCCCGACGTCCTCGCGGCCGAACACCAGGCAGGTCGGCGCGTCGACGGTCGCGAGCCGCTCGGAGAGCTCGGCGGGCGTCGAGAACGGGAACCGGACGTGCTTGCGCGAGTCCTCGTTGGTCGTCGCCGTCAGCGCGACGGTGTGGTAGTTTGCCGCGAGGTGATCGAGCGTCACCTCGTCGGCGTTCGGCAGGATGTCCTCGCGGGCCTGGCCGGCGAAGCCGTAGGCCTCGCTGTCGCGGCTCAGGTCCGGCGGGTCGACCAGCTTCAGGTCCTCGAAGCCGAAGTTCTTCATCGCCCGCGCGATGGTGCCGACGTTGCCCGACGTCTGGGCGTCGACGACGGCGACGGCCGGCGGGCTCCGTCCTCCCGACTCCGGGGCCTCGGAATCGTCGGCGTCGGTCGATCCGTCCTGCGATCCCGGTTCGGACCCCTCAGTCATCGCTGCCCGGGTACTCCTGGGAGAGGTCGAGCTCCTCGTCGCGCATCGACTTCCGCTCGGTCGCCTCCCACTGCTCGCGACGGGCTTCGTCGTCGACCTCCGGCGGCTCCGGCAGGTCCTCGGGCTCGGTTTCGACGTGCTGGATCCCCTCGTAGCCCTCCGGCGCGCGCCCGCCCTCGAGGAACCACTCGTGGAAGGCGTCGCGGAACTCGTCGTCGCCCGCGTACCGGTCGCCGCCCTCCTCGCGGAACCAGTAGATGAGGTCGTCCTCGTGGTCGCCACAGACCACGACCTCCGCGACGGGCTCGCCGTACACCGCCTCGGCGGGGGCACACTCCGCGATGTTCTCGTCGCCGTGGATCAGCCAGCAGGCGTCGCAGACCGAGTCCGCGATGTCGGACAGCCGGACCAGTCGCTTCCTGGTGTCCTCCGAGAGCTCTTCGAGGGGCCGCAGCTCGTCGTCCTCGGTGAAGACCTCCTCCTCGTCGAAGCGCCACCCGCGGAGGCCGATGCTGATCTTGCTCATGTCGCGACGTATCCGCCCCACGAGTAAAAAGAGCGCGTCTGGCGCCGACGGCGCGGGTCAGCGCGCGTCGGCGCGCGCCGCCGGTGGGGTCCGCACTCCGACGCTGCGGTCCGCACCGCGGCGCCGCGATCAGCAGTCGCGGCGCTCGCAGAACCCGATCAGCCAGTCGGTCCGGTCGGTCGGATCGTAGCCTTCGATCGGCGCCGCGCCGTCCGCTCGGAGCGATCGGACGCCGAACGCGGTCGGACTACCGACGCGTGCCACCGGGACCGCGTCGTCGCGCTGGAAGCCGAAGCGAGAGAGCGTGCGGTGGGAAAAAGCGTCCTGGTGGACGGCTATCGCGGCGGCGTCCGAGTGCGCCGACACGATGGCGTCCAGCAGCGACGCTTCGGCGTCGCGGTCGTCGAGCACGAGCGGGACACGGTCGACGACTCTCGCGACCCGCCCTTCGCCTTCGGGAGGTCGTCGGGACGCCACCACCGCGCCGGCGACCGGTTCGCCGTCCCGGCGCGCGACGTAGGCCTCGTAATCCCGCGCCGGGTTCCGGAAGCGCCAGCGGTAGAACGCCTCGTCGCGGTGGGCGTGGATCGCCGCGGGCACCTGCCGTCGGTAGAGCGCGGCGAACGTCTCGGGCGGCACCGACTCGTAGCGATCGACCGACAGCGGCTCGGTCGACGGCGCGATGCGGTCGCACGCCGCGGCGTAGCCCCGCGCCGCAGCCCGGCCGATCCGGGCGAGCGGTTCGCCCAGTTCGAGGATCGAGCCGGGATCGTTGACGCGGTAGTACGTCGAGAGCCGCCCGAGCTCCGTCCGCTCGGGGACGTCGCCGCCCGGCGTCGCCGAAAAGTCGATGCAGACGGACGGTTCGCCGTCGCGACAGGCGTCGATCGCCTCGCCGAACAACAGGCCGGGCAGTCCGCGGTCGCGGTAGTCGGGATCGACGACGGCCTCGCCCGGCTGGACGGCGACGCGCGTCGCGTCGCCGAGACGGACGCGCAGCGGCCACAGCCCCGCCGCGCCGACGATCTCGTCCCCCCGTTCGGCGACGAAGACCGGGGCGTGATCGAGATAGGGGTTGTCCTCGTACTGCCACGCGAACCGCTCCGCCGAGACACCATCGTCTCCGGCGCGGGCGGCCAAGCTCAGGTACGACTCCCGGTCGGAATGGCGGTACCGTCGGACCGCGAGCGTCGTTTTCGCCGTCGCGTCCCCCGCCGTCGACTCGCGGAGGGCGCTCATCGGGGACGCGGCGCAACGGGGGCGCCATGGCGGCGTGGTCGTCCTGGGTCTGTGCGTTCGTTCATGAATTACGGTGCACCGACCTCCCAGATAAGTAAACGCGGCGTAACGGGAGCGGACGGCGGCTTAGGTCACAAGCCGGACTAATACCACGTGACCGGTCGAAAGCGGATCAGATTCGTCGGTTGATAGGTCACGCCGCGGCTCCTTCGATCGAAACGCGGCGTCGCGCGACGCGACCGGTTCGCCTTTGAGCGTCGGGGCCAAGCATCGGGTATGCGAACCGTCGACGCCGCGGGGCTGGGTATCGGTGACGACCATCCGCCGCGGATCATGGGCGTGCTGAACGTCAGCGAGGAGTCGCCGTACGACCCCAGCGTCTACGACGATCCCGGCGAGGCCGCGGCGTACGTCGACGAGGAGCTGATCGACGAGGGCGCCGACATCGTCGACGTCGGACTCGAATCGGCGAACAAGCGCCTCGACGTGCTCACGGCCGAGGAGGAACTCGCCCGGCTCCACGTCGCCTTAGAGACGATCGAGAGCGTGAGCGGCGACGCCGTGTTCTCGATCGAAACGCGGTACGCGGAGGTCGCTCGCGCGGCGTTAGAGGGCGGCTTCGACATGGTAAACGACGTCTGCGGGTTCGCCGACCCGGAGATGCCGGAGCTCTGTCGCGAGTACGACGTCGCCGTCGCGAAGATGGCGAGCCCGCCGGATCTCTCGCGCCCGGGTGCGATCTCGGACGTCGACTGGGCCGAGCGCAAGTCGCCCGAGTGGGCCGAGCGGGCGGACTACGTCGACCGGCTCTACGAGTCGCTCAAGCAGAACGGGCTGACCGACAAGACGATCGTCGACCCCGCGTTCGGCGGCTGGAGCGAGTCGAAGACGCTCGCGGAGGACCGCGAGACGTTCGAGCGGCTCCGCGAGTTCCGCGGCTTGGGCCAGCCGATGCTGGTCTCGATCAACCGGAAGAACTTCCTGGGGGAGATCGTCGGCCGCGACACCGACGAGCGCCTGCCGGTCAGCCTCGCGGCGACGTCGATGGCCGTCGAGCGCGGCGCCCGCGTGATCCGCACCCACGACGTCGCCGAGACCCGCGACGCCGCGATGATCGGCGATCGGTTCTCCGAGGAATTGGCGAGCGCGTCGGTCGGCGGCGTTTCGGTCGCCGAACTCGACGTGCACACGACCGACGAGGCGCGGCGTCATCTCGACCGGATCGGTGTGGACGGACGCCAGGCGGACGCCGTCGGCGCACGCGCGTTCGAGGTCGAAGGACTCGACGCGGCGGGCCGCGAACGACTCCTCGCGGCCGCCGAGGACGCCGGCGCGCTGGCGGTTCCGGGCGACCGGGCGATCCTGCTTGCCGGGTCGATCGAGGCGCTCCGCCGCGTCGCATCGTTGATCGACGCTGGGACCGGACAAGAAACGCGCAAATCCGGCGAATCGATCGGAGAATCGCTCTCGGTCGCTCTCGACGAACTGTTGCAGTAAGAGAAAGCTTATGCCAGAGGCACGAAAACGATTGGATGGAAGCCGGAAGGGCCCTGGGGTAGGGGTACTTGCAGGTGCCATTCCGGCCCACATCAGCGGCTTGTGCAGACGGTACGGCGTCGAGCGATACGCTCGCTCGACCATCGCCGTCTTTATCGGAGGACACAGGTGATCTGGAGCGACTGGTGTCCGATCTACGAGCGAATTCTCGCGGACTTCGGTTTCGACAGCGACGCCGACGAGCGAGCGAGGGACGTGCTCGCGGAGCTTGTCGAGGAATTCGACTGCGACCGGCTGCCGGATCTCGACGGCGAAACGGTGGCGATCGCCGGCGCCGGGCCGTCGTTAGCGGACGACGTCGAACTCGCAGCGGACGCCGACGCCGTCGTCGCGGCGTCGACGGCCGCCGAGCGACTCCGCGACCGCGGCGTCGACGTCGACCTCGTCGTGACCGATCTCGACGGGACGCCCGAGACGGCGATCGAACTCGCCGGATCGGGGACGCCCGTCGCGGTCCACGCCCACGGCGACAACGTGGCGACGCTGCGGGAGTACGTCCCGCGGTTCGATAACCAGTATCTGCTGCCGACGACCCAGGCCGAGCCGGCCGGACCGGTTCGAAACTTCGGCGGCTTCACCGACGGCGACCGGGCGGCGTTTCTCGCGGACGCGCTCGACGCCGGGCGGCTGACGTTCCCCGGCTGGGACTTCGACGACCCCGACGTCGACCCGATGAAACGCCGAAAGCTGCGGTGGGCCGAGCGACTCCTCTACCACCTCGAACGCCAGCGCGGCGAACGTTTCGACGTGCTCGACGGGCGGCGCGAGGCGATCGAGCCGATCTGACGCCGCGACAGGGGGATATCGCCGCATCGACGCCGCGGCGGCGTCACGCCGGGCAAGCGGAGGGAGAAAAACAGTCGCCGATCAGGGGTGCAGGACGACTTTCCCGCTGCTCTTGCGGTCCTCGATGTACTGGTGGGCCTCGGCGGCGTCTTCGAGCGGGAACGACTCGCCGACGATCACTTCGAGGTCGCCGCCGGTGAGCTTCTGGGTGAGCTCGGGGACGGCTTCGAGCACGCGCCCGGGGTCGTGGCGCATCGCGCGCCCGAGGTGGTAGCCGATCACGGTCTTGTTCTCGAACAGCAGCCGACCGGTGTCGACCGACGCCGTGTCGCCGCTCGCGGCGCCGTAGGTGACGATCCGGCCGAACGGTTTCAGCGCGTCGAGACTGTCGTGGAACACGTCGCCGCCGACGCCGTCCAGCACCAGATCCACACCTTCGCCGTCGGTCAGTTCGTCGATCTCCTCGACGAAGTCGTCCTCGACGTAGTTGATCGGGTGATCGCAGCCCAGCTCGGCGGCCCGGTCGAGCTTCTCTTGACTACTTGCGGTTCCGAACACTTCGGCCCCGGCCGCTGACGCCAGCTGGACCGCCGCGGTGCCGACGCCGCCGCTGGCGGCCTGGATCAGCACGCGCTCGCCCTCTTCGAGCCCGCCCCAGCCGAACAGGCAGCCGTGGGCGGTCAGGAACTGGACGGGGAAGCCCGCGGCCTCGTCGAAGCTCATCCCCTCGGGGATCGGGAACAGCGACTGGGGGTTCGCGAGGACGTACTCGCCGTAGGCGCCGGTGTCGACCATCGCGACGACGCGGTCGCCCTCGTCTAAGTTGACGCGCTCGCCGGTGGCGTCGATCCGTCCCGCGGCCTCCATGCCGGGGACGTACGGGGGCTCCGGGCCGCCGAGGTACTTGCCGCGGCGCTGCATGATGTCCGCGAAGTTGATCCCCGCGGACTCGATCTCGATCCGGACTTGCTCGGGGCCGGGCTCGGGCAGCTCCCGCTCGACGACCTCCAGCGCGTCGGCGTCGCCGTACTCCGTCACCTCGATCACGTTCATGGGAACCGTTTGCACCTCCCGAATGATAAATTAAGTCCAACGTGGGACAACAGTCGGGTCGTTTGTGGCGAGTCAGTCCGCGAACGGACGCTAAAACGTCACGCGTCGGGGGCGAGCGCGTCGATCGTCTCGTCGATCGCCTCGCGGTCGGCGCCGCGGGGGAACGCCAGCGCGACGGCGTCGAGGCCCTCGATCGACTCGAACTCGGAGAGCCGCTCGCGGGCCTGCTCGGGCGTCCCGGCGGCCGCCATGTCGTCGAGCACGTTCTCGGCGACGAGTTCGACCGCCCGGTCGCGCTCGCCGCTGGCCCACGCCGACGCGATGTCGGTCGCGAGTTCCTCGTGGCCCTGTCGGGCCAGCGAATCGCGGTAGTAGGTGCCCATCCCGCCGACGTAGAACGCGAGGTGCTGGGCCGCGAGCTGCCGGGCCTCGTCACCGTCCTCCAGCGCGCAGGCCGGCAGCGACAGCGTCACGCGCACGTCCTCGGGGTCGCGGTCGCCCAGTTCGGCGCCGCGGCGCAGATCCTCCAGACGCTCGCGCAGCCCGTCGGCCGTAAACGTCGTGGCGTGCCAGCCGTCGGCGAACCGGCCGGCGAGTTCGACCGACTTGGGACCGAGTCCCGCGACGTCGATCGGCGGCGCGGGATCCGGCGGCTCGAAGCGAAGCCGAAAGCCCGACAGCGTGAACACGTCGCCGTCGTACTCGACGGGCTCGCCCTCGACGACCTTCCGCACGATGTCGACGGTTTCGCGCGTCCGGCGGAGCGGCCGGTCGAAGTCGGCGCCGTGCCAGCCCTCGATCACGGCGGGCCCGCTCGGCCCGATGCCGAGGCGGAATCGCCCGTCGGAGACCTCCTGGAGCGTCGCGGCGGTCTGACCAAGCAGCGCGGGCGAGCGCGAGTACACGTTGGCGATGCTGGTGCCGAGTTCGATCCGCTCGGTGCGCTCGGCGACGACGCCCAGCGTCGAGGCGGCGTCCCGGCCCCACGTCTCGGGGAGCCAGGCGCGCTCGTAGCCCCGATCCTCGGCTCTGTTCGTCATCTCGGCGATGGCGTCGACCCCGTCCTGCGCCGCGACGGGGAGATGGATCTCCCGATCGGCGCGCGAGCTCGCGTCGCTCATTGGTCGGGCGATTTCATGAGGTCGGGCGCGCCGGCCGCGCGGATCGTCTCGCCGACGACGTACGACGACGCCGGGCTCGCGAGGAACTGCGCCACGTCGGCGATCTCCTCGCTCAGGCCGATCGCGCGGTCGACCTCGTCGCGGTCGATATTCTCGGCTGTGACGCCCATCTGCGATTCGACGCCCGGCGTCGCGACGTAGCCCGGCGCGATGCAGTTGACGCGGACGCCGTCGTCGGCCCACTCGTGACCCAGCGTCTTGGTAAGGTTGATCACGCCCGCCTTCGCCGCGGCGTAGTGGCTCATGAACGGCGCGCCGTCCTGGCCGGCCTCGCTGGAGAGGTTGATCACGACGCCGCCGCCGTCTTTGAGTTCCTCCTCGGCGGCCTGCGTGCAGTGGTAGGTGCCGGTGAGATTGATGTCGACGATCCGATTCCAGCCGTTCGGGCTGATGTCCTCGAAGTTCGCCATGAAGGAGGCGCCGGCGTTGTTGACCAGCACGTCGAGCCCGCCGAACACCTCGACGGTGGTCTCGACGAGCGCCTCGACGGCGTCCCGGTCGGTCACGTCGCACTCGACGGCGACGGCCTCGCCGCCCGCTTCGCGCTCGCTGATCCGCTCGGCGACCGGATCGACGTTGTCCTCGTCGCGCGAGCAGATCACGACGTCGACGCCGTCGGCGGCGAACCGCTCGGCGATCGCCTTCCCGATGCCGCTGGACGCCCCGGTGACGATCGCCGTCGACCCCTCGATCCCGAATCGGCCGCCCGTCACCGTCGCTCGACCTCCCTGCGTGGCGTGCTAAACATGTACACTCCCGAGTACACAGTGAACTATCTTAAAGTTGGCCCGGCGATCGGTCCGGCGTCGACATCGCGACCAGCCCGATCGGAGCGGCGTCGCGCTTCCGCGTCGACGTCGCTCTTCGACGTCGATGTCACTCCTCTGCGTCGGAATCGCTCTCCGCGGCGGCGTCCTCGATCGGAGACAGTTGCGTGACGAACGCCACCGGCGTCTCGCCGTCGTCCCGGCGTCCCGCCAGCGCGATCGCGCCGTCGTCGCGCACCGCCGCCGTGGAGACGACGCCGTCCGCCTCGGAGAGCGTCAGTTCCTCCGCGAGAGATCCGTCCTCGCCGAGCAGGCCGACCCACGGCTGGTTCTCGCGCGCGCCGGCCACGATCCTGCCCGCGTCGCCCGCGTCGGCCGTGGTGCGGAGCGCGGCGTCCGCGACGCTCTGTTCCCACCGGACCTCGCCCTCGGCGCCGAGGCCGGCGATCCAGCCGTCGCCGAACAGCTGGTTCTCGCGGAGCGGGCGGACGTACTCGTAACTCCCGGCGGTCCCGACCGCCAGAAACCCGTCGCCCGCCGGTCGGACGTCCGATACAGCCAGATCCACGGCGTCCGAGTCCTCGCCCCCGGCGTACTCGTACGTGGAGGACCAGCGCCGTTCGCCGTTCGGATCGACCGCCACGACCCACCCGTCCGCGGGGTTCGAGTCGGAGGGGCCGTCTGTCGTCGCCGCCCCGGCCAGCAGGTACCCCCCATCGACCGCCCGGACCGTCGTGAACGCGTCGTACCGCTCGTCGTCGGACCACGTCGTTCGATTCGCGCCGTCCGGTGCGTACGTCCGTTCCCAGTTCAGTCGCCCCTCGGCGCCGATCTTCGCCAGCCAGCCGTCGCCCCGGCGAATGTCGTCGAACGACTCGCCGAGCGTGACGCCCGCGAGCAGGTAGCCGCCGTCCGGCGTCGGGACGCCGTCGCGGAACACGTCGCGGAAGGACTCGACGCCGGGGCGCTCGTACGTTCGAAACCACTGACTGCTCCCGGCCTCGTCGACGCCGGAAGCCCAGGGAAACTTGCGGTCCGGGGTGTCCCCGTCGTCCGGCGAGGGAACGTGCGTCCAGCCGACGATCACCCACCCGTCGGCGGCGGGGAGCACGCACTCGATCGCGTCGAACGCCTGTTCGCCCTGATCGGCCGAGTACGTGACGTCGAACGTCGTGGTCTCGGGACCTTCGACGCCGACGAGCCACCCCTCGCCGTCGTCTTGATCGGTCGATCGAACGCCGCCGAAGACGGCTTCGTCGGGACCGTCCTCGGAATCCGAGACGTTCCCGTCAGTCGCGTTTCCGGTCCCGGACTCGTTTCCGATCGACGCGTTCCCGGCGGTCTCGTTCGCGGTTCCGGTCCCGTTTAGCGTCGTATTCCCGGCGGTCTCGTTCGTCGCGTTTCCGTCGGAGAAGATAGAGCCGACGTCGCGCCCGCCGACCGCCGCGGAGAACGCGCTCGGACCGTCGCCGTACGTCGCGTCCCAGGCGGCCGACAGAGCCGACGGCTCGTCGGGCTCCCGGTCGCCGTCGGCCGACTCGTTACCGTCTCCGTCGTCATCGGTCGGCGAGACGCGGGCGCCGGTGATGATCAGCCCGGCGCCGATCGCCGTGATCCCGCCGGCGCCGATCAAGCCCAGTAGCTGGCGGCGGGTCGGCCCGTCGTCGCCCTCCTCACTCATGCCCGGGGGCACGCACCGTTCGGCGTTAGTTATAGGGTGCCAAACTCGACGCCGTGGCGCGGCTTCGGACCGGCGTCGCGGCGCCGATACGTGATCGGTTGGCCTGTCGGTCGTAAGACAGCCTTACCGGTGAGACGCGGGCGCCGGCGTCGACCGACCACGAGGCGGGGTCGAACGGCGAGGCGGCGAGACGCGTCCGGATTCCGCCTTCGAGAACAGCGGTTAGGAACCGCCGTACGGGCGTCCGCGTCGATCGGGCTGTCGCAGCCGCCGCGTCGGCGTCGTGCGGGTCTCGATACGGTCGCCTTACTGCCATCTGAACGCTGACAGAACACTCCTGCGAGCTAGTAAGGGTAGCTTTAGGAGCCCCCCGGCCATACGAGGTGAACCGATGGAGGAGCGCACCCGCGCGTACCTTCGAGGTCGGTTCCGCGACTACTACCGACGGACCTCGATTGCGCCGCCGCCCGACGCCAGCCAGCGCGAGTGGGGCTTTATCCCCTGGACCGAGGGGCCCGGGACCACGATGGTCCGCCACCGGTCGCTGCTAGAGCTGGGTGCGCTCGACGAGTTTCTGGCGCGCAAGCGACCGCGCCACGTGTACTTCTCGGCGGGTCGCTACGACGACCCGAGCGCGGGCAACATGAACCGGAAGGGCTGGCGGAGCTCGGATCTCGTATTCGACCTCGACGCCGACCACCTGCCCGGCGTCTCGCCGACCGAGGACAGCTACGAGGAGATGCTCGCGGTCTGCAAGGACGCCCTGTTCCGTCTGCTCGACATCCTCGAAGACGACTTCGGCTTCGAGGACCTGACCGTCGTGTTTTCGGGCGGCCGCGGCTATCACGTCCACGTCCGCGACGACGGCGTCCGCGAGCTGGACCGCGAGCAGCGCCGCGAGATCGTCGACTACGTGCGCGGCATCGACGTCGAGTTCGACCACCTGATCGAACACGAGACCGTCGGCGGCACCGCGGGCCGCTCCAGCCCGGCGCACAAGCGCTCGCTGATCACCGACGGCGGCTGGAGCCGGCGAGTCCACGAGCGACTCGACGCGTTCGTCGACGAGCTGCTGGAACTCCCCGAGGAGGATGCCATGGAGCGACTCCGTGAGTTCGACGGCATCGGCGAAGGGAAGGCCCGCGGCGCGCTCACGGCCGCGCGGAACAACCGCGAACAGATCGCGGCGGGTAACGTCGACGTCCATCCCGCATTCTACCAGCTCGCGGGCATCCTCGCCGAGGACGTGCTCGACGCCGAGAGCGCACCGATCGACGAGCCGGTGACGACCGACACGAACCGGCTGATCCGCCTGCCGGGCAGCCTCCACGGCGGCACCGGCCTGCGCGTGCTGCGGATCGACCGGAACGAACTGGCCGACTTCGAGCCGCTGACCGACGCCGTCACCGAGCAGTTCGTCGGCCAGGAGATCCGGATCGACGTGACCGGGATCGATGATATGCCGGGCGAATCACAGGACAGCGCGATGATCAGTCTTGGCGGCGACAGTTTTACAATAACCGAGGGTGCACAGACAGTACCCGAGCACGTGGGCGTCTACCTGATGGCCCGCGGCCACGCGGAAAAGGAAAAAGAATGAGCCACGAATGAACCTCGACGACCTGCGATCCGTCCAGAGCAAGGAGCGCCAGAAGGACAGCCTCCAGCATCTGCGGGATTCGTTCTACGAGGACGTCGGGGAGTACGTCGCCGAACTCAAAGACGAGCGCGACCGGGCCGCCGAGCGCGCCGAGGACCCGTTCTCCTCGGAGGAGGTCGGCCGGCTCACCGACGAGATCGAGACCGCCGAGGAGGTCGTCGAGGCGATCTACGAGCGCCGGATGGGCAAGCTCGTCAAGCGCGCCAGCCTCGCCGCGGCCGGGATGCCCTCCGACGAGGAGGGGCTGACCGCCGAGGAGCAGGACCTGTTCGAGGATCTGGTCGATCGGATCGAGACCAACAAGTCCCACGTTCTCGACGTGCTGGCGGGCGAGGTCGACGGGAACGCGGGTGACGACGATCCGACCGCGAGCGACGCCGAAGCGGCTCCGACCGACACAGCCACCGGTACCGCACCGGGCGACGCGGACGCCGCGGCGTCGCCGCCGAGTTCCGACCGGACCGACCCGACCGCGCCGGACGCCGACCCCACGCCGGTCGACGGCGACCGGAGCGACGCCGACGACGCCGATTCGTCGGCAGATCGACCGTCCGGCGAGGCATCTTCCGTCAGCGCGGCCGATCTGATGGGCGGTGGAGAGGCGGACGCCGGCGACGGCGGATCGCCAGATCCGGCTGCCGACGATGGCGAGCTGGCGTCCGGCGATGCCGAGCGCGACGCGGCGCCGTCGGGAAGCGCGACGCCGGCCGACGACGGGAGCGGAGCAGACGCCGCGGACGGTCCCGGCGAAAGTACGGACGCGCCCGATGCCCTACCCGAATTCGACGAGGACCGGACGACCGTCCGCATCACGGAGGACGTCGGCGAGATCTTCGGCGTCGACGAGCGGGAGTACGAACTGAGCGCCGAGGACGTCGTCACGCTGCCGGAGACGAACGCCGAACCGCTGATCGAGCGCGACGCCGCCGAGCGGCTGGACTGATTGAGACGACCGCGGCGATACCGCGCCGGAGCGGAACCCGTTTTGCGCTCGACGCACTCTGATCGTGCATGCTCGATGTCGGCGACGAGGCGCCCGAGTTCGAACTGCACGATCAAAACGGCGAGCCGGTCGCACTCTCGGAGTTCGAGGGGCGCAAGGTCGTCGTCTACTTCTACCCGCGGGCCGACACGCCCGGTTGCACGACCGAGGCGTGTAGCTTCCGCGACGCCTACGACGAGTTCGCGGAGCGTGACGTCGCAGTCCTGGGGATCAGCGACGACCCGGTCGAGGATCTCGCCGACTTCGCCGAGAAGCACGATCTGCCGATCACGCTGCTGTCCGACGAGTCGGGCGAGGTCGCGAGCGCGTACGACTCCTACGGCGAGAAGAACATGTTCGGGAACACGTTCGACGGCGTGTTCCGCAACACGTACGTCGTCGACGAGGAGGGCCGAATCGCGGCGACCTACGAGGGCGTCGATCCCGAGGGACACGCCGAGGAGATCCTCGCGGATCTCACGTTCGGCGACGAAGCGACGAAAGGAAAGTAGTGGGTCCGAGTCGATTGATTACAGGCCGAGGTAGCCGGAGTTGGGCAGCAGGTCCAGCAGGTACAGCACGCCGATGGCGAGCGTGTAGATGAAGATCGACATCGCGGGCGGGTCGACGTGAGTGCCCGAGTGGGCGTAGGCGATCCGCTGGGTGGCCTCCGCCAGCAGCGAACCGACGACGCCGCCGAAGATCGCGGCGAGCATCACGACGAGCTCGCTGCCGGTGGCGCCCGCGGCGACGACCGCGAACGTCGAACCGCCGAGCGTGATGTGGTGAGTGACCGGGAACTTCTCGACGCCCAGGTTCAGGAACAGCAGGCTGGCCGCCGAGATGCCGTACGCCATGAAGATGCTGCCGGTCATGATCCAGGTCCACCCGCCCAGCGCGCCGCCGACGAGGCCGATCGCGGTGACGCCGGACCACTTGTACTGCTGGGGCAGCCACGGTTCGACGGAGAGCCGGCCGCTCCCGTCGCCGCGTTCCTCCTCGCGCGCGAACGGCGACATGTCGAAGTAGCCGTCGCCGCGCGGGCTCCCGATCACCGGGTAGCCGAACACCGGCCGCGCGATCAGCGCGGTCGCGAACACGGCGAAGGCGATCGTGTCGAACGGCAGGGCGAGCCCGTTACCGATCCGGACGATCAGCATGCCCAGCACGCCGAAGATCGCACCGACGGCGAGGATGTCCGGCTTCGTGCCGAACGCGTAGAGGATGTTCTTCCCGAAGTGGTAGTCCCAGTCCGGGGGCTCCATCTCGCCGTAGCGCATCCCCGCGTACGACGTCGCCGCGACGCCGCCGGCGAAGGCGACGTGCGGGCCGGTGACGGGACCGAACCCGATCGTCCCGGTCACGCCGGACGCCAGGTTGGCGCCCGCGAGTTCGGTGAACTCCGTGCCGGTTCCGCCGAGCGCTGCCAGGCCCTCGCCCAGCAGGACGACGAACCCGGTGAAGACGAACGACGGCAGCGCGCCGACAGCGGCGCCGAACGCCCCGCCCGCGGCGGCGGCGAGCACGAGCACGAGGAAGTGCTCCCACTCGAGACCGATGACCGGAACCTGCATCACGGCCAGATCGACTACCATAGTTACTCACCACCGTCGCGTGCCCAGTCGAGCGACCGATCGACGGCCTCCGACCAGCGCTCGTACTTGTCCTCGTAGTCGGCGCTCTGGTCGGGCTCGAACTCGCGGTCGATCTGCCAGTTGTCCCGGAGTTCGTCGGCCGTCTCCCAGTAGCCGACCGCCAGTCCCGCCGCGTACGCCGAGCCGAGCGCGGTGGTCTCGTCGACCTGCGGCCGCGCGATCTCGGTGTCGATGATGTCCGACTGGAGCTGGCAGAGGAAGTTGTTCTTCACCGCGCCGCCGTCGACCCGCAGCGTCTGCATGTCGATGCCGCTGTCGGCCTCCATCGCCTCGGCGACGTCGCGGGTCTGGTAGGCGATCGACTCCAGGGTCGCCCGCACCAGGTGTTCCTTGCGCGTCCCGCGGGTCATCCCGAGGATCGTCCCCCGGGCGCGCTGGTCCCAGTGGGGCGCGCCCAGCCCGGTGAAGGCGGGCACGAAGTAGACGCCGTCGGTCGAGTCGACGCTCCGCGCGAGCTCGGCGGTCTCGGCGGCGTCGTCGATGAGCTCCATGTCCTCGAGCCACTCGATCGCGGCGCCCGTGATGAAGATCGCGCCCTCCAGCGCGTACTGGACGGGTTCGCCCGAGCGCTGGAAGCCGACGGTCGTCAGCAGCCCGTGGTCGCTCTCGACGGCCTCGTTGCCGGTGTTCATCAGGAAGAACGAGCCCGTCCCGTAGGTGTTCTTCGCGTCGCCCGCGTCGAAGCAGGTCTGGCCGAACAGCGCGGCCTGCTGGTCGCCCAGCGCGCCCGCCACGGGCACTTCGGCGTCGAGGAACCCGTCGGCGTCCGTGTGGCCGTACAGGTCCTCGTCGCTGGAGGGGCGTACCTCCGGGAGCATCTCGCGTGGCACGTCGAACTCCTCGAGGAGCTCGTCGTCCCACTCCATCTCGTGGATGTCGAACAGCATGGTCCGCGAGGCGTTCGTGACGTCGGTGATGTGGTTGCCGGTGAGGTTGTAGATCACCCACGAGTCGATCGTGCCGAAGAGGATCTCGCCCTCTTCGGCGCGCTCTCGCACATCCGCGGGCCGGGCGCGCTCGGTCTTGATCGGGTCGGCGTTGTCCAGCAGCCACTCGGCCTTCGTCGCCGAGAAGTAGGCGTCGGGCTCCAGGCCGGTCTTTGCCTGCACGTCGTCGGCCTTGCCCTCCTCCTGGAGCTGCTCGACGCGGTCGGTCGTCCGGCGGTCCTGCCAGACGATGGCGTTGTGGATCGGCCGCCCGGAGTCGGCGTCCCACAGCAGCGTCGTCTCGCGCTGGTTGGTGACGCCGATCGCCTCGAGCTGGTCCGCGCTGATGCCGGCTTCCGCCAGCGCCTGCGTGATGACGTCTTTGGTGTTCTCCCAGATCTCTCGGGGGTCGTGCTCGACCCAGCCGGGTTCCGGGTAAATCTGTTCGTGCTTTTCGTAGGCGTTCGCCACAACCTGCCCGCCGTGGTCGAACACCATGAATCGCGTGCCGGTCGTGCCCTGGTCGACAGCGCCGACGTAGGTATTCTCTGTCATGGTTGGTCGATGTCGCCGGACCGATCGTCCGGCCACGCCACCGATTTACCGACGGTGGCGCGTTGTCAGTAAACATAAGCCACATTCATTATAAATGTTTCCTAAAACGGCTTCGTTTCGGATCCCGTAACGCAATAGAATTTAAAATAGCGCCGAAGTCGGATTCGTTTGTACTCTCGAACGAGTTCTTTACCAAATAGCTCGGAATAGCGGTAAAGTAAAGTGGCCGGCGCGCTACGATTCACCAGACGAATGCCAACGAGTACCGAGGTCGTGGTCGTCGGGGGCGGTTCGACCGGCACCGGCATCGCCAGGGATCTGGCGATGCGGGGGGTCGACGTCGTCCTCGTCGAAAAGGGGAACCTCACCCACGGGACGACGGGGCGCATGCACGGGCTGCTCCACAGCGGCGGGCGGTACGCCGTGTCGGACCAGGCCAGCGCCGAGGAGTGTATCGAGGAAAACCGGGTGCTCAGGGACATCGCGAGCCACTGCGTCGAGATGACGGGCGGGCTGTTCGTCCAGCGACCGGAGGACGACGACGAGTACTTCCGCGAGAAGCTGGAGGGCTGCCGGGAGTGTGGCATCCCCGCCGAGGTTCTCTCGGCGGAGGAAGCCCGCGAGGTCGAGCCGTACCTCGCGAAGGACGTCAAGCGCGCGATCCACGTCCCCGACGGCGCGATCGACCCGTTCCGCCTCTGCGTCGCCAACGCCGTCAGCGCCGAAAACCACGGCGGGCGCGTCGAGACCCACGCCGAGGTGACCGACGTGCTCGTCGAGGACGGCGCGGTCGCCGGCGTCGAGGTCCGCCACGACAGCGGCCCGGGCAAGCGCGAGCACGCGACGCCCGGCTCGACCGAGGAGATTCACGCCGAGTACGTCGTCAACGCGACGGGCGCGTGGGCCGGCCAGCTGGGGGAGATGGCCGGCGTCGACGTCGAGGTCCGCCCCTCGAAGGGCGTGATGGTCGTGATGAACGCCCGGCAGGTCGACACGGTGATCAACCGCTGCCGACCGAAGGGCGACGCCGACATCGTCGTCCCCCACGAGACGACCGCGATCCTCGGGACGACCGACGAGGAGGTCGAGGACCCCGAGGACTACCCCGAGGAGCAGTGGGAGGTCGACATGATGATCGACACGCTGACCGAGCTGGTGCCGATCCTCTCGGAGGCCCGGACCGTGCGCTCGTTCTGGGGCGTCCGGCCGCTGTACGAGCCGCCGGGCACCGGCACCGAGGACCCGACCGACATCACGCGCGATTTCTTCCTGCTGGACCACGACGAGCGCGACGACCTGCCGGGGATGTCCTCTATCGTCGGCGGGAAGTTCACCACCTACCGGATGATGGCCGAGCAGATCTCCGATCACGTCTGCGAGAAGCTCGGCGTCCGAGCCCGCTGTCGCACGGCCGAGGAACCGCTTCCCGGAAGCGAGGACGAGATGGCGCTCGACGAGGCGATGGACCGGTTCGGTCTGCGCTCGCCGGTCGCCCGGCGCAGCACCCAGCGGCTCGGCAGCCGCGCAGAAGATGTGCTCGACACGAACGAGGCAAACCCGGTGATCTGTGACTGCGAGTCCGTGACCCGCGCGGAGATACAGGACGCCATCGACCAGTCCGGCACGGACCTCAACGCCGTCCGGATCAGGACGCGCGCGTCGATGGGCAACTGCCAGGGCGGCTTTTGCTGTCTCGGGATGGCCCAGGAGCTCTCGCCGGAGTACGACGAGCAGGCAGTCAGAGACGCCTACGACGAGCTGTTCCAGGAACGCTGGAAGGGCGAGCGCCACGCGCTGTGGGGCGAACAGCTCTCCCAGGCGATGCTCAACTACGCCCTGCACGCCACGACGATCAACGCCGACGGCGACCCCGCCCGCACCGGCGAGTCGGTCGACTTCTCGGCGTTCGACGACGGGCGGCCGGGCGCGACCGAGTCGAGCGACGAGGGGACGTTCGACAGCGGGGTGCGCGCGACGGACGGCGGTGAGCGATCAGCCGGATCGCGAACGGACGCCGACCGTCCCGACGGAGGCGACCATGGCAATTGAGGACGACGTGCTGGTGATCGGCGGCGGCGTCGCCGCCGTGGCGTCCGCGCTCGCCGCCCGCGAGACGGGCGCGCGCGTTCGCCTGATCGCCCACAAGCAGAGCACGCTCCGGCAGGCCAGCGGGCTGATCGACGTGCTCGGCTACCACCCGGAGGGCGCGGACGACGAGAGCCGGACGGCGCCGATCAGCGACCCGTTCGGGGCGCTCGACGCCGTGCCAGAGGGCCACCCCTACGAGCGCGTCGGCGAGGAGGCGGTCCGCGGCGGACTCGACCTGTTCGACGACGCCGTCGGCGACGCGTACGCCGGCGGCCACACCGACCGCAACGCGCTCGTGCCGACTCACGGCGGGACGGTCAAGCCCACGGCGCGGTATCCCGCCGGCGCCGCCGCGGGACTGGCGAGCGACGAGCGCGACGCCTTCCTCGTCGGGTTCGACGCGGTGACCGGCTTCGACGCCGACGTGGCGGCCGACCACCTGCGCGCGGCGGGCGTCCCCTTCGACGTTCGCGGCGCGACACTGCGGTTCCCCGGCGACCTGCGCGACGACGCCAAGCTGACGCGGTACGCCCACCTCCTCGATCAGAACGACGAGATCGAGGTCGACGGGCAGTCCCGCCCCGCCCGCGAGGCGCTCGCCGAGCGCGTCAAGGCCCACCTGGGCGGCCACGAGCGCGTCGGCTTCCCGGCGATTCTGGGCGACGCCGAGCCGGCCGGGGTGCGGGCCGACCTCGCGGACTCGCTGGGCGCCGACGTGTTCGAGGTGCCGATGGGGCCGCCGAGCCTCCCCGGGATGCGCCTCTCGGACATGCTGTTCGAGGCGCTGGAAGATGCCGGCGTCCACGTCGAGACCGGCAACCCCGTCGTCGACGTCGAGGCCGACGGCGACCGCGTCGATCGCGTTATCGCCGAACACACCGCGACTCGCGTGCCCTACCGCGCCGAGCAGTACGTGCTCGCGACCGGCGGGCTCGTCGGGAAAGGCATCCGGTCCGACCGCGAGCGCGTCTACGAGCCGATCTTCGACCTGCCGATCCCCCAGCCCGAGGACCGCTACGACTGGTTCGAGGAGGGGGCGTTCGACGACCACCCCTTCGCCCGGTTCGGCGTCCCCGTCGACCGCGAAACGCGGCCGCTGGACGCCGACGACGAACCGGCCTACGAGAACCTGCGGGCCGCCGGCGCCGTCGTCGGCGGCTACGACTTCGCGGCCGAGAAGTCCGGCTCCGGCGTCTCGCTGGCGACCGGCTACGCGGCCGGCACCGGAGCGGGTGAGCGCGCGTGAAACTGACCGACTGCGGGCTGCGACCAACCGGACCCCGAAGTGATCTCCAATGAGTGACGCCGAAACCCCCGACGACTACGACGTGACGGACGACTCGCCAGCCGCCACCGGCGACGACGAGTTCGAACCGGTACAGGTGTTCCCCGAGTCCGAGGACATGGACCTCCGGCCCGGCTCGGACGACTGCTACAAGTGCTCGACCTGCGACACGAACTGCCCGGTCGCAGAGGTCGACGACGACTTCCCCGGGCCGAAGTTCCAGGGCCCCGAGCAGTGGCGCCTCAAGCGCAAGGACGACCACGACATCGACGACTCGGTGATGAAGTGCTCGAACTGCATGCGCTGCGACAGCGCCTGCCCCTCCGAGGTGCCCCTGAGCCAGATGCACAACACCGCGAGAGGCTCGTTCGTGGAGAATCAGATGGACAAGCTCTCGCCGGAGTACATCCGGAATCGGATTCTCTCGAACTACCGCACGTCGGCCTGGCTGGCGTCGAAGGTGCCGCGCCTCTCGAACTTCATGATGAACTTCGGCCCCGCCCGGTGGGTGATGGAGAAGACGCTCGGCGTCACGGCCGAGCGGGACTTCCCCGAGTTCGCCGAGCAGACGTTCCGCGAGTGGTGGGTAGAGCGGGGCGGCGCGCAGGTCGAGAATCCCGACAAGCGCGTGGCGTACTTCCACGGCTGCTACTCCAACTACAACACGCCCGAAGTTGGGAAGGCGATGGTGGAAGTGTTCGAGGAGTTCGGCTACGAGGTCATGGTGCCCGACCAGGGCTGCTCGGGGACGCCGATGTTCGCCAACGGAATGCTCGACGACGCGCGGCGTCACGCCGAGACGAACGTCGAGAACCTCGTCGCGGCGATCGGCGAGGGCGCCGACGTGATCGCCTCCTGTACCTCCTGTTCGCTGTCGCTGCGCCAGGAGTACCCCGAACTGTTCGACATCCACGGGATCGAGGACGTCTCAGAGCACACCTACGAGGCCCTGGAGTACCTGCGGATCCACGAGGACCTGGAGGGCGAACTCGACGGTAGCGAGGTGGACTTCCCCGACCTGGCGTACCACGCGCCGTGTCACGCCCGCAACCAGGGCCTCGACGGACAGGCCATCGAGGTCGTCGACCGGATCGACGGCGTCGAGGCCGAGGACGTCGGCGACTCCTGTTCCGGAATCTCCGGTACGTACGGTTGGAAGGCCGAGAAGTACGACCTCTCGATGGAGATCGGCGAGGAGATGTTCGAGCACATGGAGGACGCCGAGGGCGACGTCGGCATGACCGAGTGTCCGACCTGCGCGATGCAGATGGGCCACGGCACCGGCTACGAGATCCGCCACCCGCTCGAAGTGCTCGAGGCCGCGCTCGTCTCGGAAGACACATCATCGGCCTAATCACAACTTCCCTCCAGATGGATCTGAGCGAGCGCATCGCCCGGCGGATGGAGACCCCCGGCGGCGACGGCTTCATCGTCGACGAGAGCGCGCTGAACCCGGCGGTACACCTCCCCGAGCCGGTCGGCCGCGGCTCGGTCCTCGAACAGGTGCTCGACGCGCTCGGGCCGGTGTTCGACGGCGAGAGCCCCGAGGATGTCGCCGTCTACGGGCCGAGCGGCGCCGGAAAGTCGGCGGTGTTGACCGCACTGTGCTCCCAGCTCAACGAGAGTCTCGGCCGCAACGAGGACGCGATCTGGACGTCGACGCGCGGCACCGCCGCGGTCGCGCGGGCCCAGTTCGCCTACGTCGACGCGCGCCGAGCCGACAGCGATTTTCAGTACTACCACGCGATCCTCGAATCGATCTCGCCCAATCCCGTCCCGCGGCGCGGCGTCGGCACCGACGAGCTCCGCGAGCGGCTGGACGACGCCGTCGCGGAGCGGGCGGGCGCGGTCGTCGTCGCCGTCGACCACCTCTCCGAGACCGACGACGACGTCGCCCACGTCCGGTCGCTGCTGGAGCCGGTCGCCGCGGGGACCTCCCTGGTGATGGTCGCCGAGGAGCCCCTGCCCGAGTGGAGCGGCCGCACCGTCAAGGTGCCGTCCTACCGTCCGCACGCGCTGGTCGACCTGCTCACCGAGCGGGCGTCCTACGGTCTGAGCAGCGGCGCGGTGAGCCACGACCAGGCGCGTCGGATCGCCGACTGGGCCGACGGCGACGCTCACGACGCGCTGGCGGCGCTGTTCGGCGCGGCGATCTCCGCCCAGCGCGACGACGCCGGGCGACTCCGCGAGTCGGACGTCGACGCGGGGATCGACGCCGTCCCGGACGACTGCGTCCAGATCGGTCGCGTGCTCTCGCTGCCGGAAAACCGACGGACGGTGCTCGCCGAGTTGCTCGCGACCGACGGCCACCGACAGCCGATCAGCGACGCCGCGGCAGCGGTCGGCGAACGGACCGACCTCTCCCCGAGCACGGTCCAGCGATATCTGTACGAACTCGCGGAAGACGGGCTGCTAACCCGAGAAGCGATCGAGGACAGGGACAGCAACGGTCGACAGCCCACGCGGGTTCGACCTCGGTTCCCGACGCTCGTCTTCGAGCGACTCGAGCGGCGGGCACGACTGTAACTTTGGGCACCGCTCTACTTCTCGGAGACAGCGTTTCCCTACTCCTCTGACGCGGCGTCGACGGGCGACGAGCGCCCGCTTCGAGAGCCAGCAGCGCCGTCGCTCTGCGCGTCGTCCCCGTCGGCGTACTCCAGATCGTCGGTGTACCGATCCAGCGCCAGCACCGCAACCGCGCCCGCGACGGCCGTCAGCGCGGCGGCGCCGCCCGCCAGCGCGCTCGCAGCGATCGATTCCGGTATTCCCACCGCGGCGATACGCGCCGCGAGCGGACCTGCGCTCGCGTCCGCGAGCTCGACCGTCGCGTTGCGAAGCGGGACGAGAACGCCGCCGACCATCAGCGCCACGAGAAAGGCCAGCGTCCGCTCGCGATGGTGCTCCAGCGCCCACTTCACCGCGTGGGCGATCGAGAGGACGCCGACGGCCGCCCCCGTCAGGAAGGTGACCACGACGACGCCGGAGTCGACGACGGCGTCGACGCTGCCGCCGGACGCCAGCCCGACGAGGTCGCCGAGAAACGTCGTGAGCGCGTCGAGCATGTAGTAGTACTGCCCGAGCACCAGCAAGAAGAACGCCCCCGAGACGCCGGGGAGGATCGTCGCGCTCACCGCGATCATCCCCGAGAGGAAGATCAGCGGCAGCGCGTGAGGCGCCGCTCCGTCGCCGAGAAACACCATGCTTCCCGCGAGCGCGACGCCGACGGCCGCGACGAGTTTCGTCCGAGGATCCTCGAGCGACACCTGCCTGCCGAGCACGATCGCCGACGCGCCGATCAGGCCGACGAAAAAGGCCGCCAGCAGTCCCGGGTACGACTCCGCGAGCGTCCCGACGACCTGCGAGACGGCGACGATCGCGGTCGCGATGCCGCCGCCGAGCGCGAGCAGGAAGCCGATATCCATCCGACGGAGTCCGTCGGCGAGTTCCGCCCGCGCGTCGGCGTCGTGCGGCCGCAGCGCGTGCTTCGCGAGGCGCGGGTCGACGTTCGTGATCGCGGTGACGAGGCGCTCGTAGATACCGGTGATGAGCGCGATCGTGCCGCCCGACACCCCCGGGACCGTGTCCGCGGTCCCCATGAAAATACCCTTGAGGTAGACCGATATCCAGCGTCGCATCTGTCTCGGTGTTGAGCGAGCGGCCTCAAAACCGTTCCTGTCGACGGCGTCGCTTCGATCCCGGAATCTCGCGGCAAAGCAGAAGTCGGGGAATCGCGTTCGCAGAAAGGGTTACTCGATCACGTCAGGGCCGAGCGGCGACCGGAGCGAGACGCGCGGAGGTGTTCCCGTCGGTGGTCTGGGAGTCGTCCGTGTCGGTCTGAGCGCCGTCGTCGGTTCCGTCGGACGTGTTTCCGCCGTCGCTGGCGTTCCCGCCGTCGTACTCGCCCATCTCGACGTCGACGGACTCGCCGTCGATAACCGTGCTCTCGGACACGGCCGTCGTCCCCTCGGAGGAGATGCTGGCGTTCGGGTTCCAGCCGTCGCGCTGGTAGTCGGATCGCGAGACGTCGTCGCCGGCCACGATCGTGTAGTCGGTGGTCGCGTTCACCGCGCTGTCGGTGTAGCCGTCGGCGGGACCGAGTTCGTCGTTGGTCGCGTACGGAACGGTGACCGAGAACGAGCCGTCCTCGCCCGTCTGGACCTCCTGGGCGTACAGGAACGGCCGGTTGGCGTTGGTCTCCAGTTCGACCGCGGCGACGACGGTCTGGTTCGGCTCGGCCTCGCCGGTCAAGGTGGCGCCGTCGACGCGCTCGTAGGTCTTGACCGTGGATTCGACACTCGCGCGCAAGCCGGCTCGTTGAATCTGGATCCGGGTTTGAGTCGTCTGATTCCATCCCTGCCCGCGGAGACCTCTAGACGTCCATACCTGCCTGTTACTTCCCGTCGGCAGCGACCCGACCGCCGAGAATCGCTCGTTCTCGTGGACGAGCCGGTAGTTGCTCAGGCCATTGGCGTCCTGGAAGTACAGCTGATTCATCATCGAGTCCCGATACTGCTCGCTCCCGGGCCGTACCCTCCCGTCTACGCTCGGGGGCGAGGTCCATTGGTTGATCGCCCAGAACTTCTGACCGGCCATCTCGTCGTCAATCATCACGTAACGGGTGTCCTCGCCTTCCTGCTGGGTGTTAGCGCTGTTTGCAACCTCGCGGAGCTCGTCGGTTTCCATCTCCGCGATCCGCTCGTCGGTGTCCTGCGAGGCGGGCAGGGCATCGAGCAGCAGGTTCGCGCGTTCCTCGGACTGGGCCTGGAAGAACCCGCTCGCGGTGCGGGCGCCCTGCTGGAACGGGTTAGCGACCGCAGGCCGTTCGCCTTCGACGGTGATCCAGTGGCCGTAGTCCCACCACGACATGACGCCGTAGGTGCCCGCGGGGTAGTCGTAGTCGTTCGTCTCGGAGTAGCTACCGTAGTACGCGAACTCCTCGTCCTCGCCCCCGTACGTCCCGGGTTCGGGGGTGTTGTCGTTCATCCACTCGAGGCTGTCACCCCAGGTCGTCACATCGCCGGGACCGCGGGCGTTGGCCTGCTGGTAGGCCGTGGCGCCGCCAGCGCCGAACGAAACCGCGAGCGGGAAGACGATCAGGACGATCGCGGCCGCGACCGCCATAACCTGATACGCCTCGACCTCTTTCACGCGGTCGAACGATGGGACGCCCAGGAGATTCATCACGCCGCTGAGCGCGACGGCGTTGAGCACCGCCACGACGACGGCGAGGTAGTAGTGGAATCGAACCTGCGAGAGCGCCATCAGGGTGACGAAGACGGTCCAGACCGCGACGAGCATGTGCTCGGAGCGGTAGCGGTCGGGCATCGACACTGATCCCAGCACGAGCCACCCGAAGCCGACGATGGCCGCCAGATAGGTGAACCCGTAGTTCCGGAACATGAAGGTCATCAGACCGCCCCGTTGCTCGAGCGTCGTCTGGGCCTCCTGAATAGTGAGGGCGGCGTCGGACTGACCCATTAGCAGGGAACGTTCCATCTGCGACCAGATCGTACCCATCACGTCCGGAACGACCAGCATTCCGACGACGATCGCGCCCGCGCCGATCGCGCCAACCGCGACCGGGTACGACTGGGCATCGCGATCCTGTCGCTCCCAGACGCGAGCGAGCCAGGCGAGGAACACGCAGCCCACTGCCACTGTGAGCGCGAGCCCGACGTGGAGCAGCGACATCGTGGTCGGGCCGGTGAACCCGAACTGATCGACCGTCGGCAGCACGAGCACGGCGCCGACGGTCAGGCTGATCGCCCCGACGATCGCCACGTGCTCGGGACTGCGACCGTGGAGCACGTCGACCGTGAGCGCGATCGCGAAGAAGGCGCCGAAGATGCCGACCAGCACGACGCCGGGCGGCCACGTCCAGAGATACAGCGCCAGCGCGAGGCCGGCGAGCGCGCTCCACTTGAGCGTCCCGCGCAGCCCGCTCCAGTCGCCGTCTCGGAACTGCTCGAACACCGGCTTCTCGCGCTCGGCGACCGTCAGCGCGACCATCATCGCCAGCACGGCGATCGACTGGAACAGCACCTCGCCGACGTGGTGGTCCGTGAACCCGACGACCGAGCGCAGCAGGAACTGCCCAGGTAACAGCGCCAGTACGAGGACGCCGAACAGGCCGCCCAGCCGGTCGCTCAGGCGCTTGCCGATGTAGTACACCGGCACCGCACAGAGCATCCCGAACACCGCCGGGGCGACGGCAAAGAGGATATCCGCCTGCCGGTCGCCGGGCGACCCCAGCCCCAGAATCAGGATCCCGGCGGCGATGAGCTGGTCGAACAGCGTGCCGAACTGTCCGGTGCTCGTCCCGAAGGGAAACTGGGTCCACGGGTCGAACGGCATCGTCGACAGCCAGTTTTCGACCGCGAACATCGTCTCGCGGTGGTGGTAGTAGGCGTCGTTTCCAATGAAGTACACCGTGCCGTCCCGGACGACCGAGTCGTACGACTGGAACCGCACCCACAACATGTACAGCATCATCACAGCCAGCGCCGGGACGTGGTACCAGCGCTGCGCGAGATCGACGATGGACTCCGAGGACTCCACGTCGACCTGTTCCGTGTCCGTACTCATCACCAAGACCGAGTCCCATACGGAGAATAAGCCTTGTCATCTCTGTACGGCCTCGGTGCAGAGCGTTGTACGGCCGTCGTACACGATATCAGCCGATAGCGGCACCGAGAGTATCGAAAACGAGCTATCGGCCTGAGAGGCCCGGACTAGATGCTCCGAGATTATCGGCCCGTACGACAGTAGTATTTGCAGCGAACTGGCGACCTGGCGGTGCGTTTCAGGCACGCACGGCGCGGGCGCGAAGGAGATGCGTGGGGGGTCGATACCGCGGATGGCGGTTCCGGTGACTCGCCCGGACTGTTATCGGGATCGCGACGGAAGGGGACCTATGAGCGAGTTCCGCGGTGCGATTCTCGACGTCGACGGGACGATCGTGCTCGGCGACCGGTCGATCCCAGGCGCGAGCGACGCCGTCGCCGCGCTTCGCGACGCCGGGCTGGAGTTGCTCCTGTTCTCGAACAACCCGAACAAGCGCCAGGACCACTACGCCGAGCGCCTCGGCAGCCACGGCATCGAGATCGAGCCGGATCGGTTCCTGACGGCGGCGACCGTCACCGCCGAGTACCTCGCCGACCGCCACGCGGACGACGATCTGCTGGTGATCGGCGAGCCCGGACTGGTGGAGCTGCTGCGCGAGCGCGACCTCGCCCTCGGCGCCGATCCCGACGAAGCCGACGCCGTCGTCGGGTCGATCGACCGCAAGTTCGACTACGATCGGCTCACCGACGCGCTGTGGGCGCTCGACGGCGACGGCGTCGACTTCCTCGGCACCGATCCCGACGTGACGATCCCGGTCGAGGATCATCTCGTCCCCGGATCGGGCGCCATCCTCGGAGCGATCTCGGCGGCGACCGGTCGCGAGCCCGACCGGATCCTGGGCAAGCCATCTGACGTCGCGATCGAGGCCGCGCTGGATCGGCTCGGCGTCCCCGCCGAATCGGTGCTCGTCGTCGGCGATCGGCTCGACACGGATATCGCGATGGGCGAGCGGGCGGGGATGACGACCGCGCTGGTGCTGACCGGCGTGACCGATCGCGATGCCGCGGCGGCGTCCGACGTGACGCCGGATCACATCTTGGAGTCGATCGCCGATGTCGAGGAGCTGCTGTGACGCTGGGGCTGTGGTCGCGCTCGCTGCGCGGAAGTGACGTGCTGGCCGCGTGACGAGGATGTGTGCTCACTGCAGCGTCGCTAGAATCAGGATTTGTCTATCTTATAACTGAATCAACGTTCGGTAGCTGTGCGAATCTATCGGCAGAACGTGCTCATGGTCAGCATTCAATGTCAGCGACCTGCGCCATCTGCGGGCGCTCGTCGCTGGGGTGTGCATACCAGAAATGAAACCGGAGACAGTAGTCCTCGTCAAGGTCGTCAACGCCTAAAATGTCAGCGCTTGCTGCGAAATCACCGACGGCTCCGTGTAACGCGACGGGAGAGACGTTTTCATTCGGCGCCATCGTCACTCGCTTGTCAACGCCCGCGTCGATGTGGTGTGATTCCCAGTCGAGCACACCAGTTTCGGTCTCAAGCGCAAGGTGGAACGTCCGTGCTCTATCATCCGTATTCCGGAGTTCGACGTTCACTTCTCTCAGGGTGCCGTCAGACGTGAACGAGCCGATACAGCCAGTGAAGCCGGATAACGTAGCGGTCGCGCCGAGGAGAACTTGGCGGCGTTGCACATCTCGGGCCACGCCCAGCATCAGTAAGTATGTTTCCTGCACCTAACGATCAGTCATCCGACCGCATCGGCCGCCGACGGTTTCAATGAGTCAACAAAAATCGATCCGAGTCGTCGGGATCCCGAACCTACTGTGCGTCGACGACGAGCACCGGGATATCCGTCGATCGCAGCGTCCGCTCGGTGACGCTGCCGAGCAGCGCGCGGCGGATGCCCGAGCGCCCGTGGGATCCCATCACGACGAGGTCGACGTCGTGGTCCTCGGCGTACTCCTCGATCACCGAGTGAGGACGCCCCGAGGCGACGTGCTCGACGACGTCGATGCCGCGCTCGCGGCCCCTGTCGGCCACGACACGAGTCGCGCCCTCCGCTCGCTCTCGGACCTCGTCCATCTCGCCCCAGTTGCCCTGCTCGATGCGATCGAGCTGTTCGGGGCCGAGACTCAGGCTCATCGAGTCCGTGTCGACGACGTACAGCGTGTGCAGTTCGGCGCCGTACGTCTCGGCGAGGTCGAGCGCGTGCTCGACGGCCACTTCGGCGGTGTCGCTTCCGTCGGTCGGAATGAGGATTTTCTCGTACATTGTTAGTCGTCCGCGGGCGCGTCACCGCCGTCGGTCGCCACGACGTCTTCGGCCGTTCGGTGCTGGCCCATCGGTTCGGGGCTGTGACACTGTCGGACGACGCGCTTGGTCTCCATGTCGGGCTCGTCGGTCACCAGCGAGACGGCGATGGTGACGGCGAACACGACGGGGACGGCGATCAGCGCGGAGCCGATCGCGGGCACCCACGTCGCCAGCGCGTCGGAGAACGGCCCCTCGACGCCGCCGAGGTAGTTCGGCAGCACCTCGTTGATCATCGGAATCGTCCAGATGATCAGGCCGGTGGACATCCCGGCGAGCGCGCCGGGGCGGTTCGTGTTCTCCCACCACATGCCGAGGAAGAACATCGGGAACAGCACCGCGCCGGCCAGCGAGAACGCGTACGACACCAGCGCGGCGATCGGCGCCGCGGGGTCGAGCGCGGCCAGCGTCGTGATGACGCCGAGCGCGATGATGCTCAGGCGGCCGACCAGCACCTGCTGGCGCTGGGTGGCCTCGGGGTTGATGATGTTCGTGTAGATGTCGTGGGAGATCGCCGACGAGCCCGCGATGAACAGGCCCGCGGTCGTCGCGATCGCAGCGGCGATACCGCCAGCGGCGACGAGCCCGACGAGCCACTGGGGAAGGTTCGCGAGCTGGGCGGCCAGCACGACGATGACGTCCCCGGCCGCACTGGTCATCCCCGGCTCACCGCCGCCGGGGTAGACCTGTCCGATGTTCTGGGCGTAGAGGTCGGTGCCGAACGCCGCGAACGCCGGGGCGCTCCAGTACAGCAGGCAGATGAAGAACAGTCCCCACACGGTCGACCAGCGCGCGGTCCGCTCGCTCTCGACCGTGTAGAACCGCACCAGAACGTGTGGTAACCCGCAGGTCCCGACGACCAGCGAGAAGCACGTCGCGATCCAGAGGTAATACGGTTCGTTGACGAACGGCTCGCTGAACTCGCTGCTGAGTTCGCTGATCAGCATCCCGTACTCAAGCTGTGGAAGTACCGTCGAGTACCCCTGCGAGAGCCCCGTAAGGAGCAGGCCGACGAGGAACGCGACGATGAGGATGACGTACTGGACGGCCATGTTCTTGGTCGCGCCCAGCATCCCCGATATCGTCAAGTACCCGACCGTGATCGCCATCATGAACACGACCATCGACTGGTAGCCCGAGAGCCCGGGGATGCCGATGTCGCCGAAGATGTACAGCCCGACCAGCCCCATGCCGCGGGCCTGGCCGATGGCGTAGACGAACCCGATCAGAAACGTCGTGACCGCCGCGATGGCCCGGGCGCCGTCGGAGTTGAAGCGGTCGCCGACGAAATCCGGTGCCGTGTACTTCCCGAATCGACGCAGCTGCGCCGCCATGAAGATCAGCAGGATGAAGTAACCCGTCGTCCAGCCGACGACGAACGCCAGGCCGTAGAAGCCCGACAGCGCGATCAGCGACGCCATTCCGAGATAGGACGCCGCCGACATCCAGTTGGCGCCGATCGCCATCCCGTTCTCGACGTTGCCGATCGAGCGGCCCGCGACCCACATGTTCTCGGTATCCGCCACCCGGAAGACGAAGCCGATTGCCAGGAACAGCAACAGCATTCCGAGAACGATGATCGCCGGGAGCAGTTTGAACGAGACGTCAAGCCCCTCCGGGAGTATCCCGGACTGGAGGACTGCGGTCGGGACCGTCATTCGTCGACACCTCCCTCAGACGTGACGCCGCCGTCGGCGGCCGCAACCGGTTCGTCGCTCGCCTCTTCGACCGTCGCGTGGTCGATGCCGTACTTCTCGTCAAGGGCGTCGCGCTTGCGCGCGTACCACAGCGAGAGGATCAGCGCGCCGGTCGGCGCGCCGAACGCGACCAGGAAGTAGTGCAGCGGGAAGCCGAGCACCGGCATCTCCGTCGTCATGACGCCGGGTGCGAGCCGCGTCAGCGTCACCGGGCCGAAGACGACGACGGCCCAGATGACGAAGCCCGTCCAGACGATCTTGAGGTGATCGCGCATGAACGGCGTGCTCGGGTTGAGCAGGTTCACCTCGCTGCTGAGGTAGTCGGTTCGTTCGTGGTCCTGTGCGGCCTGCGTCGCGACGCCGCCGTCGCTCGCGAGCGGCGCCTCGTCGTCGTCGTCCGGATCAGTCGTTTCGTTTGCCATTGTTGAGAGCCGTGTTCGGTCGAGTCAGTCGCTCTGTACCTTCTGCTGGATGTCGTCGACGACATCGGGGTTGCGCAGCGTCGACGTGTCGCCCAGCTCCTCGCCGTTGGCGATCTCCTCGAGCAGCCGGCGCATGATCTTGCCCGAGCGCGTTTTCGGCAGTTCCGGCGTGAAGACGATCTTCTCCGGACGCGCGATCGGGCCGATGGCATCCTCGACGCCCTCGACGACGCGCTCGCGGAGTTCCTCGCCGCCCTCGGTGCCCTCCTCGGTGATCGCGTAGACGTAGACGGCTTCGCCCTTCACCTCGTGGTCGCCGCCGACCACGGCGGCTTCGGCGACGCCCTCGACGCCGACGACCGCCGACTCGATCTCCATCGTCCCGAGGCGATGACCCGAGACGTTCAGCACGTCGTCGATCCGCCCGAGCACCGTGATGAACCCGTCGTCGTCGATCTTGGCGCCGTCCTCGGGGAAGTAGATCCACTCGTCCTCGTCGGGCTCGGAGTACTCCTCCCAGTACTCCGAGATGAACCGCTCGTCGTTGTTGTACACCGTCCGCAGCATGCCGGGCCAGGGCTTCTGGATCGTGAGGTGGCCGGCCTGGCCGGGCTCGACCTCTTCCTTGTCGGGGTGGATCACCTTGGCGTCGATGCCGGGCAGCGCAGGGCCGGCCGAGCCGGGTTTCATCTCGTTGACGCCGGGGAGGGTGGTGACCATCATGCCGCCAGTCTCTGTCTGCCACCAGGTGTCGACGACCGGGCACGACTCGTCGCCGATATGTTTGTAGTACCACTTCCACGCCCGCGGGTTGATCGGCTCGCCCACGGTGCCGAGCAGGCGCAGGCTCGACAGGTCGCGGCTGGCCGGCCAGTCCTCGCCCCACTTCATGAACGCCCGGATCGCCGTCGGCGCCGTGTAGAAGATGTCGACCGCGTTCTTCTCGACGATCTCCCAGAGCCGGTCCTTCTCGGGGTAATCCGGCGTCCCCTCGTACATCATCGTCGTCGTTCCCAGGGCCAGCGGCCCGTACACGATGTACGAATGCCCCGTGATCCAGCCGATGTCCGCCGCACACCAGTACGTGTCCTCCGGCTTGACGTCCAGCACCGACTGGGCCGTCCAGGCGACGTAGGAGAGGTAGCCGCCGGTGGTGTGTTTGGCTCCCTTGGGCTCACCAGTCGTCCCCGAGGTGTACATCAGGAACAGCATGTCCTCGGCGTCGCGGGTCACCGGTTCGACGCGGTCGCCCTCGTGGCCGGACATCAGTTCGTCGTAATCGTGCTGGTTGTCGTCGAGCTCGTGGGGAAGCTCCTCGCCCAGTCGGTCGACGACGACCACGTCTTCGACCTCGTGCTCGACGCCGGCGAGCCCCTCGTTGGCCTTCTCCAGATGGTTGAGCGCGTCGCCGCGGCGGTAGTAGCCGTCGCAGGTGACGAGATATTCGGAGTCCGCCGAGTTCATGCGCGTCGCGAGCGCGTCCGCCGAGAAGCCCGCGAACACGACCGAGTGGGGCGCGCCGATGCGGGCGCACGCCAGCATCGCAATCGGCAGCTCCGGGATCATCGGCATGTGCATCGTCACGACGTCGTCCTCCTCGACGCCGAGCCCCCGGAGGGCGGCGGCGAACTCGTTGACCTCGCGATACAGGTCCTGATACGTGTACGTCCGCGTCTCGCCGAGTTCGCCCTCCCACTTGATCGCCGCCTGGTTCTTGCGGCCCTCCTCGACGTGGCGATCCACGCAGTTGTACGCCGCGTTCAGCTCGCCGTTCACGAACCACTCGTAGAACGGCGCGTCCTCCTCGTCCAGTACCTCGTCCCACTCGCTCTCCCAGTCGAGGAGCTCGGCCGCCCGTTCCCACGATTGGGGCCAGTTTTCCTCGAACTCCTCGTAGATCGAGTCGTCCGAGACGTTCGCCTGCTCGACGAACGACTCGGGCGGCTCGAAGGAGTCCTGTTCTACCAGTCGCGCTTCGAGTTGTACGTCCGGATCGCTACCGTCTCCCATGATACGAGATAACGATCACCTACGTTAATGGTAAATCAGGCATCTAGCTGTACTAAACTGTAGGAAATCTATCTCGTGTTTTCCCTCAGCGGCCAAGAAAACCGCTATGAAGCTCTGTACGCCCAGATCGGGTTCGAATCCGAAGCGCGACCGAGCGCGCAGATCGGCGGCGCGACGGGCCGCGGCCGCAGTCGAACGCCGCTCCGAGCGACCGAACGACGAAGAAGCTAGGACAGTTCTAGGTGCTTAAAATACCCCGGCACTACTCGCCGCCGACCGACCCCTCGAAGAACGTGTCGAGCAGCGCGCGCTGGCCCTTCCGGAGGTGGTTGTGCAGCGTCGGCGAGGAGACGTCCATCGAGTCGGCGACCTCCTCGGCGGTCGATCCCCGCGGCCAGTCGAAGTAGCCCGCGTAGTAGGCCGCCCGCAGCGTCGCCTCCTGGCGATCTGTCAGCTCGTCCTCGACGCCCTCGCGGAACTCGCGGACGGTCTGGACCGGCCGCTCGACCTCCCGCTTGCCGACGAGTTCGGTGTCGGGAAACGCCGTTCGGAGGCCGTCGACGACCGCCCGGAGATCGGCGTCCTGCGCGACCTCCGCGACCAGGTCGCCGTCGCCGGACTCGAAGACGGCGTCGGTGATCGTCGCGCCGTGAGCCGCGAGAGTCAACAGCGGCGAGTCGCCCCCGACGACGAACTCCAGCAGCGCGCCGTCGCCGTGGGTCTCGACCAGTCGGACTTCCTCGACGCCGCGGTGCTCGACCGCCAGATCGAACACGTCGCCCGGATCGGCGTCCGCGACGGTGACGTGAAACAGGAGCGACGAGGCCGAGACGGGGGCGATCGATTCGAGACTGAAGGTGCAATCGAGGCGCGCCGACGCGTCGACGAAGACGGCGCCCTCGTCGCGACAGCGGAACTCGAGTTCGACGGCGGCGTCCGACAGCAGGAGGTTCCGGCGCTGGATCGCCGTGAGCGCGTGCCCGATCCGGCGACCGAGCGCCGAGAGTTCCTCCCCTTCCCAGTCCTCCGGCGCGCCGCGGTCGGTCGCGACCGCGAGGACGCCGTAGGTCGTCTCCCGGTGAGCGAGCGGCACGGCCGTCACCGCGCCGACGCGGTCGGCGTCGACAACGGACCCTTCGCCGTCGCTCGCAGCCCCGTCGGCGTCGCCGGCGGGGAGCCCCTCGTCGATCTCGGCGACGCTGACCGCGCCGTCGCGAACGGCCTCGGTCCACGGCGGAACGGCCGACGCCTCGTCGAACCGCTCGATTAGGGCGTCGACGCCGGAGCGGTCGATGCCGGCCGCGGCCGCGGGCGTGGGGCGTTCGTCGGTCAGGTCGCTGGTCGCGATCCACGCACCAGCGTACTCGTCGCCCTCGGCCAGACGCTCGCAGACGCCCACCTCCAGATCGTCGCGATCCGACGCCGACAGCACGGCGTCGTCGACCGCCCGAACGCGATCGCCGAGGTCGACCCGACGCTCCAGTCGGTCGGCGCGCTCGCGCAGTTCCTCCGCCCGCGAGGCTCCGTCGGACGCCCGCGCCGGAGCCGTATCGCCGGTCCCGACGTCGGCGTCCGAGAGCTCGGCCGCGACCGTCGATTCGTCGGGCTCGCCGAGGAGCCGGTCGAAGCTCTCGAAGCTCTCCCACCCGCCGACCGCCAGCACGACGCGGGGGTCGACGCGCTCTTCGACGAGCAGCGTCCGGGCGAAGTACGCACGAAGGTCGCTCGCTGCGACGGCCGCGAACCGGTCGTCGCCCGTCCGGTCGGCCGCCCGGTCGGCGACCTCCGCGACGAGCATCTGGATCCGCCGCGGCGAGACGTCGACGACCCGCTCGTCCGCGTCGATCCCGTTGCTCCGGACGTACCTGTCGAGCGAGCGCCGCAGGTCGTCGGGGACGTACGCGATCCGATCGCGTTCGCCGGATTCGGCGCGGACGTCGAGCAGCGCGCCGGACGCACGGTCGCCGGTCGATCGAACGTCGTCAGGGCGGAGTCGAGTCACCTCACCCGTCCGAAGTCCGACCTCGCCGATCAGGCGGACGACGAGCGCCTTGCGGTACGTCTCGGCGCTCTCCGCCAGTTCCCGGTACTCCGGGCCCGACAGCACGCCGTCGTCCGTGCTTTCCCGGGCGAGTGCACCCATCTTTCGTGATAGTCTGGGAGAGCGAACTTAAGTATTGGCGTTGTAGCAGTCGTCTCGTAGCCGCAAAGAACAGAGAGCCGGGAGGAAGTTCGACGACTCGACCCGAGAGTCGTTTCGTTGTGTCCTGGTTCTGCGAAATCCGTCGCTACTCGTCGCGGACGGCGGATTTCAGCTCGCCCACGATCTCGGGGTTCCGGAGCGCGCTGGTGTCGCCGAGCGGCTCGCCGCGCGCGACGCTCTGGAGCAGGCGCCGCATGATCTTGCCCGAGCGGGTCTTGGGTAGTTCGGTGGTGAAGACCACCCGGGAGGGCGCTGCGAACTCGCCGATCGTTCGCTCGACGTTTTCGACGATCCGCCGGCGGAGGTCGTCGTCGCCCGTGCGGCCGCTCTCGGTGCTCACGTACGCGAACACGCCCGATCCGTCGTCGGCGGTCCCGACCACCACGGCGGCCTCGGCGACGCCCTCGACCTCGACGATGCTCGATTCGAGCTCCATCGACCCCAGACGGTGCCCCTCGACGGACAGCACGTCGTCGAGGCGCCCGAGCACGGTGACGTAGCCGTCCTCGTCGACGCGCGCGCCGTCGCCGGCGTCGTAGCGCCATCCGCCGTCAGAGCTACGCTCTGACGAGTCCCCGCTCGCTCGACTCGCGGGGACGTCGTCGGTTTCGGTCCAGTACTCGTCGACGTAGCGCTCGTCGTCGTCGTGGAGCGTCCGGACCATCGCGGGCCAGGGCCGGGTGATCGTGAGATACCCCGCGGCGCCGTCCGGAACCGGCTCGCCGGCGGCGTCGACGACCTGCGCGTCGATGCCGGGGAGCGCCGGTCCCGCCGAGCCCGGTTTCATGTCGTCGACGCCGGGGAGCGTCGCGATCATCATCGCGCCGGTCTCGGTCTGCCACCAGGTGTCGACGATCGGGCACTCGCCGCCGCCGACGTGCTCGCGGTACCACTCCCAGGCGCGGGGGTTGATCGGTTCTCCTACCGTGCCCAGCAGGCGCAGGCTGGAGAGGTCGTGGCGCTCGGGGTACTCCTTGCCCCACTTCATGAACGCCCGGATCGCCGTCGGCGCCGTGTAGAACACGTCGACTGCGTTGCGCTCGACGATCTCCCAGATGCGGTCCCGATCGGGGTAGTCCGGCGAGCCCTCGTAGAGCATCGTCGTCGTGCCCAGCGCCAGCGGGCCGTAGACGATGTAGGAGTGGCCCGTGATCCAGCCGATGTCCGCCGAGCACCAGTAGGTGTCCTCCGGGCGCAGATCGAGGACCGCCCGGCTCGTCCACGCCACCTGCGAGAGGTAGCCGCCGGTCGCGTGCTCGACGCCCTTCGGCTCGCCGGTGGTGCCCGACGTGTACATCAGAAACAGCAGATCTTCGGCGTCCCGCGGCACGGGCTCGACCTCGGCGCCGGAGTGCTCGCGGAGCAGCTCGTGATAGTCGAGCGAGCCGTCGTCGACGTGGGGGAGCGTATCGCCGAGGCGGTCGACCACCACGCTCGTCACGTCGTGGTCGACTTTCAGCAGCGCGTCGTCGGCCTTGCTCTTGAGATTGAAGGCGTTCCCGCGGCGGTAGTAGCCGTCGCAGGTGACCAGGTACTCCGAGCCCGAGCGTTCGATGCGCGTTCCCAGAGCCTTGCCCGAGAGTCCGGCGAACACGACCGAGTGGGGCGCGCCGATCCGAGCGCACGCCAGCATCGCGACCGGTAGCTCCGGGACGACGGGCATGTACAGCGTAACGACGTCGTCCTCCTCGACGCCGAGATCGCGCAGCGCGGCGGCGAACTCGTTGACCTCGCGATACAGGTCCTGGTACGTGTACGTGCGCGTCTCTTCGAGCTTTCCCTCCCACTTGATCGCGGCCTGGTTCTTCCGGCCGTTCTCGACGTGCCGGTCGACGCAGTTGTACGAGGCGTTGAGTTCCCCGCCGACGAACCACTCGTAGAACGGCGCGTTCTCCTCGACGAGCACCTCGTCCCACTCGCGCTCCCAGTCGAGCATGTCGGCGGCGCGCTCCCAGCACTCCGGCCAGCGCTCGCGGAACTCCTCGTGGATGCCCGAGTCGGTGACGGCAGCGCCGTCGACGAACGCCTCGGGCGGGGCGATCCGGTCGGGGCCGTCGAGCCGCGCCTCCAGATCCGACCTGTCAGTCATTCGCATGGTACTCCCCCGCGCGACGAAATAAGTGTTCTCCCGAAGCGGTCGCCCGCGGGCGATCGGAACCGCGGCCGCTCCGGGCGGACGGGGCGTCGTACCGGACGGAGCCGAGCGTCGGAACGGCGTCGAACGACGAGGCGACGCCGAGCGACGGAACGGCATCGAGCGCCGGAGCGGGGCCGAGCGGAGGGCATTTATCGGTCGCCCGCCTACCGGCACGCGATGCAGGTGGTCGGCTACGAGACGGCGTCGGCGCCCGACGAGGAAGCCGCGCTACTGCTCGCCGAAGGCGACGGCGGCGTCGAGCGGCGGCCGCTGGCGCCGGGCGAGGAGCTGGCCTACCGCCTCGAGAGCCGCCACTGCGCGGGGACGATCCACGACGGCGGGCACGTCCCCTGCGAGAACGCCGCGGCGCCCCACTGCGACGCCCACGCGAGCACCTGGGTGTGCGCGCGCTGCACCGGCACGTGCCTGAAAGACGAGATGGACTGCTACGAGGAGCACGCCGTGTACCTCGCCGCCTTCGCCCCCGACATCTTCAAGATCGGCGTCACGCGGTCGTGGCGCCTCGATACCCGCCTGCGCGAGCAGGGTGCCGATCGGGCCGCCCACCTTCGGACGGTGTCGAACGGCCGGATCGCCCGCGAGATCGAGGCCGAACTCGCGGGGAATCTGACCGACCGAGTGCGAGTGCCCGACAAGATCGCCGGACTCCACCGCTCGGTCGACGACGGCGCCTGGCGGGCGGTGCTCGACGAGCTCGACCACCAGGAGACGTTTTCGTTCGACTACGGGCTCGATCTCTCCGTCCGGCCGGTCGCGGAGACGATCGCCTCGGGAACGATCAGGGGGGCCAAAGGACGCGTGCTCGTGCTCGAATCCGGCGGCAGCGAGTACGCCGTCGATCTCCGGGATCTGGTTGGCTACGAACTGGAGCCGGGAAACGTCGAGCGCGAGCTTCAGTCGAGTCTCGGCGCGTTCGGGGAGTAGCCCGTTCGCCGAGAACTCCTCGTTCTCAGTCGAGCCGGAGCGTCAGATCGCGGTCGGCGAGCAACTCCCGCATTCGCTCGACGCCGGCTTCCGGCTCCCACTCCGAGAAGGTGTAGTGACGGTAGGGATGGGTGAGCCAGGAGTACTCCCGGTGGGCGTACAGCTCGACGACGCCGGTCGCTTCGCGGACGAGCGTGACGTGGAGCTGCTTGTCCGCGAGCGGTGACTCCCGCCGCACCCAGCTGCCCGCCGAGAGCCGCCCGTCGGCGCGGCGCTTCAGCGACGCGATCGGCTCCCGCTCGAACTCCAGCCGCCGTAGCGTCTCGCGGACCTCGTCGAGCGTGCGCGACACCGTGCCGACGTACTCGGCGGGATCGAGCGTGCAGATCGCGTACCCGCCGAGGGGTTCCTTGATCCGGTGGAGCGCCGGCAGGACGCGACGCCGAAGCCGGGTGACCCGATCGACCGGTGCGGGTTCGGACTGGGAGTCGGGCGTGCTCACGGATCACAGACCCCGTCGATCCCACAAGAACGTTTCGACGCGTCTCTCGGTGCGTTTGGTGTCCTCTCGGGACGCTTCACGAGCGATGTTGATCCGACAACCGCTAGCGGGACCTGCACCTCCCAAACAACTATTGTCAGCACAGCGTAGCATCACGCATGAAGCAATCGAGCTACCGGTATCTCGGACTGCTCGACCTGCTGCTGGTCGCCGCGCTCGTCGGCGTGTTCGGCCCCGCGGCGCTCGCCCGGAGCGTCGCCGCGCCGGGAATGATCGTCGCCGGCGTGCTCGCGCTGCTCGCCGGGACGGTCGCGGAGCTGTCGGTCGGCCCGGTCACCGTCACGTGGCGCCATCTCGTCGGCGCGTCCTACGCCATCTTCGCGCTCGTGATGCCCGCCATCTACGCGCCGACGGTGTTCGCGGGGTCGGCCGGCGGCGCGGAACTACTGTTGTTCGTCGCGGCGATCGTCGGCGGGGTCTCCCTGCTGTTCTACGGCGTCGACGTCGCCCGCGACGGCCGCCACTTCGAGGTCGACGCCGACGTCGAGCGGGCGATCGCACTGTAGCACCGGCGTCGAAGCCCAGCGGCGATCAGCCCTCGTAGCCGGCGTAGTCCATCAGTTGGGCGAACACGTCGGAGTCCATCGCGGACTCGTAGACGATCCCGTTGACCATTCCGCCAGGGTAGAAGTTCCCGTTCATCGCGTGGTTGACCTTGTGGCAGTGCATGAGGTAGATGCCGGGATCGGCGTCGGCCTCGAACTCGATGGTCTTGCGTTCGGCGGGCGCGACGTCGACGATGTCCTGGTCGTGCTGGGCGGCCTCGGGCACCTGCCCGCCGTCCTTCTCGACGACGCGGAACCGGTGGTTGTGCGTGTGCATCGGGTGGTTCATGTACCCGTTGTTGGCCAGGTGGATGCGCACGGTGTCGCCCTCCGAGACGATGATCGGCGAGCCGTCCTCGGGGTGGAGCGTGCGGGGCGCGGACTTGCCGTTCATCGTGAACACGTCGGGTCGGCGGTTGCGCGGGCTGTAGCTGGCGTCCTCGCCGGCCATCTGGCGGCTGAGCCGGGAGTCCCAGTCCTTCATCGTCATGAACACCTCGCGGTCGGCCGGCTCGTACCCCTCGGGATCGACGCGGAAGACGCCGTACATCCCCATGTCGATGTGCCGGTGGGTCTGGTAGTGGCAGTGGTAGAGGTGCGTACCGGGCACGTTCGCGGGGATCTGGTAAGTGTGCTTCTCGCCGGGATCGACGCGGATGCCCGTCGTCGTCGGGACGCCGTCGTTCTCCCAGGTCTTGCTGACCCCGTGGAAGTGCAGCGTGTGGGGATGGTCGACGCCGGTGTTGTCCAGCGTCACTTCCATGTCGTTGCCCTCGGTCGTCCGGAGGATCGGACCGGGGACGCTGGGGTCGCGGTCGTCGGCCTGAAACGCCCACACCCGGGGGAGTTCGACGGGACCGCCCATCGTCTCCAGCGGGTGAGCCTGATGGACCGACGGCACCGTCCGCATCGTCACGCTGCCGCCCTGCTCGTCGACCTGCACGACCTCGGGCGGCGAGGTCGTCGGGAGGTCGGCGGCCGCCTGCTGGGGCTGCATCTGCGATTCCTGGGAGGGAGCGGTACAGCCAGCCAGCGCGAGGGTGCCCGCGCCGCCGGTCGCCGCCACGAAGTCGCGCCGCGACATCTCCAGTCCGGGTGCGCCGATGTTGTCGCTCATTGTGTACACCTCGACGTAAGAAGACCCGGAATATAACGGGGAAAACTGGTTCTCACCGCGTGGGAACGTCGCGAACATGTTCGGGACCCCATGCAGACTGCTAGAAAGCTATACCTATCGGGGCGTTGTGATCGCGACCATGCCCTGGCACGCCCTGGAGGCGCTCGACGACGCGCTGACCGCGACGCGCGAGTTCCTGCTGCCGTTCTCGCTGCGGCGCTGGCTCACGCTGGCGGTCGTCGCGTTTTTCGTCTCCGGCGCGACGGCGTTCGAGCCGAGCCCCTCGTTCTCGTTCGGCGACGGCGCGGTGGGCGGCGGACCGGAGCCTGGTCCGCCCGACCCCGCCGGGATCGGGCTGTTCACCGGCGAACTGACTGCATCCCAGTTGCAGTTACTCGTGGCTCTCGTCGCCGTGCTGCTGATCGTCGGCCTCGTGCTGGCGTACGTCGCGACCGTGCTGGAGTTCGTGTTCGTCGAGATCCTGCGCGACCGGGAGGTTCAGATCCGCGGGCGCTTCGGCCGGTACACCGACGCCGGCGCGTCGCTGTTCCTGTTTCGGCTGGCCGTCGGCGTCGTCGTGCTCTCGGCGGTCCTCGGCGTCGTCGCGCTCGTGGTGCTGACCGGCGGGCTGTTCGTGATCGCGCTCGTCCTGCTCTCGCCGGCTTTCCTGCTGGTCGGCGTCGGGCTGTGGCTCCTGCTGGCGTTCACCGCCGACTTCGTCGTCCCCGCGATGATCGTCGAGGAGGCCGGCGTCGTCGACGGCTGGCGCGCGTTCTGGCCGGAGCTTCGCGCCGAATGGCGACAGTACGCCGCTTACGCGCTCGCGCGAATCGTTCTCGGCGGCGTCGCCGGCGTCGTCGCCGGGATCGGCTTCGTCGCCGCAGGCGTCCCGCTGGGGATTCCGTTCGGCATCGTCGCGGGCGGCCTCTTTCTGATCGGGCAGGCGATCGGATCGAGCGCGATCGGGCTGGCGCTCGCGGGCGCCGTCGCGGCGCTGTGGCTGATCGCGGTGCTCGTCGTCGGCACGACGTTCGTGCAGGTGCCGATCCAGACGTACCTCCGGTACTACAGCCTGCTCGTCCTCGGCGCCGTCTCGCCGGCGTTCGACCTGCTGGCGGACGTGCGCGCCGATCTCGCCGACGCATCCGATGCGTCCGACGCGTCCGACCGGTGATCTCGACGCCGGGGCGGCGATCGCCGGAACCAGTATTTCGTCAGTCGCGCACAACCGCTTGTGGTTTAACCGTCCTGATGTCCTAGCCGTGAGCGAATGCACACCGACGAGACCTTCGATTACGACGTCGCCGTGGTCGGCGGCGGCCCTGCCGGACTGACGACCGCGCTGTACGCGACCCGACTCGGCCTCGACACGCTGGTCGTCAACCGGGGCGGCGGCCGAGCCGCGATGATGCAGGACACGCACAACGTCATCGGCGTCACGGAGGACGTCTCGGGCAACGAGTTCCTCCGGACGGCCATCGAACAGGTCAAAGAGTACGGCGCCGACTATCAGCAAGGCTTCGTCGAGGACGTCGAGCCGCTGTCGGGCGCCGAAGCCGAGGCTGTCGATTCCGACGCCGAAGATGGGGCTGACGCTCCTGATACCGAGAGCGGCTTCCGCCTCACGACGAGCGACGGCACGGTCGACGCGCTGAGCGTCGTGCTCGCGACCGGCTTCTCGGACGAGCGCCCGGACCCGCCGCTGCCCCGGACCGGGAAGGGGCTACACTACTGTCTCCACTGCGACGCGTACATGTTCGTCGACGAGCCGGTGTTCGTGATGGGCGCGGGCGACTCGGCGGCGAACGTCGCGATGATCATGCTGAACTACACCGACGACGTCGACCTGCTGACCCGCGGCGCGGAACCGGAGTGGAGCGACGAGACCGCCGAGCAGCTCTCGAACCACCCGGTCGACGTGATCACCGAGGACGTGACGGGCGTGAACAACGACGAGAACGGCTGGCTGGAGTCGCTGGAGTTCGAGGACGGTGCGGTCCGCGAGTACCGCGGCGGCTTCCCGATGTACGGCTCGGACTACCACGCCGAGCTGGCCGACGCGCTCGGTCTGGAGCGCGAGGACGACGGCACCGTCGCGGTCGACGACCACGGGCGCACGTCGGTCGACGGCGTCTACGCGGTCGGCGACCTGACGCCGGGCCACAACCAGATCCCGGTCGCGATGGGCGAGGGCGCGAAGGCCGGCATCGCGCTCCACATGGACCTGCGCGAGTTCCCGCGCGACGCCGACGAGATCGACGAGCGGGGGTCGGTCGGCGACAAGGAGGTCCCAGCCGTCTCTCCGGAGCTGCTCTCGACGGCGATCGCACACGACGGCCACGCCGGCGGCCCGCGGCGCGAAGCCGAAGTCGAAGCCCCCGGAGACGACTGACCCCGTTGCTGCGGAGAGGACGGTCGACGAAAGCCGAAAGCATCTCGATACCTGATTTACACCAATGACGGACACGCAACTCGATTCCGTTCCGGACTACGACGACGATCGCCCGGTCGAGCTCTCTAGCGGCGAGGAACTCGACGCGCTGGTCGCGGCGAACGACCTCGTCCTCGCGGACTTCTACACGAAAGGCTGCACGCTCTGCCAGTCGATCGAGCCGGTCGTCGGCAACGTCGCCCGCGCGACCGACGCCGTCGTCGCCACGCTGAACCCCCGCGAGGACCTCGCGCTGGTCGAGGAGTACGACGTCCGCAGCGTCCCGACCCTGCTGCTGTTCTCGGGCGGCGAGCTCGTCGAGCGCGTGGCCGACGGGTTCGTCGGGGCCGAGCGCCTCGTCGAACTGGTCGAGCAGTACGAATAGTCGTCCCCGCCGGTTCAGGCGTCGAGCCCGACGATCAGGCGCGTTCGATCTCGACGCGCCAGAGGTCGTCGTCGACCTGCGTCGTCTCGTGGGCGTACCCCTTGCGTTCGAGCACCTCGTACAGCGGGACTGGCTCGAAGCTGTTGACCAGCGTCAGCGTCTCGCCGTCGGGGAGGTCCTCCAGGGCCGACATGATGTCGCCGAACGGTTCGCCGTCGATCTCCCTGACGTCGAGTTCCCGGCCACCGTCGCCGCTCGTATCGAGGCTCATACTCGATCGGACGGCTGGCGAGGGAAAAGGGGTTGTCCCGATTACGTTCGCCCCGCTCGGCGGGCGAGGAAGGCATCTCCGCCGCCAGCCGTCGAGCCAGCCCCTAACGGTTTGGTCGGCGGCGTCGAAGCCACGGACATGAGCACGACTGCCGTGATCGCCGGCGTCGGCCCCGGACTCGGGGCGTCGGTCGCCCGCAAGTTCGCGCGAGAGGGCTGCGACGTCGCGCTGCTCGCCCGCACCGAATCGCACCTGCAGGACCTCGCGAGGGACCTGGACGAGACCGAGGGCGCCGGGCTGGCCGTCCCGACCGACGTGACCGACCGCGAGGAGGTCGCAGACGCGTTCGATCGGATTCGCGACGCGTTCGGCCCGGTCGACGCGCTCGTCGTCAACGCCAGCGGCGGCGCCTGGAAGGGGCTCCGCGAGATCGACGTCGACGAGTTCGATCGGGCGATGGCGGTCGGCCCGCGCGGCGGCCTGCTCTGCTCGCAGGCGGCCGTCGACGATATGCTCGACGGCGACGGCGGAACGATCATCTTCACCGGCGCGACCTCCGCCGTCCGCGGGCGCGAGGGCGCCGTCGGCTTCTCGGCCGCGAAGTTCGCCGTCCGCGGGCTGGCCGAGTCGATGGCCCGCGAGCTGGGGCCCCAGGGGATCCACGTCGCCCACGTCGTGATCGACGGCGGCATCGAGCCGCCGGAGAGTGAGGTCGACGACCCCGAGCAGTACCTCGATCCCGACGCGATCGCCGAGAGCTACTGGCACCTCGTCGAGCAGGACCGGAGCGCGTGGACGCTGGAACTCGACCTCCGCCCGCACGTCGAGGAGTTCTGACCTGCCGCTCCCCCCAAACGAACTTCCCCCGCGACGGCGTACCGTCCGTGTGACCAGCCTGAAACTTCCGATCGGCGACCGGGGGATCGCAACGCAGGACGAGGCGGCCGACGCCGACGAGCAATCGTCCGGCGGCAGCCGCGTCCGCAAACTGCTCGCCGCGGCGGTCGCCGCCGGGGCGGCCTACCTGGCGGCCCGACGACTCCGGTCGTCCGGCGCCGACGCCGAAGCGCCCGAGAGAGGCTCGACGGCATCGACGGAGGCCGAGACGACCCACGACGAGGCGGGGGAACCGATCGAGGACGCCCCGGGCGAAGACCGCTCGCCGGAAGAGATCGCCGAGCGAGTCGGGGACGACGTCGACGCGGAACCCGCCGAACCGGGCGAGATGGCGATCGACGAGTCGGTCGTCGAGGACGCCGTCGACGAGGCCGAACTGTCGGCGGCTGACCAGGGGGACGCCGCTGCCGAAGACGACGAGGAAGAAGCTTCATAGCGACGCCACCGCCCGAGGGTGAGCCCCGGGCAGTTCGGGCGCCCGGCGGCGGGTGATGCCGGAGCCGAGCCGCCCGACGGCCCGACGGTCATACGTCGGCCGTTTATTTCTACGCGAACGGATTCGGGATCAGATACACCGGGGATATGTGACGACTGTCGGGTATGGCAACGGACGCGACGGAACGGTCCGAGGACGTACCGTGGCCCCAGCAGATACTCGACAGCATCTGGTTGCTGGCCCTCGCGGCCATCCTCTACTGGGTGCTCGCGTACGTGGTGTGGGGCATCGTCGACATCCTCGCGGTTCCCATGGGGTGATCGCGGATGGAATCACCGATCGACAAACCCGAGGGTGACTGGTGGTCCGAGAAGATCAACCGCCGCGAGACGATCTGGCTCGGCCTGAGCGGCGGTTGGGCGCTCACGCTGTTCGGCTGGATGCTCGGCTGGTCGCAGTTCGGCGACCAGAACCAGGTCGGCGAGACGTACAAGCTCACGACCGAGCGGTTCCTCGAAAAGGTCCGGTCGTACAAGCAAGCCGCCGGGAGCCTGACCGTCGACGGCGAGGAGATGCTCGTCCCTCACGACAACGACGTGTACGTCGGCGCGCTCCAGTGGGACTGGGACGGCCTGCCGGTCGTGCTCCGGCCGGGCGAGACCTACCGGTTCCACCTCGGATCGTACGACGTCCAGCACGGCTTCTCGGTGCGCAACGAGGACAACCTGAGCCAGCAGATCTCGCTGCAGATCCTGCCGGGCTACGAGTGGGTCCTGGAGATGTCGTTCGACGACCCGGGCACCTACCAGGTCGTCTGCAACGAGTTCTGCGGCACGAGCCACCGGTCGATGCACGGCAAGTTCGTCGTCCGGGACCACGAGCCCGTCGAGACCGGCGCCGACGAGGGTAGCGGGTCGGGCGGCGACGAGTACGGCGGCTGGTTCACGGGCGACGCGTCGGGCGGCCCGACGCCGAACTTCGACGGCGAGACGGCCGATCGGACCGGCCAGGAGGAAGTCACCGTCACGGTCGGCGGCGCCGAGGACGCCAGCAGCTCGAACGTGTACGGTCCGCCGGCGGTTCGGGTCTCTCCAGGGACGACGGTCACCTTCGAGTGGGCGTCGGTCGGCCACAACGTCGCCGTCGAATCACAGCCCGACGGCGCGTCGTGGCAGGGGCACGAATCGCTCGAAGATAGCGGGTTCACGACACAGCACACGTTCGAGACGGAAGGCGTCTACAAGTACTACTGCGACCCGCACCTCCGGGTCGGCATGAAAGGCGTGGTGGAGGTGGCGTAGATGTTCGGCTTCAGTACGCACGAGTACGACGACGAGGGGTTCCGCACCTGCAACGTCACCGGCCTCACCATCCACCGCTCGGCGGAGGACATGGTGAAGCTGTACGGGCTCACCGCGATCGTCGCGCTGGCGATCGGCGGCGTCTTCGCCTTCTTCGTCGCGATGACCCGCTGGGAGCTGGTCTCGCTGCTCTCGCCCGCTGACTTCTACACGTACCTGAGCATGCACGCGTGGAACCTGCTGATCTTCTGGATGATCTTCATGGAGATCGCCATCCTCTACGTCGGGGGCGCGTTCGTGCTCGGCAGGCGCCTCTCCCTGCCCCGGCTGGCGAAGGTCGGCTGGGTCGTCATGGCGACCGGCGCGGTCGTCGTCAACGCCGCGATCTGGACGACCGAAGCGCCGAACCAGGCGCCGCTGCTCACGTCGTACGTCCCGCTGCCCTCGAACTGGCAGTTCTACGCGGGCGCGATCGTATTCATCCTCGGCGCGGTCGTCGCCGCGCTGCCCTTTTTCGCGACGATCTGGCACGAGCGCCGCGAGAACCCGAACGAGACGCTCCCGCTGGTGACGTTCGGCGCCTTCATCACCGGCATCGTCGCGCTGGAGTCGCTGGTCGGCGGGCTGATCACCTACGTCCCGACGCTGCTGTGGCGCGTCGGCGAGTTCTCGACGATGGATCCCGCCTTCTACCGCCAGATGTACTGGATCATCGGCCACGGTAGCCAGCAGATCAACCTGCTGGCGATGATCACCGTCTGGTACTTCCTGACACACGTGCTCGGCGGCGCGGAGGTCGCCAGCCAGAAGGTCTCGCGGACGGCGTTCGTGCTGTACCTGTTCTTCATCAACCTCGGGGCGGCCCACCACCTGATGTCGGACCCGGTCGTCTCGACGGGCTGGCGGATGTGGAACACCTCCTACGCCGCCTACGGCGCGGTGCTGGCGAGCATGATCCACGCGTTCGCGATCCCCGCCGGACTCGAAGCCGGGCGCCGCGCGAAAGGCAAGGGCGGCGGCCTGTTCGGCTGGCTCTGGTCGAGCCCGTGGGACGATCCGGGCTTCTCGGCGACGATCATGAGCATCATCCTCTTCGGCTTCCTCGGCGGGATCACCGGCGTCATGATGGGACAGATGCAGCTCAACATGACCTGGCACAACACGCTCGCGACGGTCGGCCACTTCCACGCGACGGTCGTCACCGGGACGACGCTTGCGTTCATGGGGCTGGCCTACTACGTGCTCCGGCTGGTGTTCGGCCGCGACTGGGCGATGAAGCCGTTCGCGAAGATCCAGCCGTACCTCTACGCCGGCGCGATGTCGCTGCTCGTGTTGATGATGATGTACGTCGGGATCCTCTTCGGCGTCCCACGGCGCCACCCCTCGGTGATGGACATCCCCGGCACGGAGTTCAGCTTCGCGCCCGCGAAGCCGTTCTTCGTCGTGTTCGGCGTCGCGGCGCTGCTGGCGATCCTCGGCGGCGCGCTGTTCGTCCTGATCGCCGTCGCCTCGCTCCTGACCGGCGATCGGTTCGACGCCGACTCGGTCGGCGACGTGACGCGCGCGGCCGCCGACGGCGGCGACGCGAAGCCGATCCACGAGTACAGCATGCGCGGCACCTTCACGCTGTGTCTCGTCTTCCTCGCGACGTTCGTCGTGCTGTGGGGGCTGAACTGGTACCTGCTCTCGACGGTCTGGCAGATCGGCCCCTGACGCTGGCCTGCCGCCAGGACGGTCGACCTGAGCATCACGTCGCGGCGTCGTGACGCCGACCGTGCCGCGGCATCGTGACGCCGACCGTGCCGCGGCATCGTGACGCCGACCGTGCCGCGGCGCCGTGACGCCAACACATTCGGGACAACGACCACCCACGGGGCCCGCAAACCCAGAAACGATGACCGACGAGTCGACCGACGCCGAGTCCGCACGATCCGACGCATCGGCGTCCCCGATACGCGCCGTCACGGGTCTGGTCGGGAGCGCCTGGAGCGCGCTCAAGACGGTGTACTACGCTAACTCGCTGAGCTGGCGATTCCTCAAGAGCGGGACGCTGCTCCTGTTCGGCTTTTTCCTGTGGGCCGGCGCGAACGTGCTGTACTCGTACAACCCCGACCTCGCGGTGCTCCGCTATCCGATGGCCTACGGGTTCGTGCTGATCCTGTACGGCCCGTTCCACCACCTGGTGGTGCTCCCGCTGGCGTTCCGCTGGCGACGGGACTCGGGAACCAGGCGAACCGTCGGCCGAAAGCTGCCGAACGCGATGCTGGCGGTCTTTCTGGCGGTCGTCCTCGTGCTCGGGACCGCCCCCGTCGGCGCGATGGTGGTCGATTTCCAGAGCACGCTCGGATCGGACGGGTCGGACGTCAGTCCCGACCTGATCTGCGAGGGCGCTGAGACGGAGAACGGAACCGAGATCAGCTGCGAGCTGTCGGAGTCCGAGGGCGTCGATCGCGTCGTCGTGACGAGCGGCGACACCAAGCTGGTCGACGACGCCGACCCGCCCTACGAGTTCACGATACGCGAGCGTGAGCTCGAATCCGTGACCGGGGAGAAGCAGTTCACCGTCGAGCTGGAGGACGAAGACGGAACGATGATCCGCCGGTACTCGCGGCGCCTGTCGATGATCGAGGGCGCGTGAGCCGAGGGGAGCACCCTACAGCTCGTACCGAACGACGCCGTCGCTGCCGCACTCCGGACAGGTCTCAGACCCGGTCCCGAGGCTGGTTCCGCAGTCCCGGCACTCGAAGAGCACGTCGCCTGGGTCGGGCCCGTCGATCAAGTGCTTGATCGCGCGGATCATCGCTTCGGGTCCACCACCTTCGAGCAGTCGGGACACTCCGCCCAGACGCCCCCGCCGTCCTCGGCCTCGTACTCGATCAGGAGCTGTCCGGACGGAACTGCGGCGCCGCAGTTCGGGCAGTCGCCCAGATCGGCGTGCTGTGCGGTCATGCGTTCGACCGGTAAGCGCGGGGAACTGGTCGGGCGAACGGGGCTGTCCTCATTACACCGTGCATCCGCCGGACGCCATAAAAACCCCCGGCAACCGGAGTGGAAGTAAAAACCATGGTATAACGACCGGCGCCCGGATCTGGCGCCCAAGCGCATAGAAAGTCCGTCGTCGTACAGGAGAGTATGGTAACGGCGCTGCTCGCCGTCGGACTCGTTGTCGCGGCGTTCGTCGGATACAACATCGGTGGCTCCTCGACCGGCGTCGCGTTCGGGCCGGCGGTCGGGAGCCGCATCGTCGGCAAGGTGACCGCGGCGGCGCTGTTCACCGCGTTCGCGCTCCTGGGCGGCTGGACCGTCGGGCGGAACGTCATCGACACGATGAGCAGCCAGATCGTCCCGGCGAGCCAGTTCACGCTCGCGACGAGCGTCGGCGTCCTCTTTTTCGCCGGCGCGTCGCTGCTGATCTCGAACCTCTACGGCGTACCCGCCTCGACGTCGATGACGTCGGTCGGCGCCATCGTCGGGCTCGGCGTCGCCACGGGGACGCTCAACCAGGCGATCATGTTTCGGATCGTCTCGGCGTGGATCGTCGCGCCGCTGTTGGCGTTCCTGATCGGGATGGTGATCGGTCGTTACCTGTATCCGCACCTCGACGCCCGGTTCACGTTCACGCGGCTGGAGAACGCGCTGGTCACGATCGATCGGACGGGGCGGCTGCCGCGGCCGGCGATCAACGAACGCGCGACGCCGCGGGACGTTTTCGGGGCCGGGGTCGTGCTCGCGATCGCCTGCTACATGGGCTTTTCCGCCGGCGCGTCGAACGCGGCCAACGCGGTCGCGCCGCTGGTCGGCAACGGCGCCGTTTCGGTCGAGCAGGGGGTCCTGCTGGCGATCGGCGCCATCGGTCTCGGCGGCTTCACCATCGCCCGCCGGACGCTCGCGACCGTCGGCGACGGCATCACCGACCTGCCGATCCTGGCGGCGCTGATCGTCTCCTCGGTCGGCGCGACGATCATCACGATCCTCTCGCGGCTGGGTATCCCGGCGAGCCTCGCGGTGAGCACGACCTGCTGTATCATCGGACTGGGCTGGGGGCGGGCGAGCCGCGCGGTCACGGTCGTCGAAGCGGCGAGCCTCGCGGCCGATCCCGAGGTCGCGCAGATCGACGCCGACGCCGGCCCGGAGCTCTCGACGGGGGCGCTCGGCGCCGGACCGGGCGACGCCCCGTCCGCCGGACCGACGGTAGGCACGCTCGCAAGCAGCGAGGCCGACCAGCAAGTCGATTCCGAGCGTCGGGCCGAAGCCGCCGAGGAGAGCGACGCGGCGACGCCCGAGGTGCCGCCGATCGGCGAGGAGGAGTTCGACGAACTGGCCGCCGAGAGTCTGTTCGACCCCGCTGCGACCAGCCGCATCGTCTTCCTGTGGGTGCTCACGCCGACGCTGTCTGCGATCGGCGCGTACCTCCTGTTTGCGCTCGTGCTCTGAGGTGCCACGATGCGCGGACCGGCGGTCCAGGTTCGGGACGACCAGTCCACCCGGAGCTATCACGCTAACGCTCGTGACCGACCACATGGGAGATCACGTGCTCGTCTGCGTCGACGGCTCCGAGGAGTCGATCCGCGCGCTCGACCACGCGTTCGGGCTGCCAGACGCGGACGTCACCGCAATCACCGTCGTCCATCCGTTCGATATCGATCCGCTCACGCCCGGCCTCCAGTCGCCGCTGGGACAGGCCGGCGTCCCCGCGTACTCCCAGGAGTGGTATCAAAAGCAGTGGGACAACGCTCACGACCTCCACGAGGAACTGCTCGAGCGCGCCGAGTCGTTTGACGGCGAGTTCGACAGCGTCGTAAAGCTCGGCACCCCGAGCAAGGAGATTCTGCAGTACGCCGAGGAGCACGACGTCGATCAGATCGTGATCGGCGCCGCGAGCGACGACAAACTCTCGCACGTACTGTTAGGCTCGACCGCGGAGACGGTGACGCGACGGGCCGGCGTGACAGTGACGGTCGTTCGCTGAACCGGCCGCGGCGGCGAGCCCGACGCCACGCTCAGAGGTGCGAGTCGTCGTACGACTGATCCGATCGCGAGGCGTGGCTGTTGCCGCACTCGCTGCACTCGTAGCGGTCCATCTGGTCGACGGAGACGTCCAGCGAGCCGCAGTTCCCGCAGTAGAACCCGTACCGCTCCTCGAAGGCCTCGTCCTCGTAGACCGGGAAGAAGGCGGCCGCCGTTCCAGATTGCTCGTCGTCGGTGTCGACGTACAGCTGCTCGCCGTCGTCGGTCGTCGTGGTGCGGTGGCCGTCGCGCTCCTCGGTGTTCGGAAACGTCGTGGACTCGGTCGAATCGCCGGCCGCGTCGCCGCTCTCTGACGCCGACGGTTCGGCGTCGCCCGACGCCGATTCGGCCTCGTCGCCGGACGCCTCGGCGTAGGCGTACTCGACGAACGACTCGCCGCCGATCTCGATCTCGCGATCGCCGATCTGTTCGAAGCCGAGGCGTTCGGCGAACTGCGGGCCCTGCGTGGCTTCCTCCAGCGGATACATCCGCAGCTCCTCGGCCCCATCCTCGCGCAGTTCGTCGCGGGCCGCCTCGAACAGGCTCGTCCCGATCCCCTTTCCGCGGTGCTCGGGGTCGACGAACAGCCACCGTATCTCGCCGATCGCGTCGGCGACGCGGCCGACGACGACGCCCGCGACGGTGGACTCCTCGACCTCGTCGTCGGTCTCCGCGACGACGTACGTCGCGTCGGCGTCCCCCGAACTTCCCTCCAGTCGGTCCCGGCCGAACTGGTCGTCGACCACCGCGTCGATCTGCTGGGGACTGATGGCGTAGTCCGCCGTCATCGAGCTCTCGACGAGTTCGTGGATCCGCCCCTCGTCGGCGGATCGAACGTCGCGTAGTTGCACGTTCGAATCTTCGGCCGCGGATCTCAAAAGCGGCGGGTGCGGCGGCCGCAGTCCGGGCGCGAGCGACAGTCCGCCGAGCGCGACGTTCCGCGACCGGAACTTTTTGAATCGGGCGACGTCACCTACGAGCATGAACGAGAGCCCGCGATCGAACGCGCTACGGGAGACCGTCGAGTCGGGCGAGGCCGCGCTGGGCGTGCTCGATAACACGTACAGCCCGACGATGGTCGAGTTCCTCGGGGAGCTGGGGCTAGACTTCGTCTGGCTCGACCTCGAGCACGCCGGGCCGAGCCCGTCCGACGGGCCGAGCCTCGAACACCTGCTCCGGGCCGCCGAGCGCTCGGGCGTCGAGGCGCTCGTGCGACTCCCCGAGGCCGACCCGGCGCTGGTGCGAAAGGCGCTCGACGCCGGCGCGCGGAACCTGTTCGTCTCCCGGATCGAGACCGCCGAGGAGGTCCGGCGGGCGGTGCGGGCCGCGCGGTTCCGCTACGACGGCGAGGCGGGCGATCGCGGGATGGCGTCGCCGCGAGCCAGCCGCTGGGGCACCGCCGAGGACTACGTCGACGTCGAGGACGCCGAGACGGTGGTCGGCGCGACGATCGAGAATCCGACCGCGATCGAGAACATCGAGGAGATCCTCGACGTCCCCGAACTCGGGTTCGTGTTCGCAGGCCCGCTCGACATCTCCGTCGCGCTGGGCTACCCCGGCGAGCCGACCCATCCCGAGGTCGAGGACGCCGTCGAGGAGATCGAGACGGCCGCGCTCGACGCCGACGTTCCGCTGGGCGGGCTCGGCTTCGGTCCCGACGACGTCTCCGAGAAGATCGACCGGGGCTACCGGATCATCAACGTCGGCACCGCGACCGGCGCCGTGAAGCAGTCCGTCACAGGGTGGCTCGACGGGATCGAACGGTGACGCGACCAAAGTGCGGCGCGGCGGGTGACGCATGAGCGATCCGGACGGCGACGACGGGGTCGGCGGTACCGGTCGCGGCGAGACGACGACCCACTCCAGTCGGAACGAGAGCCGAGAAGAGGGTCGCGGGACGGGTTCGGGCCGCCGCGATATAGAGGACGCCGAGCAGACGGGACTGCACGATCGAGAGCAGCCCGATCCCGAGGAGTCGGTTCGCGAGGCCGTCGAGCGCTCCCGGAGCGGCGCGCCCGCGGTCGGCGCCGTCGTCCGGGACCGATTCTCCTCGGACGAGGTGTTCCAGCGGATCGTCGCCGCGGCCGACGAGGAGATCACCTCCGGGAGCCGCGAGCTGTTTTTCAGCGCGCTGGCCGCCGGCTTCGCGATCACGATCACGTTCCTGCTGTACGTCTCGCTGTACGCCTCGACCGGCGGCGACCCGGTCCTGAGCGCGCTGCTGTACCCGCTCGGATTCATCTACATCATCATCGGCCGCTACCAGCTGTACACCGAGAACACGCTGCCGCCGGTCGCGCTGACGATCGAGCGGATCGCGAGCGTGCCGGCGCTGCTGCGCAACTGGGGCGTCGTGCTGGCGGGCAACTTCACGGGCGGCGCGCTCGGCGCCGCCGCGCTGGCGTGGGGCGGCGTCTTCTCGCCCGAGGCGGCGACCGCGGCGGTCAGCATCAGCCAGAAGGGCGTCGCCACCGGCTGGTGGCCCTTGTTCTCGAAAGCCGCGTTCGCGGGGCTGGTCGTCGCCGGCGTCGTCTGGGTGGAGTACGCCGCCCGTGACACGATCTCCAGGCTCGCGGTCGTCTACCTGGCGTTCCTTGCGATCCCGCTGGGCGGGCTGTTCCACTCGGTGGTCTCGTTCACCGAGCTGATGTACCTGGTGTTCGTCGGCGAGGGCGCGCTGCTCGCCGGCCTGTGGGGATTCGTGCTGCCGGTCCTGCTCGGGAACACGATCGGCGGCGTCCTGCTGGTGACCGTCGTCAACTACTTCCAGACGACCGAGCACCGGCTCGAATCCGCGCGCTTCGAGGGCGCCGACCGGCAGCTCTCGGCCGACGAGTGGCTGTTCGGTCGCTTCGCCGGGCGCTCGTACGTCCCGCTGATCGACACCGCCGACGCGCCCCGGGCGCAGGACGCCGAGTTCAACCTGCTCGTTCCGATCGCGAACCCGCGAACCGAGACTCAGCTCGTGGAGCTGGCCTGCCGGATCGTCGGCGAGCGCGAGGACGCCGCGGTCCACGTCGTCCACGTCGTCCAGACGCCCGAGCGCTCGCCGAGAGGGTACGGCGCCGAGCAGCGCCGCCAGATCGTCGCCGAGTCGAACGAGTTGCTGGAGGACGCCCGCGAGACGGCCCGTCGCCACGACGTTACCTGCGAGACGTCGACGGTCGTCTCCCACCGCTCGTTCGAGGAAATATTCGACATCGCCGAGCGCGAGAACGCCGACCGGGTCCTGATGAGCTGGGGCGACAACCGGCTGTGGGCGTCCGGCCGCGCCGAGCGGCCGCTGAGCGAGCTCACTCGGAGTCTCCCGTGTGACTTCCTCGTGCTCGACGGCGACGACCTCGACGCGTCGCGGATCCTGCTGCCGACCGCGGGCGGCCCGAACTGCGAACTGAGCGCGGACGTCACCCACGCGCTGCAGGCCTCCGTCGGCTCGGAGGTGACGCTGCTCCACGTCGTCGACGGGCCGGACGACCGCGACGCCGGCGAGCAGTTCCTCGCCGACTGGGCCGCCGACCACGATCTGGAGGACGCCGTGCGGGTGGTCGACGACTCGGGCGACGTCGAGCGCGCGATCGGCCGCAACGCGGCCGACCACACGCTGGTCGTGATCGGCGCGACCGAGGAGGGGCTGCTCTCGCGGCTCGCCACCGACTCGCTGCACTACGACGTTATCGAGGAGGTCGACGTGCCGATCCTGTTCGCCGAGCGCGCGAGCGACCGGAGCCTCCGGGATCGCCTGTTCGGCCGGTAGGTACCTCTTCCTATTCCTCGCCCATCGTCACGTCGCTCCAGTCGGGCGTCCCCGCGTACGGAATCTCGGCGAGCTCGTCGAACGCCTTGAGCAGGACCTCGTTGCGCGCCGGGTGGACGTGGATCGTCTCGGCGACGTCGTCGACAGTCCCGCCGCCGCTGCGCAGCGCGACCAGCACCTCGTGGAGCAGCGTCGGCGCCTCCTCGCCGACGACGTGACAGCCGAGGATCTCGCCGTCGAGCGAGGCGAGCACTTTGACGAACCCGCGCTCGTCCTTCGCGACCATCCCGAGGGGCACGTCCGCGTACTCGGCGCGAGCCGACTCGTACTCGACGCCGTCGTCGCGAAGTTCCGCCTCGGTCTTCCCGACGGCCGCGACGCGCGGCGACGTAAAGACGGCGTGCCCGAGGCCGGTGTAGTCGGCTTCTTCCTCGCCGTCGAGGACGGCGTTTCGGGCCACCACGCGCGCCTCGTAATCGGCGGCGTGCTTGAACAGCGGCGGTCCCGCGATATCGCCCAGCGCCCAGACGCCGTCGACGCTGCTCTCCAGGTACTCGTCCGTCTCCACGAAGCCGCCGTCGGTCGTCTCGATCCCGGCCGCCTTGACGTCAAGCCGGTCGGTGTTGGGTTTCCGGCCGGTGGCGACCAGTAGTTCGTCGCCGGAGACCTCGACCGTCTCGTCACCATTGTCTCCGTCCCCACCTCCACCGCCATCTTCCTCACCGTCTGAGGGCTCGGCCGTCACGACGACCTCGCCGTCCCGCTCCTCGACGGCGGTCGCCTCGTGGCCGGCGTACACGTCGTAGCGCTCCTCGAACGCCGCCGTTACGGCCTCGCCGGCGGCTGCGTCCTCGCGGGGCACAAGCCGCTCGCTGCGACCGACGATGGCCACCTCGGCCCCCATCTCCCCGAAGAAGTGACCCAGTTCGGCGCCGATGTACCCGCCGCCGAGGATCACGAGCCGGTCCGGGCGCTCGTCGAGGTACAGCGCCTCGGCGCTGGTCAGGTAGTCCGCGTCCTCCAGACCGTCGATCGGCGGAACCGAGGGGCGAGCGCCCGCCGCGACGACGACCTGCTCGCCGCGGAGTTCCTCGCCGTCGACCTCGACGGTGCGCTCGTCGACGAACCGCGCTTCGGCGTCGAACAGCGTCTTGCGGTCGGATTTCCGGAGTTGGCGCTCCATGTGCTCGGCCTTCTCGAACACCGTCTCCCGAACCTCTGCAGTGATCGACGCGAAGTCGACGCCCTCGACGTCGGCGTCGACGCCGAACTCACCGGCGCGTCGGATCCCCTCGACCACGTCGGCCCGGTGGATCAGCCCCTTCGAGGGCACGCAGCCCCGCGTCACGCAGGCGCCGCCGAGCGGCCCCGGCTCGACGACCGCGACGTCCCCGCCCCGATCGGCCGCGGCGTCCCCGACCGCGGTCCCCGATCCCCCGCCGATGACAATCAGATCGAACTCTCGCATGGGCACTACTACGACGGATCGCAGTAAATGGGCACTGGGAGCCCCGACGCCGTCGCTACAGCCGTTTCCGCATACAGGTCGCCGACGAGGGACAGAGCTCATCGAACTCGGCAGTATCGCGGATCGAGGGCGGAGCCTCGGCACGCCCGATCTCCTCGAAGCCGCGGTCCGCGAAGAATTCGGCGGCGGTCGTGGTGAGCAGGTACAGCGCCTCGACGCCGGCAGCCTTCGCTTCGGCTTCGAGCGCGTCGTAGAGCTCGGTCCCCCAGCCGCGATCCCGGTGCGATTCCTCCACGACGAGCGACCGCACGAGGCCCTCGGCGCCGTAGCGTTCGAGCCCGCCGACGCCGATCGGCTCCTCGCACGCACGTCCCACGTAGAAACAGTCCGGCTTCGATTTGACGTCCGCCGTCGGCAGATCGTTCTCGGCCAGTAGCCGCTCGACGTATCCGAGATCCTCGGCGGCGCGGCGGAGTTCGAGGCGTTCGGTCGCCATCGTTCTCAACCGTAGCACGGGCACGGCGTCCGACGCCTGTCCCGGTCCTCGCCGTACGAACCGATCCAGTGACGTCCCGGATCGACGGTTTGGGACCGGTCCCGAACGGCCTCGACTCGTTTCGCCGCCGACAGGACGACCGTCCGCGCCAGCGTCGGCGCAACCGCAGCGCCGGCCACCGACACCAGCAGCGTCGCGACGCCGGCGACAGTTCCGGGAGATCGCCAGACAGTCGTCACGAGCGCCCCGGTCAGCGCGACGGAGCCGAGCGTGAACAGCCCCGTCAGCGCGAGCCACGCGCCGACGGCGATCACCTGCCCGGCGCGGCGGACCGCCGACGCGGCGTCGACGGGCGCTCGCGCGGTGATCACTCCCCCGGCACCGGCATCCGAACTCACGATTCCGCCTCCCTCGTCGCGTCGACCGCGGCGAGCAGTTCCTCGGCGCGCGACGTGGTCTCGTAGTGGCGCCAGCGCCCCTCCTTCCGTCGGTCGACGAACCCCGCCTCGTAGAGCGCGTTCAGCGCGCGGCTCGTCGTGCTCTGGTTGACATCGAGCTCCGGGACGAGCTCGCACGCGCAGACTTCCTCCTGGGCAGCGTCGATGAGCCGGAGCAGTTCGTAGCGCGTGTCGTTGGCCAGCGCGCCGAACGCGCGCACGTCGACTTCGACATCGTGCTCCGTGAGCCCGTGATCGACGGCCGAACAGCAGCCGCCCCCGGATTCGGTTCCCGATCGCTTCCCCTCGACCTCGCCGGACGCCGGTTCGCCATCCATATGCGTACATTCGAATATTGGAATACATCGATATAAGCGTGTGGGATCGCTGCGGTCGCAAACGAGTACAGCGCCTCGTCAGGAACTTTAAACGTCGCGAGAGTGTATCACACGCGCATGAACACGGAGTGGGCCGACGCGGATCGCCTGGCCGCGCTGCGCGAGGGGATCACCGTCGTCGGCGATCGAGACGAGATGTCGGTCGAGGCGCCCGCGACCGGCGAGGAGATCGGGGCGGTCCCCGCGTGTACGGACGAGGACGTCGCCGAGGCGACCGAACGCGCCCGCGCGGCGCGGGCCGACTGGGTCGAGCGCCCGATCGAGGAGCGGGTCGCCGCGATCGACCGGTTCCACGATCTGCTGCTCGACCGACGATCGGACGTGCTCGATCTGATCCAGGTCGAAACCGGAAAAACCCGTCGCGACGCCGTCGAGGAGGTGATGGACGTCGCCGTCAACGCGCGCCACTACGGGAACCGAGCGCCGAAACTGCTGGAGTCGGAGCGTCGCTCGGGCGCGATTCCCCTCGCGACGAAGGCGGTCGTCCGCCGACGGCCGGTCGGCGTCGTCGGGCTGATCTCGCCGTGGAACTACCCCGTGGTGCTGACCGTCTCGGACGCGCTGCCGGCGCTGCTTGCGGGCAACGCGGTCGTCTGCAAGCCCGCCGCGGAGACGACCCACGTCGCGCTGCTCGCTCGCGAACTGTTGATCGAGGCGGGCGTTCCCGGGGATCTGTTCCAGGTCGTCAGCGGTTCGGGCGAGCGCCTCGGCGAACCGCTGATCGACCGCGTCGACTTCGTCGGGTTCACCGGCTCGACAGCGGTCGGTCGGGAGGTCGCCGCGCTGGCCGGTCGGAATCTGCTACCGTCCTCGCTGGAACTCGGCGGGAAGAACCCGCTGCTCGTGCTCGACGACGCCGATCCCGAATCGGCGGCCGCGGGCGCCGTCCGGGCGTCGTTCGCCAACGCCGGCCAGCTCTGCATCTCGACTGAGCGGCTCTACGTCCACGAATCGGTGTACGACGCGTTCGTCGACGAGTTCGTCGCGGCGACCCGCGACCTCTCGCTGGGCGCCGAGATCGGCTTCGGCGCCGACGTCGGCTCGCTGCAGTCCCAGGCCCAGCTCGACAAGGTGCGCTCGCACGTCGAGGACGCCGTCGAGCACGGCGCCGACGTGCTGACGGGTGGTCGCGCCCGTCCCGATCTCGGGCCGTACTGCTTCGAGCCGACGGTGCTGGCGGGCGTGACGCCGGAGATGGACGCCCACGACGAGGAGACGTTCGGGCCGGTCGTCTCGCTCTACGAAGTCGGGAGCGTCGACGAAGCGGTCGGGCGCGCCAACGACTCCGAGTACGGGCTGAACGCGTCGGTCTGGACGAGTGACGAGCCACGCGGCGAGCGGGTCGCCGAGCGCATCGACTGCGGGACGGTCAACGTCAACGAGGGGTACGCCGCGGCGTGGGCGTCGGTCGACGCGCCGATGGGCGGGATGGGGGATTCGGGAATCGGCCGCCGCCACGGCGACGAGGGGCTGACGAAGTACACCGAAACGCAGACCGTCGCAACGCAGCGATTCGCGCCGATCGGCCCCGGCCCGCTGCCGGACAATCTCTGGGCGGCCGGCCTCGTCCCGGCGCTGCGAGCCTGGAAGCGCGTCAGCGAACTGGGCAGGGCTCGCACCTGGACGAACCTGCTGGGGTGGCGCTCGTGACGGTCTTTCTCACTGGGTTCCCGGGCTTCCTCGGCTCGGCGCTGATCGACCGCCTGCTCGATCGGGACCGGCGAGTCGCCTGTCTCGTCCAGCCGAAGTACCGCGAGGACGCCGAGCGGCGGGCCGCGGAACTCGTCGGCGATGAGCGCGGCGACGACCCGGCCGACGACCGGAAGGACCGGATCGACTTGTACGAGGGCGACATCACGGAGCCGGACCTCGGCCTCGACGCCGCCGACCGCGATCGCCTGCAGGACGCCGTCGAGGAGGTGTTTCACCTCGCCGCGGTGTACGATCTGGGCGTCAGCCGATCGGTCGGCGAGGCCGTCAACGTCCGGGGGACAGAGCACGTCCTCGACTTCGCGGAGAGCATCGGCGACCTCCGGCGGTTCCAGTACGTGAGCACCTGCTACGTCAGCGGCCGCCACGACGGGGTGTTCGCTGAGAGCGATCTCGACGTCGGACAGACGTTCAACAACCACTACGAGGCGACGAAGTTCGAGGCCGAGGTCGCCGTGCAAGCGCGGATGGACGAGGGGCTCCCGACCACGATCTACCGGCCGGCGATCGTCGTCGGCGACAGCCGGACCGGCGAGACCGAGAAGTACGACGGACCCTACTACCTCGTACACTTTCTCCTCGAACAACCCGGATTCGCAGCGCTGCCGCGGACCCCCGGCGCCGACGACTGCGAGGTCAACGTCGTGCCGCGGGAGTACGTCGTCGACGCGATCGACCACCTGAGCGCGCTCTCGAGATCGGAGGGCGAGGTGTACCAGCTCTGCGATCCGAACCCGCCGACGGTCGCCGAGATGACCGCGGCGTTCGCCGAGGCGACCGACACCCGCGTCCTGTCGGTTCCGGCGCCGAAAGGGCCGACGAAGCGCGCGCTCTCGCTCGGTCCGGTCCGGCGGTGGACCGGGATCGAACCCGCGGTGATCGACTACTTCGACCACCCGACGCGGTACGTCGGCGCCACCGCGCGCAAGCACCTCGCTGGGAGCGGCATCGAGCCGCCGCCGTTCGGAAGCTACGTCGAGACGCTGGTCGAGTTCGTCCGCGAGCACCCCGAGATCGGGTCGGACGCCAGAGTCTGACCGCGAGTCGGTCGCGTCGGCGTCGCGCCGTGGCTGGCAGCCGCGTCAGCACCAAGCCGTTTCCGGGATCCGCGTCGGCGTCACGCCTTTGGCGGTCGACCGACTCACGACCCCGTATGTGGCTCGGCGAGGGCTACTGGCTCGTCCGCTTCGTCTTCCAGCGCGGGCTGGCGGCGATCTACCTGCTGGGCTTTCTGGCCGCGGCGCGACAGTTCCGCCCGCTCGCCGGCGAAGACGGCCTGCTGCCGATCGAGCGGTACGTCGAGCACGCCTCGTTTCGGGAGCGCCCGAGCCTCTTTTACCTGTATCCGAGCGACCGCGTCATCGGCGCCGCGGCGTGGACCGGCGTCGCTCTCTCGGCGCTGGCGCTGCTCGCGGGCCCCTACTGGCTGCCCGAGCCGTTCGCCGTCCCCGCCGCCGTGCTGCTGTGGGCCGCGCTGTGGCTGCTGTACCAGTCGTTCGTCAACGCCGGCCAGCTGTTCTACGGGTTCGGCTGGGAGTCGATGCTGCTGGAGACGGGCTTTCTCGCGATCTTCCTGGGTGCCGGCGACGCCGCGGCGCCCGCGCTGGTGATCTGGCTGCTGCGCTGGGTGCTCTTCAGAAATATGTTCGGCGCCGGGCTGATCAAACTGCGCGGCGACCAGTGTTGGCGCGACCTGACGGCGATGGACTACCACTACGAGACCCAGCCGATGCCGAACCCGCTCAGCTGGTTCGCCCACCACCTGCCCGATCGGGTCCACCGCGCCGAGACGTTCGGGAACCACGTCGTCGAGCTGCTGGTCCCGTTCCTCTACTTCGCTCCCCAGCCGTTCGCGTCGATCGCGGGCGTCGCGACGATCGGCTTCCAGGGCTGGCTGCTGCTGACGGGCAACTTCTCGTGGCTCAACGCGCTGACGATCGTGCTCGCGGTCAGCACCTTCAGCGACGGCGTCCTCGCCGCCGCGCTGCCGGTCGGTGTCCCGTCGCCGACGCCCGCGCCGGTCGGGCTGGAACTGCTGGCGCTCGTGCTCGCGGTCGGCGTCGTCGCGCTGAGCGTCCAGCCCGTCAGGAACATGCTCTCCGAACAGCAGGTGATGAACACCGCGTTCGACCCGCTGCACCTCGTCAACACCTACGGCGCGTTCGGCTCGATCACGAAGCGGCGCCACGAAATCGTCGTGCAGGGGACCGACGACGCGGAGATCACGGCGGACACCGAATGGAAGACCTACGAATTCCCCGGGAAGCCGACCGACCCGGGTCGTCGACCGCCCCAGATCGCCCCGTACCACCTGCGGCTGGACTGGCAGCTCTGGTTCGCCGCGATGGCGCCGTCGCCGCGGCGCCAGCCCTGGTTCACCCGGCTGCTGGTCAAGCTACTGGAGGGCGACGAGGGGACGCTGAGTCTGATCGCGGAGAACCCCTTCCCCGACGAGCCGCCCGAACACGTCCGGGCGGTGCGGTACCGGTACCGCTACACGAGCCCCGAAGAACGGTCGAACACCGGCGACTGGTGGCGCCGCGAGCGCGTCGGGACGTACGTCGAGCCCACCTCGCTCGACGAGGTCCGCGGCGGAACTGCATCGAGACGGCGGCGCGGCCGCTGAACTTCGATCTCGCCGGCGGTTCGATCTCTCCGCGCCGCGGATCAGTCCGCGGACTCGGAGTCGTCGTCGCGACGCGCCGGCGGCGTCGTCGACATCACCTTGCCGGCCGTCTCGCGGTTGTTCGCGATCAGGCGGTAGACGCCCTCGCGGAGCCGGTCGTAGTCCTCGAACTGCCGCGCGAATTCGATGGCGTCGACGAGTTCCTCGGGCACGTCCGATCGGACGATCGCCTCCTCCATCGCCGCGCCGCAGGAGTACACCTTCTCGTCGGTGACGAGGTGGGCACACTCCTCGTAGTCCTCGGGGAGCCGGTCGCGCAGCTCCGGCGTCAGGTCGGCGAAGCCGACGATCGGTACGTCGGAGCGTTCGTCGACGAACTCCGCCCACCAGGTGCAAAAGCCGCAGTCGTCGTCGTAGACGAGCGTCGCCTCGGTCATGGTTCCGCCTACGAACTCCGGCAACTAACGCTTGTCCTCTCGGCGCGACGCCGGACGTCGAGCCGAGGCGCCGACGCCCACCGGCGCAGCCGTGGCCCTAACTACCTTCGCCGGGAACGGACGACCATGGAGCGGTTCGCGCGCCTGATCGTCGCCGGCGGGCTCGCGCTGGTCGGCGGGCTCTGGATCGCGATGCTCGCCGACGCCTGGACGCCAGCGTGGCTGCTCGGGGTCGGCGTCGCCGCGCTCGGCGCCGGGGCGAACGTCGCGGGGTTCGTCGGCGAACTCGAACTGTGAGCGCGGCGACGGGACCCGACGCCGCGGCCCGACCGCCGAGTCGACACCCCGGCGTTAGCTCTCTCTCGCGGAGTGGTGTGTCCAGTCCGCGAACTCGACGAACGACGTCGAACCGCAGGCCGCACATTCGGTCGGCGGCTCGAAGCTGTGGTCGCCGTCCTGGGAGTGGGCGGTGCCCGCGTAGATCGCCTGACAGCCCTCGCAGACGTACCGGTCCGGTTCTTCTGGTTGATGCGCCATGCGATAACTCACGACGCGAATCGTAATATCCGTGGGGCCCGCAGCGCCGACGGCACCCGCCCGACCCTACCGACGCCCGCCCGTTCGACCGCGATCCGGCACCGCAGCAGTGATGCCGGTCCGGCGAGAGCGCCCGGTAAGACCCACCATGTCGGAGCAGCCGTTCGTCGTCGCGATCAAGGAGTCCGCTCGGGAGCGCAACGAGTCGGTCGACCGACTCGTGGCGGACGCCGGCCCGCGGCGCCGCTACGGTTCGCGCGCAGACGCCGAAGCCGAGGCGGCCGACCTCTCTGCGGACGGCGGGGACGTGCGGTTGCAGGCCGTCGCGCCGCGGGACGACACCGATGCCGACGCGTACCTGGTCGGCGCGAGCCGGGGGGCGCCGCCGATTCCAGACGGCGACCCCGAAGACGGCTGGCGATACTCCGTGACCGCCGACCAGTACGGCGCGCTGGGCGAGGCGCTGCTGACGGCGGGCGACGGCGCGGCGACGCCGCTGGACCACTATCTCCGCCGCGAGTTCGACCTCTCGCGGGAGGCCGACCTGACGGTCGAGGTCGACGCCGATCCCGCACCGGTGACGGCGGCGAACCGGACGGGCGAGTGGCGACCCGACTGCGCGCTGACGGTGAAAATCGCCGGCCGCCGCGTCGGAACGTACCGCTGCGAGATCAAGACCGGCGACGGGAGACTGGAACGCAACCAGCGCGCGATCGCCGAAGCGACGGCGAGCGAGACGCCCGCGCTTCTGGCGCGGGTCGACGTCACGGAGCTCCCGGCCGAGTACGAAGTCTCGTTCGAGCGACTGGGGGACGACGACGCCGCCGGCGATCCCGCCCAGAGGACCGTCGACGACTGGGAGTGAGGGAGACGGCTACACGATCGCGTCGAGGTCGGGCGAGCCATCGAGGAGCCGGTACCCTTCGGGAGCGCGCTCGACGACGCCGCGGCGCCGCAGGTGATCGAGGTGCGCGTACGCCTCGCCGGGGCCGTGGAGGACGTGAATGCCCTCCAGATCGCCGAACAGGTGTGCACTCACCGTCCAGGCGTCCGCCGGGGCATGGGCGTCGAGCACGTCGACGACGCGTTCGGTGCGCTCGCGGTGGTGCTCGATGATGGTTCTCGCTCGTTCGGCGGGCGCCTCGATGACGTCCCGATGGCCCGGCCAGGCGCGCTCGTACTCGCGATCGGCGATCCGTCGCAGACTCGCGAGGTACTGCTCCAGGGGTCGCTCGACGCGGAGGTCCGCGCCGCCGACGTTCGGCGTGTACTCGGGAAGGATCGCGTCGCCGACGAACGCCTCGCGCCCGTCTTCCGTTTCGAACTCGAAGCAGGTGAGCCCGGCCGTGTGTCCGGGCGCGTGGAGCGCTCGCAGCGTCCGGTCGCCGACCGCGATCTCGTCGCCGTCCGCGATCGTCCCGACCGTCTCGGGCGGGTCGACCAGCGCGTCCGACTCTAGCATCTCGCGGAGCCCCTCACGTTTCTCGGCCGGCATTCCCCACTCCTCGAACGTGCGTTCGTGGCGCTCGCGGAGCGCCGCCCGGGCGTCGGCGTCGCGGCGAACCATCGGGGCGTCGGCCTCGTGGACGACGACGCGCGCGCCGCCGGCGTCCTGAATCGTGCCTGCGAGTCCCGCGTGGTCAGCGTGCCAGTGGGTCAGGAGCACCGCGTCGACGCTCTCGAAGCTGTGGCCCCGGTCGGCGAGGCCGGCTTCGAGCTGTTCGCGGACGCCCGGCGTCGCGACGCCGGCGTCGATCAGGGCGGTCGCACCCTCGGCCTCGACGAGGTACGCGTCGTTGTTCCCCTCGAACTCCTCGTTGTCCAGCGCGATCGGATGGACCTGCACGACTCGACGGAGAAGGGCCAGTACCGTCAATGTTGCTGGCTCGGAGCCCTCGAAAGGTCCGAACGGCGATGGCCGGCGGCGTTCGGAGGCCGCTGGGAGCGCCGTTCCGACGCCGCCGGTCAGTGTTCGATTTCGGTGATCTTGGCGCGCCAGTAGGGCAGGTCGCCGTCCGGAAGATTCCACTCGACCTCGGCCACGGTCGGCACGAGCATTCCGCTTCGCTCTCGGTAGTCCCAGAACCGGCCGGTCCACCGGGTCGCCTCGAAGCCGTCGTCGACCGCACGGGGCCGGTCCTCCGCGACGACGCGCTCGACGAGGTGATCGTCGTCGAAGTGAAAGACCAGCGAAACCGTCGTGTCGTCGTGCTCCAGCGTCGCCCGCGCCGAGCGCTCGTCGATCGCCGCCCACTGGACACCCTCGCCAGGCAGCAGCGCGGTCGGGTACCACACGGCCTCGGCGAGGTAGCGCTGCAACTCGCCGGCGTCTAACTCGGGTGACTGCTCCGCGTCCGCGACGGTGAGCACCGACAGTACCGCGGCGCGGAGCGATCCCTCGCCGCCGACGTAGGCGTCGACGACGCGCACCGGGACGAACGGCACCACCCGGATCGTGGCGTCCCAGACGAACCCCGGCGGATCGACGGCGACGTTCTGGGTCGCTTCGAGCGGCTTCCACGCCGAGTCGGCGTCGCCGAGGCGAAACCGGCCGCGCTGTTCGAGCCGGACTGTCCGACTGTACGGTTGCCCTTCGTCGAGTACCGTCTCGAAGTATCGGCTGACGGGCGAGGGAAGGTCCGCGACGTCGTCCGGGTCGAACGTCCGGTCGGCGCGATCGGATGCGGAGTCGAGCAACTGCGCCCGCCTGTCGTCGGCGCCAGTCCGTACCGATCGGGCCACGCCAACGGCGAATGCAGCAACCGCGATCAGAGCGACGGCGATCAGTCCGGCTCTCGAATGAACCCTGCGCGCGCCGCGTTTCGATCCCATACGGTCGGTAGAACGCGCGTGATGATAAGCCCGTAGCGAACGCCGCATGGGCCTTGCTTTGGAATCTGCAGTATCATAACTTTAAGAACCGAAGTATAGCTCTTCACAGCATAGTTTCGGATCTAATCCCGATATCGGTCGACGAACGATCGACGCCCGTGTCGATTCCACCAGCTATATGCCCGCGGTGGCGTCAGGTCCCGCCATGGCGACCACAGAGCGGATCGACCGGCGGACGATCGGACTCGGCGCGGCGCTCGGTGCCGCGGCGTACGTGCTCGGCTACCTGGTGACGTACGTAACCCAGCGCGGCTCCGTCGAGGAGCGCTTCGAGGGGTTCAATTTCGTCGCCGATCTGTTGGGCGGCGATCCGATCCCGGCCTGGAAGGGAGTGGGGTGGCTGTTCTACAACGCCCACTTCGTCGACACCGAGATCCCCGGGTTCGGCGGCACCCAGACCCGGAACTTCGTGGCGAACGCCGACGGCGGCTCGCTCGCGCTGCTGTTTCTGGTCCCGCCGCTCCTGTTGCTCGGCGCGGGCGTCGTGGCCGCGACACTCTCGCGCGCCGCCACAGCCGCGGACGGCGCGACGGCCGGCGCGCTCGTCACCGTCGGCTACCTCCCGCTGGCGGTCATCGGCCTCCTCGCGTTCGGCTACGCGGTCGGCGACGGAACCATCGCGCCCGACGCGATCACCGCGGTGCTGCTGGCGGGCGCGGTGTACCCGGCGGTGCTTGGCGGCCTCGGCGGCGCACTCGGCGCCGCGGTCGGCCGGTGAGCTGATCGGGACTCGCTTCCGGTCGCGATAACTCACCGAAATTATCATTACGTACCGGCGTTTCGAGAGCAGTAGTGCCAGACGATACCACGCGCCGCGGCGTGCTCACGGGCGTTCTCGCGGCCGGCGTCGGCGGGCTCTCGCTGTCCTCGGCGTCCGACCTGCTCGACCAGTTCGCGCCGCTGTCGGGCGACGCCTGGGACGCCGCGGATCGGTCGCTCCCCGACGCGGTCGAGAGCCCGTACGGCGACGCGAGCCTACGCGTCGACGACGACGGCGTGTCCCACGTCGAGGCCGACGACGAGCGCGCGGCCTACTTCGCGGTCGGCTACGTCCAGGCGTTCGACCGCGGCTTCCAGCTCGATCTTCAGCGACGCCAGATGCGCGGTCAGCTTTCGGAGGTCGTCGGCGAGGCTACTCTGGAGAGCGACGAGTTCCACGTCGCGATGGACTTCGCGGGAGCGGCCGAAGCGACCTGGGAACTCGTCGCCGACACCCGCGCGGGCCCGCTCGTCGAGGCGTACGCCGACGGCGTCAACGCCGCCTTCGAGAGCGAGCAGCTGCAACTGGAGTACGAGCTGCTGGGCTACGAGCCCCGGCCGTGGACGCCCGCGGACTCGATGCTGATGGAAAAGCAGATCTCGTGGGATCTCACGGGGAGCTTCGTCGAACTCCGGCGGGCGCTCCTTCGAGAGCGGCTCGACGAGGAGCTGTTCGCGGAGCTGTTCCCGCGGCGGCTGGACCACGACGTGCCGATCCTCCGCGAGTCGACCGCCGGCGTCGGCGGCGCGGACGTCGGGAGCACCGGTGGAAGCGAGGGAAGCGACGGACAAGACGCCGGGAGCGCCGCGGCATCGAGAGGCTCCGAATCGGCCGTTACCGGACGCTCCGAGCCGGTCGATGCAGGGCATTCCGCCCCGATCGACGCCGACCTGACCGCGTGGCTCTCGGGGTTCGAGACGCCGACCGGCGTCGGCTCGAACAGCTGGGTGGTCTCGGGCGAGCACACCGCGAGCGGGGCGCCGCTGCTGGCCTACGACCCCCACCTCTCGCTGATGGCGCCGCCGGTGTGGTACGAGCAACACGTCGAAACGCCAGAGCGTTCCGTGCGCGGGGCGACGTTCCCCGGCGTCCCGTTCGTCATCGCGGGCGCGAACGACGGCGGCGTCTGGTCCTTTACGAACGTCGGCGCCGACGTGCTCGACTGCTACCGCTACGAGGTCGACGACGCGGGCGAGCGCTACCGCTACCGCGGCGAGTGGTGCGAGTTCGAGATCGAGGAGCGCGAGATCGCGGTTTCGGGCGCCGAGAATCGGACGCTCGACGTCAAAAAGACAGTCCACGGGCCGATGATCGAACGCGACGGGCGCCGCGTCGGCGTCGCGTGGACCGGCCACACCGCCACGCGAACGACCGAGGCGATCGAGGAGTTCGGCCGGAGCGAGGGGCTGGCCGACCTGCGCGAGTCGACGCGGAAGTTCGACCTTCCGACCCAGAATCTGGTGTACGCCGACAGCGACGGTCGAACGATGTACTACGCCACCGGCAAGCTCCCGATCCGGCGGATCGACGGCGAGGAAGTTCGGGGCGATCGGATCTTCGACGGTTCGGCCGGCGAGGCCGAGTGGGAAGGGTTCGAGCCGTTCGGCGAGTCCTCGTGGGACGGCTTCGTCCCCTTCGAGGAGAAGCCCCACGCGATCGACCCGGACGTGCTCGCCACGGCTAACCAGCGCGTCGCGGACGACCCAGCACACTATATCGGCGCCGACTACGCGACGCCGTACCGCGGCGCACGGATCTACGAGCGCCTCGACGCCGCGGTCGCCGAAGGCGAACAGATCGACCGCGAGTTCCACCGCGACCTGCAGAACGACGTTCGGGACGGGCGCGCCGAGCAGTTGGTGCCCGAACTGCTCGCCGCAGTGAACGACAGTCCAGACGCCGGCGATCGGCTCGCCGACGCCGCTGCCACGCTCGACGAGTGGGACTACCGAATGTCGCGGGACTCGCGGGGGGCGCTGGTGTTCGCCCGCTGGATGGACCATTTCCGCCGCCTGACGGCCGAACCCACGTTCTCCGAGGCTGATCTCGACGAGTCGTACTACCCGAACGACTGGGTGCTCGCGACACTATCGGACGACAGCGCGCTGTACGATGACCGGTTGCGCGCCGAGACGATGGTCGCCGCCCTTGGCGAGGCGCTCGACGAGATCGACGCCGAGGGCTGGTCGACGTACGGCGTCTGGAACTCGACGCGGGCGATCGACCACCCCTTCGGCGCCCAGGCGCCGTTCCTGAACTACGACGGGCTGGCGGCCGACGGGTCGCCGGCGACGGTCAAGAACTACCGCGTCGACTCGGCGGTCGGATCGAGCTGGCGCATGGTCGTCGAGCCGGGTGGGGACGCCACGGCGATCCTGCCCGGCGGAAACTCGGGCGACTACTTCTCCGAGCACTACGACGACCAGTTCGAACGCTGGCTCGACAACGACCAGAAGTCGATGGATCGGACGATCGAGGGCGAGGAGACCGTGGCGTTCGAGTGTGAGTCGTCGTGAGTTCGAGCGATCGGGGTGGGGAGGAAGCGAGCGTTCGATCGCGTGACGCCGAGACGGCACCGGGCGACGCCGAAGCGACGGCACGCGACGACGAATCGGAACCGAGCGACGCCGAAACGGCATCGGGCGGAACCGGAGATCGGCTTCGCGACGCTCTGGATCAGGCGCGGACGCGGCGGCGATTCCACGCCGTCGCGCTCGCCGGCGCGGCAGCGTTCGGACTCCTGTTCGCGTGGCTCCACTGGATCGGCCTCGTGCTGGGCGGCGCGCTGGTCGCGCTCGTCGCGCCCAGCGTCCGGCGCGGCGCCGCGTACGCGCTGGCGTTCGGCGTCCTCGTGCTGGTGGCGTTCGCGGTCTCGATCGGCGACGCGGCGCTGCTCGTCCCCGAGATGCGACCGATCGTCTTCGTCACCGTCGGTGCCGGGATCGGGCTGCCGCTGCTGGGATCGCTGGCGCGCGGGATCGTCTGAATCGCTGACGACCGGGCCGAAACCCAGTCATCGCATCCGGGACCGTTACACTAATTCGAGGAATGAGCCTTCGAAGTTGGTATGGACGGCCTCCGAGCGCGCGTGCTGTCGGTCTGGCGGCGCACGATCGCGCTGTCATGGCCGATCGCCGTCCAACAGACGTTCAACACGCTGATGCGGACGGTCGACGTCATCGTCACGGGGCTGTTCTCGCCGGCCGCGGTCGCCGCGGTCGGGCTGGCCGACCTGTACGCCCAGTTCCCGCTCCGTGCGGGGCTCGGGCTCGGCTCGGGTGCGATCGCCCTCTCCAGTCAGGACACCGGCCGGGACGACGCCGACGCGCGCGATCAGGCGATCAGCCAGGCGCTGCTGCTCGGCTTTCTGGTGGGGATTCCCCTGGTCGCGCTCGGGATCGTCGCGGCCCGGCCGCTGATCGCGCTGCTGGGCGCCGACCCCGAGGTCGTCGCGATGGGCGGCACCTACCTCGCGATCGTATTCGCTGCGGCGCCGATGCGCATCGTCGGCCTCGTGAGCGCTCGCTCGCTCCAGGGGACCGGCGACACGCGGACGCCGATGCTCGTCAACATCGCCGCGAACGGGTTCAACATCGCCGGTACGGTCGGTCTCGGCCTGGGTATCGGCGCCCTGCCCGAACTGGGCGTCGTCGGCGTCGGCGTCGCGACCGCGGTCAGCAGGACGTTCGAGGCCGTCGCGTTCGCGCTGGCGTTTCTCAGCGATCGGACCGATCCAGTCCTGCGGCGGCCGACCGACCCGACGATCGCGCGCCAGCTCGTCGCGGTGAGCCTGCCGAACTTCGCCGAGGGGATGAGCACGTCGCTCGCGAACTTTCCCTTCAACGCCCTGCTGCTCACCTTCGGGACGGACGTCAACGCCGGGTATCACATCGGCCGCCGAATCTATCAGCAGGTCGCCGGACCGCTGTACCGCTCGTACAACGTCGCCGCGAGCATCGTGGTCGGCCAGTCGCTGGGCGAATCGGAGCCGGCCCGGGCGCGCTTCGAAGGGCGGGCCATCGCCGCGCTGAGCCTCCTCACGCTCGGGGGCGCCGGGATCGTTCTCGTCGCGGGCGCCGACCCGCTGGCGGGCGCGTTCACCAGCGACGCCGCGACCCGCCGGTACGCCGCCACGTTCGCGGGGGTGTTCGGCGTCTCGATGTTCTTCTTCGGGATCTTCTTCCCGTTCGCGGGAAGCCTGCGGGGTGCCGGCGACACCAGAACGCCGTTCTACGCCAACCTCTCGGGGACGGTCGTGTTCATGCTCGGCTTCTCCTATCTCGCCGGCGTCACGTTCGACTACGGACTCGCGGGGGTGTACGCCGGGATGCTGCTGTGTTACGCCTGGTGGGCGCTCGTCGTCACCGCGGGGTTCCGCTGGGGCGACTGGGCCGACACCGCGGCGTCGATGATGGCCGAGCGCGCCGGGACGTCCGACTGACGGACGCGAGGACGGATGGTATTCGTCTCGCCGATAGGTCGTCCGACGGGTACGTTTATTCCTCTCGGCGACGAACGTGGTGGTATGGAATCCAAACGGATCAAGCGGGCGCTCAGTCGAGCGCGCCACGCCGCGGTCGGCGCGGGTATCGGTGCCGCGATCGGCGGACTGTTCAGCAAAAACAGCGCCAGCACGGGCGCGGCACTGGGCGCCTTGGTCGGCGCGACGATCGGCGAGAAGCGAGTCGGCGTGGAGTCGCGAGTCAAGGAAGTGACCGAGAAGCGACAGTCCGAAAGCTCGGACTGACGCGCGGCTGCCGAAACTCGACGGGTTTCTTCGACGAATCGGCTCGATACCGTCCGGTACGTCCGGCGTTCGGCGGTTAGACCGGATCGCGAAGCGCCCAGACGTCCGTTTCGGGATCGAGGTTCGACGGCTCGGCGCCGCGATCGGTCAGGATGCCGGCGTGGTACAGCATCGCCTTGAGCTGGAACACGGTCGGCGAGTGGTAGGTCTCGCCCGTCGAGAGCGGCTCGGTCCGCAACTCGCCGTCGGGGCCCAGCACCCGGCTCCGGACGTCGTCGGTGCCGCGGACGAACAGTTCGACCGTAAGCGAGGGGTGGAGCTCGTGGAGGTACGTAACGAGTTCGACCAGTGTCGGCGTCTCAACGCCGTCCTCGTGCATATGTTGAATCTCCTCGACGAGCAACTGCGTCGCCGGGTACGCGTAGACGACGCGGCGCGCGAGCTGTCCCCACCGCGGCGCCGCGTCACAGAAGCGCCGGCGAGAGCCCTTCCAGTCGTCGAACGCGTCGAGCGCGGCATCGGCCGACCCGTACTCGCGGAGCGCGAACCGAACGACCTCCCGGCCCAGCGGCGTCAGCTCGGTCCGCGTCGGCGTCACGTCGACGAGATCGAGAAATTCGGCACCCTGTCGAGCGCCCTCGACCGCGCCGACGACTCGCTGTGCGACGACCGACTCGGTATCTTGCCGATGATAGACGGCGAGCGGGTACGCGAGGTAGTTCTTCGGATGATTCAGGGAGAACGACCGGTCGGCGACGCCCTGCGCGCTCGCCTGGAAGCGGATCGCGTCGGTCTCGCTCGTGGTGCAGTTGCCCACGACCCGCGGCCGCTCGATCGGCTCGACGACGCCGTCGGCGTCGACGCCGAGGACGCCGACGTTCAGTTCGCTGGCGAGCGTCCGCGCCGACTGCGAGATCGCCGGTGTCGGCGCCGCGACGTACGCGGCGTTGGCCTCGTGGAGCCGGTCGTACGCTTGCACGACGCCGCGCTCGACGTCGACGCGGCCGCCCTCGGTCCGCCCCTTCGCCTCGATCGCGACCAGCGGCGGGTCGTCGCCGAGGCGGTCGGCCGCGAGCCACTCGTCGTCGAGCGTCCGGACGCCGACCAGGTCGGGATAGCCCGTCCCGACGCGGATGTGGTTGAACGGCGCGAGCGTCTCGCGGATCGCCGGGTCGATCGGCTCGTCCGCGATCCAGCGCTCCTGCCCGAACTGCGTATCGACGACCGCGTAGCCCCGCCGGTCCTCGTCGTCGGGAAAGAGGCGACGCTTCGCGTGGGCGAGCACGTGGGGTTCGGTCATCGACCCCGCCGCGGCTGTCATGCTACAGACGCTTCTGGGGCAGCGTAATCAAACTACCGCGAACGGAGAGCGTCGACGCCGCAGCGCGGGCGTCGATCAGACGGGAACTGCGAGTCGGGGCCGATCAGAACGGGAACAGCGAGTCGGCGTCGGGGTCGCGCTCCAGCAGCTCGATCTCGTGGCCGTCCTGGTCCTTCGTGAACGCGTACATGTCGTCGCAGCTCTCGGGGTCGCGGTAGTCGGCGGCTTCTCGGACCATGAGCTGCTCCCAGTCCTCGTGCAGGTCGTCGATCCGGACGCAGAGGTGGCCCCAGGCGTCGCCCAGATCATAGCTCCGGCCGTCGTAGTTGTAGGTGAGCTCGACGGCCATCGCCTCGGGCGCGGCGTCCTCGGGCTTCATGAAGTAGTTGGCGAACGTGTCGGACTCCCAGCGCCCGGTGTGTTCGTACTCGAACTTCCGGGTCCAGAAGCCCAGCGCGTCGTCGGCGTCCTCGACGCGGATCATCGTGTGGTCGAGCGACCACAGCGCCCCCTGATCGGGGTCGCGCTGGACGATCTCGACCTCGTGGCCGTCGGGGTCCTTCACGAACGCGTAGCTGCCGCCGCAGGACTCGGGGTCGCGGTAGTCGTCGACGCCCTCGTCCATCAGCTGCTCGTAGTACGATTCGAGTTCGCCCTCGGGGACGCGCACCGCGATGTGACCCCAGGCGTCGCCGAGTTCGAGGTCGCTCTCACCTTCGTTGTGGGTGAGTTCGAGCATCGCGCCCTCCTCGTGCATCTCCTCGGGGCCGAGATAGACGATGGTGAAGTCGTCGCCCTCGTGGCGATCCTTCTCCTCGTAGTCCAGGTGAGTCTGGTACCACTCCAGCGATTCCTCCAGGTCCTCGACGCGCATCATGACGTGGTCCAGCGTTCCGTCCATGCGCGTTTCTACGACGGTGGCGGGCAAAAACGTGGTGAACGCGGACAGCTGATCGCCCGCTTCGACGGATACCAATGCGGGGGCGAAGCACGGAAATCCGCGCGGACCCAGAGACGCGTATGGACCGTACGAGCGCGACCCGAGAACTGGCGCTCCGGTCGCCGGCCGAGAACGCGGCATCGGCGGCGGGCGAGAGCGGGGCACCGACGCCGAGCGAGACCCGAACGGCGACGTTCGGGATGGGCTGTTTCTGGGGCCCGGACGCACGGTTCGGCGCGGTCGAGGGCGTCGTCCGGACACGAGTCGGCTACGCCGGCGGGACGACGGCCGATCCGACGTACCACTCGCTGGGCGATCACACGGAGGTCGTCCAGATCGAGTACGATCCCGAGAAACTGGCGTACGACGACCTGCTCGACGCGTTCTGGTCGAACCACGCGTGGAACTCGTCGGCTCGCAAACGCCAGTACCGGGGCGTCGTCCTCGCACACGACGACGAGCAGTACGAAGCCGCGCAGCGGCGTCGCGACGAACTGGCCGAGCGAACCGGCGAGACGGTCGCGACCGACGTCGAGAGGCTCGACGAGTTCTACCTCGCCGAGGACTACCATCAGAAGTACGAACTGCGGTCGACGCCGGTCGTCGGCGACGAGCTCGCGGAGCTGTACGGCGACGCGTTCGTGGATTCGACAATCGCCGCGCGGCTCAACGGGTTCGTCGCCGGCCACGGCGATCCGGAACGCCGCGACGCCCTGCTCGCCGACCTCGATCTCCCGCCCACCGTGATCGACGAGCTTCGACGCCGGTTCTGACCGCGGGCGACGGCGTTCGGAGCGATACCGAGCAACTGCGTCACCGCCGGCCGACGCCGAAGCACGGCATCGCGCCGCTGCGTGACGACGCTGCCGGAAGCCGTCGAGATCGAGCGTCGACGCCGCCGCGGGGACAGAGGTAAACCACCGGGCTTGCTAGATGACAGCATGGGTCAGCGAAACTCCGGAAAAGCCGTCGAGTGTCGGTGCACGCGCTGCAAGTTCAACAGCAACGGCTCCTGTGGCTACCAGGGGCGGATCCTGATCAACGCGAACGGCGAGTGCGAGATGATGGAGGAGGGGTTCGGCGGCGACCGCGGGCCGTACGGGGAACCCGAAGAGTAGACGGTTCGGCCGCCACGGTGCGTCGCCATCTTCCGGCTCGCAGTAGCGGATCTTCTCCCGTGGAGCCGTTTGTGACTCCGCGGACCTACTCCACGAGCTGGATCGTGTTACCGTTCGACGTGACGTGGAGATCCCGCCCGAGCTTGTACCCCTGGTTGCCGGCGAGGTCGACGTAGCCGGAGAACCCGCCCATATCCTGGTGGGCGGGGATGACGTGCTGGGGCTGGAGCGCGTCGAGCATCTCGTAGTGACCCTCCTGTCGGAGGTGGCCCGAGACGTGGATGTCGTCGTAGATGCGGGCGCCCTGCATGCCCAGCAGTTTCTCGGACTGGTAGCGCTGCCCCTCGTTGGTCGGCTCCGGGATCACTCGCGCCGAGAAGATGACCTTGTCGCCGTCGTCGAGTTCGTAGGGGGTGTCGCCCCGACCCATTCGGGTGAGCATCGCGCGGGGCTCGCCCTGGTGGCCGGTGACGATTGGCAGGTAGTTCTCCTTGCCCTCGTTCATGATCCGCTTGAACGTCCGATCGACGGACTTGCGGTGGCCGAACATCCCGAGGTCGTCGGGGAACGACGCGGCGCCGATGCGCTCGGCGGTGCCGGAGTACTTCTCCATCGATCGACCGAGGAGTACTGGTTCGCGGCCGATCTCTTTCGCGAACTCGACGAGGCTGGAGACGCGCGCGATGTGGCTGGAGAACGTCGTCGCGACGATGCCGCCGTCGTAGTCCTCGATGCTGTGCATCACGTCGCGCAGGTGCTCGCGGGCGACGTTCTCGCTGGGCGTGCGGCCCTTCTTGTTGGCGTTCGTGCAGTCCTCGATGTAACAGAGGACACCCTCACCCTCGCGACCGATCTCGCGGAACCGCTTCATGTCGATCGGGTCGCCGATGACCGGCGTGTGGTCCATGCGCTTGTCCAGCCCGTAGACCACCGCGCCCTCCGGCGTGTGCAGCACCGGGTTGATCGCGTCGATGATCGAGTGCGTGACGTTCACGAACTCGAGTTCGCAGCGCTCTCCGATGCCCATCGTCTCGCCGGGCTCCATCTCCACGAGATCGTTCTGGACGTCGAACTTCCCCTCGTCCTGGATCTCCTCCTTGACGAGTTCGAGCGTGAACGGCGAGGCGACGATCGGGGCGTCGTAGCGGTGGGCCAGCTTGCCGATCGCCCCGATGTGATCGAGGTGGCCGTGCGTGGGAACGATCGCCTTCACGTCGCCCTCGAGGTCGCTCATGATCCGGTCGTCCGGGATGGCGCCCATGTCGATGAGATCGAGGGAGTGCATGCCCTCGACCTGAATGTTGTCGTGAATCAGTACCTTCGAGAGGTTCAGTCCCATGTCGAAGACGACGATGTCGCCGCCGGCACGGACTGCGGTCATCTGTCGACCGACTTCCTCGTAGCCGCCAATAGTTGCGATTTCGATTTCCATAGGTCGGGTCCGATCAGAGCAGTCCCAGAACCCGTCGCAGAGTACGCCTTGTGAAGGAGAGCAGAGCGTGATACGGCGCTTCGGAGGTCGACCGCGCGAACGCGACGAGCGACTCGTCAGCCCCACGCCCTTCTCGGGGACGACGCGTGTTTCGGTTACGTGTGAGTCGGGGAGCCCGACGTAAATAGTTCGGGATGTTGGCTGTGGACGCTCGACCAGGGCGAGTTCCGTCGGACAGCAGCCAACTCTCGGTGGCAGTCGCCACACACCGGTCGCTCGCGAATTTGCTTCGAGAGAAGTGCTCCGTCAGGGATTCGAACCCTGGTCCTTGCCGTGAGAGGGCAAGATGATTGGCCGGACTACACCAACGGAGCTTACCTGTACCCTCTCAGGTACGCATCCTTTCGTAGCGACGAGATACGTTTAACAGTTGCGTTTCGATCGAACATTGGGGCCGGGTATCGTGGGACGGAGGGGCGCCCAGCAGGAATCTCTCGAACTCGCGGCGGCCACGCTTATGCGACTCCGGACCTACCACGTCGGTATGCAAACACGACCGCTGGGAGAGACCGGCCACGACAGTTCCGTCGCGACGTTCGGCGCCATCGCGCTCAACTGGCTCGAACAGGAGGGCGCGAACCAGATGATCGAACTCGTGCTGGATCGCGGCGTCAACCACTTCGACGTGGCGCCGGAGTACGGCGACGCCGAGCTGAAGCTCGGCCCGAAGCTCCGCCAGCACCGCGAGGAGATCTTCCTCGGGTGCAAGACACAGAAGCGCGACTACGAGGGCGCGGCGCGCAAGCTCGATCGGTCGCTGAACCGGCTCGGAACCGACCACGTCGAGCTGTACCAGATCCACGGGCTGGAGTACGAGCACGAACTCGACGAGATCACGGGCGAGGGCGGCGCGCTCGAAGCGATCCGCGACGCCCGGAGCGAGGGTAAAGTCGATCACATCGGGCTGACGAGCCACGGCGACCCGCAGCTGATCCTCGAGGCGATCGAGCGCATCGACGATCTCGACTCGCTGATGTTCCCGATGAACCCCGTCGTCGCCGGCAAGGACGGCGACGAGTACGACTACGAGGCCGTACTCGAACGCGCCGAATCGGAGGACATCGGCACGCTCGGCATCAAGGCGTTCGCCGGCGGAACGTGGCCCCCGACCGACGAACTGCCCGAGGAAGACCGGCCGTACGCGAACTGGTATCAGCCGGTCGACGATCCCGACACGATCCGCGAGCGCTTCGATTTCGCCGCCGCGCAGGGACTGACGAGCGTCATCACGCCCGGCGATCCGAAGCTCGTCGCGATGGTCCTCGACGCCGCCGAGCGGTTCGACGGAATGGACGAGGCCGCCCAGCGTTCGCTGATCGAGCGGGCGCGCCACGACGACAGTCCGGTGCCCGAGCAGCTCCACCACTGACGGCGCGAGGAGACGAGGACAGTCATGGACGTTCCGAGTACGGTCGCGACGGCGCTGGAGGACCAGTCGGTCGACGGTGCGACCTGCCTGGAGGCCGGCGCCGGCGTCGGCAACGCGACCGCGGGGCTGCTCGCAGCGGGTGCCGAGCGCGTCTACGCGGTGACGAACGACGCCGAGCACGCGCGAACTGTTCGCGAGCGCGTGGCCCGTGACGATCCGGATCGAAGCGTCGCGCTCGAAGCCGATCTCAGGGAGCTCCCGTTGGTCGACGACACCGTCGACATCATCACGGCCCACGGGCTGTTCAACGTGGTTCCGCCGGCGTCGCTCGACGCCATCGCGACCGAGGTGACCCGCGTCGCGACGCCGGGCTGTCACCTCGTCGTCGACGACTACGAGCCGTTACCGGCCGACGCCGACGTGCGAGAGCTGTTCGCCGTCGAGAACGCCGCCTCGCAACTCGCCGAGGGACGGCCCGCGCTGGCGTTCTACCCGGCGGCCGCGCTGCGGCGGCTGTTCGAGGGGTACGGCTGGACGTTCGACCGGAAGCGGACGCTGCTCGATCCGGTTCCCTGGACAGAAAGTCATCTCGACGCCCACGCCGCGGCGGTACGCTCGCGCGCTGCGGGGCTTCCGGAAAGAGATGCCGACCGGCTCGTGACCCGAGCCGACCGAATCGTCGACGACATCGGTGAGGAGCGGGTCGGCGAGATGTACAGCCTGGCGTTCCGACGGCCCGACTGAGCGACCGCATCCGACAGCGCGCTCAGCGATCGGCGATTGCCGATCCCGCGTATCCCCCGATCGCGCTCAGGACGACGGTGATCGCACTCGAGATGGCCAGCATGGCGACGATCAGCAGCCCGAGCGTGACGGCGTTCGCGGCGAACGCGCCGCCCGCAAGAAAGACGAGCAAGAGCGCGTAGGGGGCCGCGAGCGCGATCCCGGCCAGCGCGCCGATCCGCAGCGCGTCGCCGGACGACCCTCGCCGGACGTAGCCCGCGACGCCGCCGCCGACCAGCGGCGAGAACGGGACGAACGAGGTGACCGCCGAGACGACCGCCCCGACGACGGCGAGGACGATCCGGTCGTCGATCACGAGGCCGGTCCCCTCCAGGCGGCGCCGCACTCGGCGCGAGTAGGCGGCGAACGCGATGCCGGCGACGACGAGGACGGCGCCCGTCACGGCGAGGCCGAGCCCGCCCCAGACCATGAGACTGTGGATCGCGTCGACCAGCTCGGCGTCGGTCATCGTCGTCGCCGTGACCTCCAGTTCGGCGACGATCTCCTCGGCCGTCGCGGCGTCGGCGGATCGATAGACGGCGACGCCCGCCGACGCCGCGCCGAGGCCGGGGACGGCGATCAGCAGTGCGACGATCGCGTCGAAGATGGCATTTAGCGCGCCCGATCCCTCGACGCGCGGCGAGTCGTGGTTCTCGGTCTGCGTAGTAGGCTCCATATCTCCACGTTGTACGGCCTACAACGTAAAACGACGATCGGAGTTTCAAGCTCTGAAGTCGCGCCCCGGCTCGGGGGGCGTCCCTCTCGAAGGGCCGGCCCGTTGGCAACGATTCTGCAACCGGACGTCGCCAGCGGGCTCCCGAACAACAATAATAATTATTAGTTGAATAGCTCGACGCTCTAGCATGTCCGAGCACTTCGGCATCCTCGCGCTGGCGCCGCCGGTCCTGGCGATCGTGCTCGCGATGACGACCCGGCAGGTGCTGGTGTCGCTGTTCGCGGGGGTCTGGATCGGCGCGCTGCTGGTCGCGAGCTGGAACCCGATCGCCGCCACGGCGCTGACGATGGACTGGCTCGTCGCGGTCGTCCGGTCGCCGTTCGACACGAAGTTCATCATCCTGATCCTGTTCATGGGCGCAGGGGCGGCGTTCATCTACCGCTCCGGCGGGATCCTCGCACTCGAGCGGTGGATCGGGGATCGGGTCGACACCGCCCGCGAGTCCCAGATTCTCACGTGGCTGATCGGCGTGTTCATCTTCTTCGATTCGTATACGAGCACGGTCGTGACGGGCAACGCGACGCGAGAGCTCTCCCAGGAGAACCGCTCGTCGCGCGAGATGCACGCGTACGTGCTGGACTCGACGACCTCGCCGGTGACGACGTTCGGCCCCGTCTCGAACTGGATCGGGTTCCAGGTGTCGATGATCATCGCCGGCTTCGAGGCCGCGGAATTCACCGCGAGCGAACTGGGCGTGACGGCGTTCGGCCTGTTTCTGCAGTCGATCCCGTGGAACCTCTACTGCTTCATGGCGTTTTTCATGGTCGGGTTCATCGCGATCACCCAGCGCTTCTTCGGGCCGATGCTCGACGCCGAGTGGCGGGCGCGCTCGACCGGGCGGACGATCCGAGAGGACGCCACGCCGCTGTCTGACGTCTCGGCCGACGTCGGCGAGCCCAGCGAGAAGAATCCGACGCTCGTGAACTTCTTCGTCCCGATCATCGTCCTACTCGTCGTCGGGCTCGTCTCGATGTGGTATCTCGGCGGCGGCCACCAGCCCGGCGTCGACCTCGCCGAGGCGTTCCAGGAGACCGACGTCGCGCTCGGCTTGCTGTACGGCGCGTTCGCGTTCATGGTCACCGGGTTCGTCGGGTCGCTGGCCTACCGGACGATGGATCTGGAGGAGGCCAGCGAGACGATCATCGACGGGTTCAACACGATGATGATCGCGCTGGCGATCATCGTGCTCGCCTGGGCGATCGGCTACGCCGCCGAGCAGGTCGGCACCGCACAGTACATCGTCGACGTGCTGGTCGGCAGCGGCATCCCCGGCGGGTTCCTGCCCCTGCTGATCTTCATCGCGGCGATGTTCGTCGCCTTCACCACCGGTACGTCCTGGGGGACGATGGCGATCCTGACGCCGCTGGCGATCCCGCTGGGCTACGAACTGGTCGGCCCCTCGGTGCTCCCGGTGCTGATCGGCGTGCTGTTCGGCGGCGCGATCTGGGGTGACCACAGTTCGCCGATCAGCGACACCACCGTCATGTCCTCGATCTTCGCGGGCTCGGACCACATCGACCACGTGAACACGCAGGTGCCGTTCGCCGCGACCGCCGCGGGCGCCACGATGGTCGTCCTGGTCCTGTACGGGTTGGGCCTCCGGAGCCCCATCGTCGCGCTGCCGCTCGCGTTCGTCCTGACCGCCGCGGCGGTGCTGGCGCTCAACAAGATCGACGCTCGTCGCAAAGGCCTCCCAGAGGTGATGCCGACCGCCGAGGCCATCGAATCCGGCGAAGTCGACGTCGATCGCGCGGAGAGAGGCGCGTCCGACACGAACAACGGCAGCTACGACCTCTTCGAGACGGTTCCGATGGTCGCGGTCGGCATCGTCGTGTCGTACGTCGCGCTCGTGTTCGTGTTCGCGGCGCTCGGTGGCTGACGAGGTCTTTCCGAGTTCGATAGCGTCGTTCCGACTCGCGACACTCCCGGGAGACGATAGATCCTGACATTATTGTTGAAAATTTTCCTCATTGATAGATACATTTATCAGTATAATTCCTCCCATCCACACGTGATGTTCGACGAAAATAACGAGCAACAAAGCGCAGGGATCGGCCGGCGCGGATTCGTCGGCGGTATGGCGTCGCTGCTTGCCGCCTCGGCGTACTCGGCGTCCGTGCCCGAGGATGTCGCTGCGGAGGTTTCGGGGGGAGACGACTCGCCAGTCCAGACGGTCCGGTCGCCGGACGGGTGCGTCGAGGTGACGGTCGACGTCGCCGACGGGGTTCCGAGCTACGACCTCGTGTACGAGGGAACGACGGTCGTGGGAGACTCGGCGCTCGGGTTCGAGTTCCAGAACCAGCCGACGTTCCGCGAGGGCGTCTCGGTCACCGGGACCGAACGATCGACGGTCGACACGACGTGGGAACCCGTCTGGGACCGGTACGACGAGATCCGGGAGCACTACAACGAGCTCCGGATCGGTCTCGAAGAGATGGGGGACGGGCGATCCGGCACGCTCGAACTGCGCGCGTTCGACGACGGCTTCGGCTTCCGGTTCGTCTTCGGCGACGAGTTCGGCGACTTCGTGATCACGTCCGAGCGGACGGAGTACAACTTCGCCGGCGACTACACGTCGTGGTGGATCCAGAACGACTGGAACAGCTTCGAGTACGAGTACGAGGAGACCCAGCTGTCGGAGATCGCGTCGGCGCTACAGAACCAGACCGTCGCCGCCGCGGGCGGCGACGGCGTCCACACGCCGATGACGCTCGAAACCGACGACGGGCTGTACGTCGGCGTCCACGAGGCGAACCTCGACGACTACGCCTCGCTGGGGATCGCGCCCCAGGGCGAGGGAACGACGCAGATGGAGTCGACGCTGGCGCCCTTGCCCGAGGGAGAGAAAGTCAAGGCGTCGGCGCCACACGTGACGCCGTGGCGGACGTTCCAGGTCGGGACGCGCCCCGGCGAACTGATCGAGTCCAGCCTCAACCTGAATCTCAACGAGGACTACGATCCCGAGGTGTTCGAGCAGGGCGTCGACTGGATCGACCCCCAGAAGTTCATCGGCGTCTGGTGGCTGATGATCACCGGGCGCGCGGACTGGGAGTACAACCCGAACACCGACCAGTTCAACCCCGACGCCGATCCGCCGGGGGATCACGTCGGGAACCACGGCGCCCAGACCGGCCGCGCGAAGCTGTACATGGACTTCGCCAGCGAGCACGGCATCCCCGGCGTGCTCATCGAGGGCTGGAACCAGGGCTGGTCGAGCTATCCGGGCGACGGAAGCGCCTTCTCGTACACGGACTCGTATCCGGACTTCGATCTCGAGGAGGTCACGGACTACGGGCCGAGCCTGGACGAGCCGACCCAGATGACGATGCACAACGAGACGGCGGGCGACTTCCTGAACTACGAGTCCCAGCTCGACGAGGCGTTCTCGCTGTACGACGACCTGGGCATCCGGACGATCAAGAACGGCTACGTCGCCGACGCGGGCGATCTGGCCGGCGATGGCCACAACCACCACAACCAGGTGCTTGTCAACCACCACACGCTCGTCGCCGAAACCGCCGCTGCGAACCGCCAGATGCTCGACGTCCACGAGCCGATCCACCCGACGGGGCGCCGCCGGACGTACCCCAACCTGATGACCCGGGAGGGCGTCAAAGGCCAGGAGTACGACTCCTTCGGCTTCGTCAGTCCCGAGCACCACGTCACGTTCCCGTTCACTCGGATGCTCGGCGGTCCCGTCGAGTACACGCCGGGCATCTTCGACATGGACTCGGGCTCCGGCGGCATCGAGTCGACGCGGGCCAAGCAGCTCGCGATGTACCCGACGTACTTCAGCGGCCTGCAGATGGCCGCCGATCTGCCGAGCTCGTATCTCGCCGAGCAGCCTGCCACGCTGGGGGTCGGCGACGTCGCGCAGGCCGAGTGGGCCGACCTCGACGGCCTTGGGACGGCCGCGAGCTGGGCCAACGCGCAGGGCGAGCAGTACGTCGAGTTTGATCCCAACAGCGTCGACCCCGGATCGACGGCGTCGTGGACCGTCGAGGACGTCGACGAGGGCGGCGAGTACGTCCTCCACCTCCGGTACGCCAGCGACGAGGAGAACAACGCCGTGCCGGCCGACGTCGCCCGAACCGCGACCGTGCTGGTCGACGGCAAGAAGCGCGCGCAGGTCGAGTTCCCGCCGACGTACTACTGGGACACCTGGGAGTCGGTCTCGACGACGATCGAACTGGGCGCCGGCGACAACGAAGTCGCGATCGCGCTGACCGACGCGGACTCGGGCGGGTTCAACCTCGACTCGATCGCCGTCACCGAGACGGGCGCGTCGATGCCCGAACCCGACGAGGACCCGATCCGCGGTCCCACCGTTCCCGAGTTCCAGTTTATCGAGGACGTCCCGGCGGCGTGGGACGACACGGCGGTGCTCGACGCCGAGATCGGCGACTACTCCGTCACCGCACGGCAGAGCGGCGAGGAGTGGTTCGTCGGCGCGATGACCGACGAGTACGGCCGTGCGCTCGACGTCCCGCTGGGCTTCCTCGACGAGGACTGGGAGGGCCCGGACGGGGACGACGATCACCCCCGCGGTCCCGGCAAGGGGAATGGCCGTAAGAAAGGCAAAGGCCACGAAAAGGGCCGTGGCAAGGGCCACGACAAGAATCGTAGCGACGGTCGCGGAAAGGGACACGAGAAAAAGAACGGCAAAGGCCACGACAAAGGCGAGGGCAAAGGCCACGATAAGCACGGAAAAAAGAAGGAGGAACGCGAGCCGTACGTCGCCGAGATCTACTCGGACGGCGCCGATGCCGACTACGACGAGAACCTCGCGGACGTGCGGATCGACGAGGTGCTCGTCGACGCCGACACGACCGTGCTGGCGTCGATGGCAGGGTCGGGCGGCACCGCGATCCGACTTCGGCCGGCCGACAAGAAAGAGCGCAAGAAGTTGCCGACCTACGAACCGCCCGAGCAGGAGATCCAGATCGACATCCAGGACGAGACGTTCGTTCAGGAGCCGTTCATCACCGGCACCGGCGAGAACGAGGGCGACTACGTCGGCGGCACCAACGTCGAGGTGCTCGTCGACGGCGAGGTGGTGGCGCCCGCGAACGTCCGCCTGCCGCCGAACTCCTCGGGCGAGACAGACACGGTGCCGTACACCATCGGCGAGACGGGCAGCTACGACGTGACCGTCCGCTCGGCCGACGGCGAGACGCTCGCGTCGAACACCGTGACGGTCAACCCGCCCGAGGTCGTCACGACGCTCTCGGACCCCTCGGGCGACGACTACGGGCCCGGCGAGTACACCTACCCGAAGGCCTCGGCGTTCCAGGACGGCGCGTTCGACCTACTGGAACTGACGGTCGAACAGACGCCGAGCTTCTACCGGTTCACCTTCGAGGTCGACAACCTCTACGACGCGTACGGCGGCGACTACGGGTTCTCGCCCCAGATGTTCGTCATGTGGGTGCGCGATCCGAGCGCGAGCGGCGGGACGAAAGGAACGCTCGACGATCTGGGCGCCAACGCCACGTTCGAGGCGCCGTGGCAGTACCGCCTCGAAGTCAGCGGGTTCACCCTGAGCGCCGTCGACGCGGGCGGGGCGTCGCTGACCGACGACGACGGCAACGTCGTCAACCCCTCGACGACCGCCGACCTCGACAACAACACCGTCACGCTCCGGATCTCTCGCGAAGCGTTCGACGGCGCCGACGCAGCCGATCTGGAAGTCGTGCCGATGGTCCAGTCCGAGAACTTCGGCACGCTCCGAGGGGTTCAGGCTGGAGATGCGGGCAGCGACACGTTCGGCGGCGCGCAGGCCGGCGCAGTCGGCAACGCACCGCTCATCATGGACATGATCACGCCCGACGGCGTCTCGCAGTCCGACGCGCTTGACTACTCGGCCGACGAGCTGGCGACGCTCCCGTTCGTCGAACTGTAGGGCCGCCCGACGCCTCGGCGACGCGACCGGACGAACACCTATCTTTTCGCGGCGCGTCCCGCAGCGTGATGAGTAGCACTCGCTTCGAGGTCGAACGACCGGACGGCGAGGAACGCGGCGTGACGGTTCGCTGCCCCGAGCACGGCGAATCAGAGGAGTTCCGGCCCGGCGAGCGCGGCGGCGCGTTCTACTGCCCGGGCTGCGCGATGGAGATCGAGGTGCAGTTGCACCCGCCGGACTGGCGGGATCTGGGAGAACGGTGCTGACCGGGCTCACTCGCCCGACCCGACGCCCGGCCGCGTTCCGGCGTCCCGGCCGGACGAGCGGACGCGGCGGTTGACGGCCGATACGACCCGGACGGCGAAGGCGACGTGCAGGACCGTCCCCAGCGACGCCGCCGCCAAGTAGCAGATCGACAGCAGGCCGTTCCGGGCGAGAAAGCCGGACGGATCGATCAGGAACGACAACACTGTGAGCGGCCCCAGCACGAGCGAGACGACGACGGCCGCGAGCGCGTTCATATCACAGTCGAGAGGCGACGACCCAATAAAGATACGTCGAACGGGCGTCAGACGCTCGAACGACGCCGACGCGCACATGAGCTCTACTGTCGGCAGTCTGATTCGACACCGGTCGGACGGCGGCCGGAATCAACGCCAGTCCCCGAACGGCTCGTCGGCAGCCGAGCGCCGGACGTACTCGGTTTGCATCTCCGCGACGGCGTCTTCGAAAGCGAGCCCGTCGTCCAGTCCCTCCCGGACGCGCGCGAGCTTCCAGCGACTCGGTGCCGTTCGGTCCGTCCACCGCGCCTCGATCGGATCGAGGTACGTCTCGATCGTGTCGGACTCGACGCCCTGCTCGCGGAGGCCGCGCCGGGCGAGCGAGAAAATCTCGTCGTAGATCACCGCCGAGTCCGACGTCCGGTCGCCGTCGGCCGTGACCCACGCGAGATCGGCGTCGAGCCCGTCTTCGACGGCGGCGTAGAAGCTCCGCTCCGCGGCGTCCCGGTCGAGCGTCGCGATCGGGTGGTCGGTCGCGACGAGCCCGCGGAGGAGGCCGGCGACGAGACAGAGCAGGCCGACGTTGTCGGCGACCGTCGGCTGGGTGGGCAGCGGCCGGTACTCGATGCGGATCGACTGCCGGTCACCCTCGCCGACGGGCTGGCCGCCGGTGACCGCGCGCACCCACCGCCAGAAGGTGCCCCGCTTGTGGTCGAGTTCCCAGAAGCGGTCCTCGAACGTCTCGCGAGAGCCGTCGGCGACCCACTCGCGGAGGAACGGCGCGCAGGTCGGATCCGCGACCAGCGCGTCGAGAACGTCCGTCGCCGAGGCCAGATCGTCGGGGACGCGCACCTTCTCCCAGGCGTCGTCGATCGACTGCTCGAAGACCGGGACGCGAAGCTCGTGGTGCGTCTCGTCGAGCAGCCGGTGCGGGTCGTCGAAATCGTACAGATCGGTCGGGAGCAGCGGCGAGTTCGTCGCCAGCGCGAGCACCGGCCCGAGCGTCCGGATCGCCGCGGCGTGATAGTCGGGGAACGACGCCGCGTCGGGGACCTGAACGTGGGGCTGGATCGAGCTGGTCAGCGACTCGACCAGGATCGTCGGGAACGAACAGTCGGCGCCCGGCACCGAGATCGACACCGACCCGCCGGCGCGTCGCAGGATGTGGTTGTCGATCGCGCAGTACCGCGGCGAGAGGGTCATGTTCTCGGCGACGGTGACGCCGCCGCGATTCTCGACGGCCGAGAGGTAGTCGTGAGAGCCCTCCTCGGGCGGCTCGGTCCACATCGCGTCGAGGACGAACTCCAGCCCGGCGTCGCCGGCGGCCGCCCGCGCCGTCCGGACGTTCCGTTCGAGCTGGGCCGCCTGCGCGGCGATCCCGTCGTCGTCGAACGGCTCGGCCGCGGTGTTGAACTCGGCGTTGTGCAGCCCGAGCTCCCGGTCGCAGGGCCCCTCGAAGACCTCGTCGGGCACGCGCGCGAGCCGGCCGCGATCGTCGACGGCGTAGGCTTCCAGTTCGAGCCCGAGGCCGAAGCCGGGGCTGTCGAGCCGACCCGCGCGCAGGTCGGCGGCGAGTCGACCCGCCTGGTCGTCGACGCGCCGCTCGAACTCCGCCAGCGCGTCGCCGCGCAACGACCGCTCGACGAGTGCCGCAAACTCCGTCATTACCGGGGATTGGCAGCCCTCCGGCATAGACCTGTGGTCGGGCGGACCGCCGCGCCGTTCGTCGACGGCACCGGCCGGTCGAGCGGGGGCCCTGACGCGTACGATTTTCCGTCGCGACGACCTACCGTTAGACGTGCAGCTGATCGCACACAGGGGGTTCGGACATCGGTATCCGCAGAATACGGTTCGCGCGTTCGAGAGCGCCGCGGCCGTAGCCGACGGCGTCGAAGTCGACGTTCGCCGGTCGGGGTCGGACGACCTGGTCGCGAGCCACTACGGGCGGCTCCGACTGATCACGGACAGCGGCGGGCGCGTCGCGGATCACTCGGCCGACGAACTCGAATCGATGTCGGTTGAGGGGTCGGACTGGGGGATCCCGCGGCTCGAACGCGTTTTCGAAGTAGTACCGGACGACGTGACGGTCGAACTCGACCTCAAGGAGCCGGGGCTGGCGGACGCCGCGCTCGACGTCGCGGCCGACGCCGACAACGAGGTGGTCGTCACCTCCTTTTACTCCGACGCAATCTGGGAGGCGAGAGCGGCCGACGCGGATGCGGCGCTCTCGTACAACTTCGACGTGCGCCTCGATCGGCACCTGACGACGACGGAGCTGATCGGCTGCGAGCTCGCGAACGTCCACTGGTCGCTCTGCCTGGCGACGGATATCGTCTCGCGGGCCCACGAGCGGGGGCTCGACGTGTACGCGTGGCCCGTTGGCGCGCGCCCGGTCGCCTGGGCGGTCCGACGCCGCGGCGTCGACGGCGTCGTCGCGACCAACCCCGGCGTCTGCGAGTGGCTCGAAGGGCGAATTTGAGGTCGCCTCGTCGCCGCCGCGGCGACACTGGTCGATCTCGCCCGGGTTCGATCGTCACTTGGGATACACTTTTCGTGGTCCGCGCGCCTGCACCAGTATGGTCGACGACTGCGCGTTCTGTCGCATCGTCAGCGGCGAGGACGAGGCCCACGTCCTGTACGAGGACGAGCGGACGGTCGCGTTCCTCGACGAGAACCCGGCGGTCGAGGGCCACGCGCTCGTGATTCCGAAGGACCACCGCGAGGACGTGCTCGGAGGCGACGGAGCGACGGCGTCCGCCGTGTTCGACACCGTCCAGACGGTTTCGCGGGCGCTCGACGACGCGTTCGATCCCGACGGGTTCAGCGTGTTCCACTCCTCGGGATCGCTCGTCGGGAACGTCCAGCACGCCCACGTCCACGTCGTGCCCCGCAAGTCCGACGACGGAGTACACGTCTCGCTGCCGCGACGGGAGCTCTCGAAGCGGGAGGCCGAACGCGTCGCAGCGGTGATTCGCGCGCAGTTCTGAGTTCGGACAGCCGAGTTGAGCAACCCGGCGCGTGCTCGCGACGCCGTCGGCACGCTCGACTGCGCGGCGAGCGAACACCTTTTGTCCACTCGATATGTCTCTCCGCCATGCTCGCAGCTCTCGGCGCCGGCGCGGTCGAGCCCGTCGCGTTACAGTCCGTGGATATCGCACTGGAAAATCCGATCGGCGGCGTGCTCGGCGGCGCGGTGACCGCGTTCCTCACGACGCTCGTGTTCGGCGCCGTCGCGCTCGCGGTCCGACCGGAGTACGTCGACCGAACCGCGGCGTCATTCGTAGACGATCTCGTGGGGTCGTTCCTCTACGGGCTGCTCGGGCTCGTTGCGGTCGCCTGTGCGACGTTCCTGCTGGTCATCTCGCTGGTGGGCATCCCCGTCGCGTTCTTTCTCGTACTCGTCGCGTACGTTCTCTGGGCGGTCGGCTCGGCGATCGCGTTTCTCGCGATCGGGGATCGACTCGTCGACGATCAGGAGAACCGGCTCGTCCCGCTGGCCGTCGGCGCCGGAATCAACGGCGCGCTGGTGCTGACCGGCGTCGGCGGCCTCGTGGCGCTGTGTATCGGCGCCGCCGGGTTCGGCGCGGTCGTGCGCCGGTGGCTCGAATAGCACGATAGCGGCGGCCGGCCGTCGCGCTCAGATTCTGCCGACGCACTCCTCGCAGTAGCGCACACCATCGGGGTTCGGCGCGCCGCAGTGCCGACAGCGAACTTCCGTCTCGTCGGTCGACTCGCCGGCTGCTCCGGCGGTCGCGGCCGACCCGGCGTCCGGCCGGTCGTCGGCGTCGAGCCGTCGATCGAACCCCGACTCGCCGCTCGATCCGTCGCTCGCGCCTTTCGCGAGGAACGCGTCGATGGCGGCCGGCTCGACCGGTTCGTCCGTCTCGGCGGCGACTCGCTCGACGAGGTCGTCGTCGCGAAGCCACTCCAGCAGTCGAAGTAATCCAAAGAGCGCCAGCGTCGGCACGACACACAGCAGCAGCGTGATCGCGAGCTGCACGGCGGGCGGCGCGGCGCCCGTACTTAGCATACGCCAACTAGCCGGAGCGCGTAGAAACTTCTGACGGCGCGATCAGGCCAGCCCGGTCGTCCCGATCCAGAGGAAGGCCCCGCCGAACCCCGCGAGGACGACGCCGCTGAGCGCCGCCACCGCGGGCGCGGCGGCGTCGACGCGACGCCCGGTCGCGACGAGCGCGGCGGGGAAGCCGACGATCCAGAGCCCGATCCCCGCAAAGAAGCCGACCAGCAGCGCCGGGCTGCCCGTCTCGACGACGAGCGACCCCGCCAGCGCGTCGCCGACGGCCGGGGCGTGGGCGAGCACGTCGAGCCGCCCGGGTTCGATCAGGCCGACGCCGGCCGTGAGCCAGAACGCGATCTGGTAGGGGTTCGTCAGCGCCAGCACGAACGCCTTTCGGAACCCCTTCGAGTCTGCGTCGACCGGAACGCCGCCGTCGGCGCTGAACGACCGGGCGGCGTCGGCGTCACGCAGCGCGCCGACCGCGAAGTACAGCATCAGCGCCCCGCCGAGCAGGTAGAGCGCGGATCGAAGCCACGGCGTGCGATCGACGACGGCGACCGCGCCGACGAACGCCAGCGCGAAAAACAGCGCGTCGGCCAGCATCGCGCCCAGGCCGGCCCGAAACCCGGCGGGCCAGCCACGGAGCACGCTCTCCTCGGCGATGATCGCGTTCATGGGGCCCGGCGGCGCGGCCAGCACGAGGCCGAACACGGCACCGACCGCGGCCGACAGTGCGAGCGACGGCATCGGAACAACAGTGGGAGGAGGCGGTGAAAAATCCGACGAAGGCGGCGCGACCCGGCTAGTCGTCGGTCGGTCCTCCTAGTCGTCGCCCGTCCCGGCGACGGCGTCCCGGCGGCTCTCGACCAGGTCCGGGTAGTCCTCGACGCCGGCAAAGTCGACTGCGCGCTCGCCCAGCGTCGCGACGCGCTCGGCGATCCGCTCGTCGGCGATCTCGCCGTCCTCGAACGTCGAGCGCGAGCTGGGGATCGCGACCTCCGTCGGCAGCGTCCAGGCGTTCAGCGTCCGGCAGACCGACCGGAGGTGGTCGAGCGGCGCGGTGGGGAACTCCCCGCCGGCGACCTCCAGCAGGCCCACGGTAGTCCCGCCGAACTCGTCGCGCCCGCAGTAGTCGAGCGCGTTCTTCAGCGGTCCCGAGTACGATCCGTGGTAGTTCGGCGTTCCGATCAGCACGGCGTCGGCGCGCTCGACGGCGCGGGCCAGCGCCGCGGCGTCCTCGGGTTCGGACGCGTCGGGGTCGTACGCCGGCAGATCGTACTCGCGGAGGTCGAGCAGTTCGGTCTCCGCGCCGGCCGCTCGGGCCGACGCCAGCGCCGCCCGGAGCGCGATTCGCGTCTTGCTGTCGTCGCGTAAGCTGCCGCAGAGCGCGACGACGCGCGGGAATCGGTCCATTTCGGTGTCCGGAAGTAGGTCCCGCGGGATCAAAAGGGCTCTGCGAGCGGCGGTACGGACGCCGAAGCCGCACCGACACTCAAGACCCCTCATACGACGGACCGACGCTTACCGCCGCCGGACCCGTAGACTCGGTGATGTCGCACGTCGAACCAGCCGACGAGCGGTCGGACGAAGCGGTCGCCGAGAGCGTCGACGAACTGATCGGCGGGACGCCGCTGCTCCGCCTGGACTCTGTCGCCGAGAATCTCTACGGGAAGGTCGAGGCGAGCAACCCCTACTCCGTGAAAGATCGGATCGCCCGCGAGATGCTCGACGCCGCCGAGGAGTCGGGCGACCTCGGGCCGGGGGGCGTCGTCGTCGAGTCGACCAGCGGGAACACGGGAATCGGGTTGGCCGCGGTGAGCGCGGCTCGCGGGTACGACTGCGTGCTGACGATGCCCGAGTCGATGTCCGAGGAGCGCCGCGCGCTGCTGTCCGGCCTCGGCGCGGACCTGGAACTGACGCCGGCCGACGAGGGAATGGGCGGCGCCAACCGGCGCGCCGAGGCGATCGCCGACGAGCGAGCGGACGCCGTGCTGGCCCGGCAGTTCGAGAACGAGGCCAACCGGCGGGCACACCGTCGGACGACGGGGCCGGAAATCTGGCGCGCGACCGACGGCGACGTCGACGCCGTCGTCGCGGGCGTCGGGACGGGCGGGACGATCACCGGCGTCTCGGAGTACATCAAGGAGGAGCGCGGCGAGGCGCTCACCTCGGTCGCCGTCGAACCCGCGGCGTCGCCGACGCTGTCGGAGCTGAGTTCGGCGAGCCACGACATCCAGGGGATCGGCCCGGGGTTCGTCCCCGAGGTGCTCCGGACCGACCTCGTCGACGAGGTCCGCGCCGTCGAAGGCGACGACGCCAAAGAAGCCGCGCGAGCGCTCGGGCGCGAGGAAGGGCTACTCGTCGGCATCTCTTCGGGCGCAGCGGTGGCGGCGGGCGCGGAGTACGCCCGCGAGCACCCTGACGAGTCGGTCGTCGCGGTACTTCCGGACACCGGCGAGCGCTACCTCTCGACTGACCTGTTCGACGCGGTGTGAGAGGATTCGCGCAAACGCCTAAGTTAGCGTTCGCGGATGTCAGCACGTGCCCCGGACCGATCGATCACCGACGACGCGGCGGCCGCCGAACCCATGACGTCGCGAACGGCGATGCGCGACGAGCGGATCGAGAGCGCGGACTGGCTCCACCTGACCGACGAGGAATCGGTACAGTGGGTCGGCCGCCCCTCGCGGTTCACGCTCGCTCCGTCGCTGGCGCTCGCGGGAGTGATCGTGCTTCTGGGCGGCGCCTTCGAGATCATTCTGGAACGGGTCGGCGGCTCGCTGCCGTGGCCGATCGCGTACGCGCCGCTCGCCGTCGCGCTGGTCGGCATCGGCGTCGCCGTCTGGACGTACGTCGACTGGCTGCGGCTGGTGTACGTGCTCACCGACGAGGAGCTGTACGTCAAGCGCGGTTTCGTCTCGCGGGACGTCCGGCAGGTCCGGCTCGATCGCGTGCAGAACACCGCCTACGACCAGACGACGGTCGAACGGCTGCTGGGCTACGGCGACGTGCGGATCTACACCGCCGGGACGGGGACCGAAGACGTCGTCTTCGAGAGCGTCCCGAGGCCCGAACGCGTGAAAAACGTGCTGACGGAGCTGTTGAGCGAGCAGACCGCGAGGCCGCCCCGGGAGCGCGGCGGCGTCTGACCGCCGCGGCGCGAGCGGCGTCCGAATGCCGCGGCGCGAGCAGTGGCGGCCGAGCGCGGTCGCTCGAATCGGTTCTACTCGTCGTTCTCGAACGGCGAGCCGGCGGCCTCGGGCTCGTGCCCGTCGAGGCTGATGATGTTCTCGCGGCCGACCCGGAGCTTCGATATCTGCCCCTCCTCCTCCATGTCCGAGAGCAGCATGCTGACCTTCGACTTCGACCAGCCGGTCTCCTCGACGATGTTGACCTGCTTCATGCGCCCGCCGTTTTCCTCGAGCAGGGCGGTCACCCGGTCCTCGTCGGTCAGTAGCTCCTCCTCGGAGACGCCGCCGTCGCCCTCGTCGGGCGCTTCGGTGACCGTCGAAGTCGGGTCCGCGGTCGCTTCGTCGGTCGTCGGCGCCCCGGACCTCGGGAGGACGCCGCCGTCGCGGCGCCAGGCGACCGCGCTCCCGACGCCCAGCAACAGGACGACGACGCCCGCAATCATCATCCACGGGTCGCTGTCGCCGCTGGCGGGCTTGGTCGCGGTGTCGTCGGCCGGCCCCGCGACGTCCGGCGGCGCGAACACCGCGCGCGGCCTGTTGTCGGTGAACTCCGTCGGACCCACCCAGGTGACGGTGTCGCTCGTCGTGAGGTTATCGGCCGCGATCGTCCGCCCCTCGCTCGGGAGCGCCTCGGTGAAGACGACGCCGTCGCCGCGTTCTAACACGAGCGACTGGTCCTCGCCGACGTAGAGGCCGCCCTCGAACACGTCGCCGACGACCAACCGCTTCCCGTCCTCCCGGGCGAAGTTCGACCAGTGGAACGACATGGTGACCACGCCGGGTTGGTTGAGTCGCTCCTCCTGAACTCGGGCGTCCCTGCGGAACGCACTGGCGTTCATCTCGCGATCGGTCGCCGCCGAACCGGCGTCGACGAGCGCGGTCGCTTGCCCCCGGAACCCCTCGTACAGCGAGTGGCTCTCGTTGGTCCGGAACTCCTCGGCGAACGCCTCGAACTGCTCGCGCTCGGACGCGTTGGCGAGACGGCGCTCGTAACTGAACGTCCAGACGGCGGTGCCGTTCTCGTGGACCGTGATCCGGAACTCGACGCTGTCGAACTGGTCGGTCTCTTCGGACTGCTGTGAGAATTCGCCCGGAGCGTCGTTCTGAACGTCCGCTGTCGATTCCGACAGCGGCGCGCCGCCGTGCGACGTCGCCCGGTCGATCGGTCCCGCGTCGACGGCCGGAATCCCGGCGAACAGCGCCGCCACCAGGAAGATACCCGTCGCGAGACCGACACCCAGCGATCCGTTCATCCTGTCCTAGTGGTCGATGGGCGGTACAAAAGGCCTTGCGACCTCGTGGTACCCCGACGGGCCGACGATCGAAAAGATTCCGTTCCGCAACGCCGATCCGGGTTACACGGGAAGCGATTCGACGTCCTCGACCGCGTCGTCGACGATGCCCCGTTCCGCGTCGTACGCCGCCAGGCCGACGTCCGCGAGCGCCGGGAGGTGAATGTGGTGGAGCGAGACGTGGGTCTCTTCGATGCGATCGGTCGTGACGCCCCCGGTCTCTTCGCGATCCGCGACGCGTCGGGCGACGGTCCTGGCGTCGATCGGCGTCGACGCGTCGGCGAGGACCGACAGCGTGACCCGCCGACGCTCGCTGGTGATCGCACGGAGATGATTTCGGGAAGACGTACGACGGCGTTCGGACGTATCGGCCGCGGAGTGCAGTGATGAGTCGCTCATAGTTTGGAATCCCAATCGTATGCAGTGTCAAAGAACCCGGATCGGTGTAACCCGTTCTTCTAATATGTTAGGTAGTAGTCGCGGTATCGGGGCAGTCCGCCGCGGCCACGGATCGAATCGGCCGTCGGTCTGAGAGATACGACGCGCACTCGCCGGCGAATGCGACGTGACGGATTCCCTCAACGGAAACTCCCTTGTGTAGAGATGCCGTATGCCGGACTATGACCAGCGGGGAGAAACTACGGCGGACGCTCGACGCCGTCGAACGAGTCGGAGCGCTCGGCGAGCCGGTGACGGCGAGCGAGATCGCGGACGTGATAGAGTGTACGCGCCGCACGGCGTACGACCGCCTGCAGCGACTCGCGGAGGACGGGGAGCTTGAGAGCAAAAAGATCGGCGCTCGGGCGCGAGTATGGTGGCGGTCCCGGCAGTCAATCGGTGACGACGGCCAAACGACGGGGGCTCCGGACCTGCTTGATCGTAAGGATCAGGAGCAACGGCTCCAGCATCAGCGGGACGAACTCCGGCGCGAACTCGACGACGTCTTCGAGCGAATCGACGACGCGTTCTACGCGCTCGACGACGAGTTGCGGTTCACCTACGTCAACGAGCAGGCCGAGGAGCTCCTCGAACGCAGTTCCGAGGAACTGATCGGCACTCGGGTCGCCGACGCGTTTCCCGGAACCGAACTGACCGACCAGTTCCGCGAGTGTCTGAAATCTCAGGAGCCGACGAGCTTCGAGACCTACTCCGGGAGGCTCTCGTTCTGGCTCGAAGCGAACGTGTACCCCTCCGAAAGCGGGCTCTCGGTGTACTTCCGGGACATCACCGAACAGAAGCGACGCGAGCGGGAGCTCGAACAGTACGAGCGGATCGTCGAGACGGTCGACGACGGCGTCTACGCGCTCGACGACGACGCCCGGTTCGTGTTGGCCAACGAAGCGCTCTGCGAGATGATCGGTATGGATCGGGAGGAGCTGATGGGCGAGCACGCTCGCATCGTCTTCGAGCGCGACGAGCTAGCAGAGCGCGCCGCCGAAGCGGCCTCGAGGGTCAGCAGCGGCGAGCGCGACGTCGCGACGATGGAGTACAACCTGGTGACGGACGACGGCGATCCGGTCCCCGTGGAGACCCGATTCAGGCCGCTCCCGTTCGGCGACGGGGAGGGTCGCTGCGGCGTCGTCCGGGATATCACCGATCGGAAAGAACGGGAGCGCGAACTCCAACAGCAACGCGACCGACTGGAGGCGCTCAACGAGCTCGACGCGGTGGCGCTCGACATCACCGAGGCCGTCGTCGACCAGTCCACCCGCGAAGAGATCGAACGAGTCGTCTGCGAGTCACTCGCGTCGTCGGACTCCTACGAGTTCGCGTGGATCGCCGGCGTCGATCCGTCAACCCAGTCCATCGAACCCCACGTAGAGGTCGGCGTCGACGGCTACCTCGACGGCGTCTCGATCTCGGTGGACCCGGAGGACCCGACCGGGCAGGGGCCGGCCGGACGGGCGGTCCAGACGCACGAAATCCAGGTCGTCGACGACGCGCTCGAGGATCCGACGTTCGAGCCGTGGCGCGACGTCGCGCGCGAGTACGGGTACCGATCGGCCGCCGCCGTCCCCATCACACACGAGGGCTCGACCTACGGCCTGCTGGGCGTCTACGCGGACCAGCCGGGCGCCTTCGGAGACGAGGTGCGTCGGGTGCTCCACCAGCTCGGGGAAGTGATCGGCCACGCGATCGCCGCCGTCGAGCGCAAGCGGGCGCTACTCGGGAATGAACTCGTGGAGGTGGAGTTCCGCATCAGGGACGTCTTCGAGGCGCTCGGGATCGACGGCGAGTCGAACGGGCGGGTCACGCTCGACAAAACGGTGCCGATCTCGGACGACCGGTACCTGGTCTACGGCACCTCGATCGACGGTGCCGACGAATCCGTCGAGCGACTGGTCGAAGCGCTCCCCCACTGGGAGGCGGTGTCGTTCCGGGGTGACGAGCGGGAGTCGTTCGAACTGACGCTCGACGAACCGCCGGTGCTCACGACGGTCGCGTCGCTCGGCGGACGCGTCGACGAGGCCGTCATCGAAGACGGCGACTACTACATGACGATCCACCTCTCGCCCGGCGTGGACGTCAGGCAGGTCATCGACACCGTTCGCGAAGCGTATCCGAACGCCGAGTTCGTCACGCGTCGGCAGATCAGCCGAGACGACCATGCGACCGGCGGGATCCGGGACGTCCTCACCGAGGAACTGACCGATCGACAGCGGGCGGCTCTCGAGGCGGCCCTCTACGCGGGCTTTTTCGAGTGGCCCCGGGAGAACTCGGGCGAAGAGATGGCAGAGTCACTCGGCATCGCGGCGCCGACGTTTCACCAGCACGTCCGTGCCGCCGAGCGGAAGGTGTTCGCGTCGCTGTTGGGCGACACGGCGCCGACCGACGACTGAGCGCCGCCCTACGACCGAGCGTCGCCCAACCTTTGATGGGCGTCGGCCGGGAACGGTGATACATGGGGTACGAAACGACCGCACCCGGCCACGTCGGATCGGCGATCGACGGCGAGAAGGGCGGCATGTGGTTCATGCGCGACCCGCTCGGCACCGAGAACCTCGGGTTCACGGTGCTGGAACTGGAACCCGATCGGAGCGGCAAGGAGCACGACCACGGCGAGGACGGCCAGGAGGAGATCTACTACGTCACCGAGGGTCGGGTCGAGGTCGACGTCGGCCCCGACACCGTGACGCTCGACGAGCACGAGGCGCTCCGGATCGACCCCGAAGAGCGGCGCCAGATCCACAACCGCTCGGAGGAGACCGCGCGGCTGGTGCTGGTCAGCGCGCCGACCGACGAAGGCGCCACCTCGACGCCCTGAGGGCAACGCGGCGACGGTTGACCGACCCGCGGATCCGACAGGGCCAAAGCACCACGGCGAGAACTGCGTCGCATGATCAGCAACGTCGCGCAGGGCGTCCAGTCGTTCACGAGCAACGCGTTCCTCGTCGACGGCGAGCGCACGGTTCTCGTCGACGCCGGAGCGGGGTTCGACGTCGTCTCGGCGATCCGCGACCGAACGGACGCGCTCGACGCCGTCGTCCTGACCCACACCCACCCCGACCACGTGGGGAACCTCTCGGACGCGGTGGCGGCGTTCGACGCGCCGGTCTACGGCTTCGACGTCGAGCAGCAGGGCGTCGAGCGGGAACTCGGCGACGAGGAGACGATCCGGCTCGGCGATCACGAGTACGTCGCGCTGCACACGCCGGGCCACAAGGACGACCACCTGTGTCTGTACGCCGCCGACCCCGGCATCCTCTTCGCGGGCGATCTGATCTTCCAGAACGGCGGGTTCGGCCGCACCGACCTCGACGAGGGCGACCGCGAGGCGCTGATCCGGAGCATCGACCGCGTGCGCGAGCGCGTCGGACCAGATCTGCGGGCGCTCCACGCGGGACACGGGCCGAGTATCGAGAACGAACCGTACTCGCACGTCGAGCTGGCCGGCGAGATGGCGCGCCAGCGCTGAGGGTAGAGTAGGAACGCTCGGCGGCGCCGCGGCATCGGCGTAAGCGGCCGCCTCGGGCGTCAGTCGACGATCGCGAGCAGGTCGTCGTAGGCTTCCTCGTACGCCTCGGCCACGGCGTCCGGATCGGACCGGCGCTCGTCGGGCAGCGCCGGCAGCTCCACGCGGGCGACCGGGTCGAGCTGCTCGACGACGTCCTCGACGCGCCGCTCCAGCCGGCCGTCGCGGGCGCTCCGGCTCGCGACCTCGCAGGCGCGCAGGTAGCGCTCGCCGTCGTACGCGCGCATCCGAGCCGGTTCGACGACCGCGACGGCGTCGACCTCGAGATCCTGCAGCGGTCGGGCAATGTCGCCGTAGGACTCGATCACCGCGCGCTCGCGGCGGTCGATCCGTTCGGCGAGGGCCTCGAACGCCGGCAGGTGGCGTCGGCGCGTCTCCTCGTTCAGCTCGTCGACCGTCGCGACGCGGGGCGCGTCCGCGAGCGCGAGCGACTCGCGCGCCGACGCGGGCACGTCGGCGTCGGCGTTGACGACGAAGGAGTCGGCGACGCGGTCGAGCACGAACTGGCGCCGACCCGCTCCGATGAGCCCGGTCCCGGACCCGGGCGCGGGCCGCCAGAGCCGGTGTACTGGGTTGATCTCCTCCGGTTCGACGTCGGCCGCGCTTGCCGCGGCCAGGCGCTTGGCGTCTTTCCCGTACAGCCGGCCGTCCGCGACGGCGCGCCGGTAGTCGTCGTTGTCGAACCAGTAGTCGTTGCCGGCCCGGGGCTTGAACCCGACGGCGTCAGTTCGGGCCAGCAGCCCGGTCGAGAACGTCGTCTTGCCGGCGTCGACGCGATCGCCGCCGGCGACCAGCAGCTTCATTCCTCGGTCGCGAGCCCGTAGTAGCCCGGTTCGTCGTCGTCGCGCGGGTCCGCGACGACGAGCTCGTCGGCGTTCGAGATGACCCACGGGATCGCCCAGTCGAGCAAGATCGACTCGGTTTCGGCGTCGATCTCGGCGTCGGGGTCGAGCTCCTGGAGCATCCGCGCGATCTCGTAGACGGTGTACATCTGACCGGAGTCGAGCAGCTCTTCGGGCGTGTAGAAATCGCAGGGGTGGAGCTGGTCGAACTCGTCTTTCGAGACTGGCATGGACGAGCGTAGGAGCGACCGATCGGTAAAAGGCCCGATTTCGGCGTCGGACTGGAATCGGGGGCCGGCGGCCGTCCGTCGCCGAACGCTCGCTCCCTATCTGTTGTCGAACGGGAGGTCATCAAAGGAGAACTCGTCGAGCGAGAGGTCGGTCCCCTTGCTCTCGCCCGGCAGGATGTCGCCCAGCGCCCCGCCGATCGCCGCGACCGACCAGATCACCGACACCTGACACAGCGTCTGCCAGGGGTCGACCCAGTCGACCCGACCCCACAGCGTCATCGTTCCCGCCGCGGTGACGAACGCGACCGTCAGGACGCCGGCCAGCCGTCGCGGCACGACGCCGAAGATCGGGTTGGTGATGAGCACCTCTTGAAGGTCCGCCCAGTACAGCAAGCCGATCGTCATAACGGTGACGAACGCGAGGTTGCCGACGAAGAAGATCGGACGCGTCGCGAAGAACGCGCCGACCTCCGAAGCGTCTTCGATGAGCATCGGCATCGAGATGAGGAGGCTCCCGACGAACGTCTCGGCGACGTCCTGGGAGGTGTACTTGTCGATGGTCCGCCCGAACGTCGCGCTGCCCGGAATCCGGTGGGCCATCCGCACGGTTCGGGAGAGCTGTTCGTGCTCCTCGGGATCGTCGACCGTCCGCCGGAGCGCCTCGAGCTCGTCGAGCAGATCCGCGACGTCGGGATTCTCGGGGATATCGTCGCTGTCACCGCCTCCGGAGCGGGCGACGCGACCCCCGTCCGGTGCCGACGCCGAGGCGGGGCGTTCGTCGGCATCGCCGCTCCCGCGCCCGGCGTCGTCGCCGCCGTTCGCCGACCCCGAACCGCCCCCACTTTCCGGCCCGGCGTCGCCGTCCCGCTGGCTGTCCATGCGCAAGGACAGCGACCCGCCGGACAAAGCGTTTGCGCCCGCGAGCCGAGGGATGCGGGGTCGACGCACAGCCCCGTCAGCCTTATATATGGCTCGGGCAAAGCCCCACTGTCAGATGCCGAAAACTAATGTCAACGTTCCGGAGCACCTGGAGATGCAGATCGCGCAGATGGTCGAGGAGGACGAGTTCGTCGATCGCGAGGAGGCGATCGAAGAACTGCTCTCGACGGGGCTGAAAGCCTACAAGACCAGCGGCCCGATGGACGACGAGGACCAGGGGTTCGAGGACGACGGGATGATGGGCCACGACGACGAGTACGTCTTCTAATCTCTCGTTTCGCGACCGACGCCGAACGTCCGCCCCGCAGCGACGACTCCCCGGCCGTCCCGGCCCCCGCGCCCGCCGCGCCGCGGAAGCGTTGTGCCTTTCACGGTCGGCGTTGACGCCGACACATGGTTCGCGTCACTGTTTGGAACGAGTACCGCCACGAGCGAGAGGACGACAACGTCGCCGAACTCTACCCCGAGGGGATCCACGCCGCGCTGGCCGACGCTCTGGAGGAGCGCGGCCACGACGTTCGCACCGCGACGCTCGACGAGGACGACGAGCACGGACTCTCCCGTGACGTCCTCGACGAGACCGACGTGCTGCTGTGGTGGGGCCACCTCGCGCACGACGAGGTGAGCGACGAGATCGTCGACCGAGTGGTCGAGGAAGTTCGGGACGGGATGGGCTTTCTCCCGCTGCACTCGGCGCACTACTCGAAGCCGTTCAAACGCCTGATGGGCACGAGCTGCTCGCTCAAGTGGCGCGAGGCCGGCGAGCGCGAACGCCTCTGGACCGTCGAGCCGGGCCACCCGATCGCGGAGGGGATCGACGAGCAGATCGTCGTTCCCGAGGCAGAGATGTACGGCGAGCGGTTCGACATTCCCCAGCCCGACGCGCTGGTGTTCGTCAGCTGGTTCGAGGGCGGCGAGGTGTTCCGCTCGGGCTGTTGCTACCGCCGCGGGAGCGGCCGGATCTTCTACTTCCGACCGGGCCACGAGGAGTACCCGATCTACGAGCAAGAGGAGATCATCACGGTGATCGACAACGCGATCGAGTGGGCGACGCCGACCGACGGCGTCGAGCCGAACTTCTCGAACGTCGAGGCGGCCGAGCCGATCGGCGAGGAGTAACGACGCCGCGGCGGGATCGGCGTCCCGCCGCGACGCCACGCCGCTGCGCTCAGTCGAAGTCGGGCAGGTCGTCGGGCGCCTCGTAGTCGGCGTCCCAGTCGACGTACTCCTCCTCTAACACGTCCGAGACGATCTGTCCGAACTCGGTCATCGCCGCGTTGATCCCCGAGACGGTGCCCCACGAGTCGAGTTCGGGGTGGTACTCGCGCTCGCGCCAGTCCTCGGGGATGCCGGGCGCGCTGTAGCCGACCCGATCCGCGAAGTCGTCCCAGAAGAAATCGAACGAGCGGAACAGTTCGAGGTCGCGCGCGATGGCGTACTCCTCCTCGTCGAGATCGGTGTGCGCGCCCCACTGGTCGAACGCCTCCGCCCAGGCGCCCTCCCGCAGAAAGGCTTCGAGGTCGTCGCGGTGGTACTCGGGGTTCTCTTCGAGGTGGTCGCCCTCGTAGTCGTCGGGCACCTGTTCGACCAGTTCCGGCGGCTCGGGCGGGTCGACGTCGAGGCTCATGGCGAGACGTTAGTGTGATGGGGAGAAAAGGGTTCCTTGCGAGCGATGGACGGAGCGTCCACACTCGCCGTCAGTGGTGGTGGAGCGGCGCCTGCTCCATCTGCTCGCGGAGGTCCTCCAGCGCCGCCTTCTCGACGCCGCGCTCGAACTGCGCGATCAGCGTCAGCACCTCGGATTTCGGCACCTTGACGCCGTCCTCGCGCAGCACGTCCTCGGGGCGCTCGCGGAGTTCGCGGATCGTTCCGACCGCCAGCAGGTAGGGGATCGCCCACGCGGCGAGCGTGTTGCCGCGGTGCTCGGGCAGGGCTTCGAGGTACACCTGCGCGTCGTCGAGGTAGCCCGACGCCCGATCGGTGACGCGCTCGACGACCGACGCGACCGGGCCGACGTTGCGCGAGTCGGTGACGGCGTCCTGCTCGACGCCGGCCTCGGAGAGCCAAGCTTCCGGGAGGTAGACGTTGTTCTCCTCGCGGTAGTCGTCGGTGACGTCCTTGGCGACGTTGACCAGCTGCAAGAGGAGCGCGAACGACCGGGCGTTCGCCTCCAGTACGTCCTCGCGCTCGGAATCGACGCCGCGGGCCAGCAGGTTCGTCACGAGATCGCCGACCGTCCCGGCGGCGTACCAGCAGTACTCCTCCAGTTCGTCGACCGTGCCGATGCGCAGGCCGCCGTCGTCGGCGTAGCGGTCGACGAACTCGGCCATCCCGCCGACGAGTTCGCGCACGGGGCCGCGGATCGCCTCGCGGTCGGCCGGCGGGAGCGACTCGTAGGTGCGGACGATCCGGGGCGCCGCGGCGACGACGCGCCAGTCGTCGGCGTCCTCGCCGGGATCCTCGGGGATCCACTCGTCGACGTTCCGCCGGAACCGGTGGATCGGCGCGTCGTCGGGAAGTGTGACGCTGCGGTGGGGCGTGGCGTCGGGATCGACGCTCCCGGCCGCGGCCCCGCCTTCGACGTCGACCGATCCCCCGTCGGCTGTCGTCTCGAGGGCGCGCTCGCCGGAGAGCGCCTCGTCGTACTGCTGTAGCAACTCGCGCTGGACGTCCGGCGGGATGTGGCCGGCGTCCTCGACGGTGTCGGCGACGCGACAGAGGAGATACCCCACGCAGATCCGCGAAGCCATCGGCTCCTCGAGCGCGTCGATCGTGATCGCGAACGTCCGGGAGACGTCCGAGACGGCGTCGAAACACCACGCCAGATCCTCGTCGAACGTCGCCTCCATTTGGGCGTCGGCCATGCTCGTACTATCGTCTCTAGGGTTCCACAATAAAAAGGTCTGAGGCATCGGTCGGCCACGGCGAGCAGGTTCATCACGGTTTTTGATGTTCGTAATGGGAACTGTGAAGTCGGGCGCCCCGAAGGTACGCACATGGAGTTCGGACTCAGCCAGGAACAGCGCCAGATCCGCGACACGGTCGCCGAGTTCGTCGACGAGGAGGTCGTCCCGCGCGCGGCCGAGATCGACGAGACAGACGAGTTTCCCCGCGACCTGATCGAGGAGATGAGCGAGCTCGGGCTGATGGGGATGCCGTTCCCCGAGGAGTACGGCGGCGCGGGGCTGGACTACCACAGCTACGCGCTCGCGCTCGCGGAGATCAGCCGCGGCAGCGGCGGGCTGGGAACGATCGTCGCGGCCCACACCAGCCTCGCGGGTAACATGCTCTACGAGTTCGGCGACGAGGGCCAGAAGGAAACCTATCTGACGGCGCTCAACGAAGGCCGCGAGATCGGCGCGTTCGCGCTCTCGGAGCCCGGCGCCGGCAGCGACGTGCCCGCGATGGACACGACCGCGGAGCCGGCGGGCGGAAAGGATGAGGCCAGCGACGGGGAGCCCGACGAGTACGTCGTGAACGGCGGCAAGCTCTGGATCTCGAACGGTTCGGTCGCCGACACCGTCGTCCTGTTCGCCAAGACCGACGAGGACGCCGGGAACAAGGGGATCTCCTCGTTCGTCGTCCGCCCCGAGGAGGACGAGGGGTTCCACGTCGAGGGCACCGAGCACAAGCTCGGCGACAAGGGCTGTCCCACCGCCGAGTTGCGTTTCGACGATATGCGCATTCCTGCTGAGCGACGCCTCGGCGAGGAGGGCGCGGGGTTCGTCCAGGCGCTCAAGACGCTCAACGCCGGCCGGATCACGATCGCCGCGCGCGGCGTCGGCATCGCGCAGGCCGCGCTCGACGCCGCCGCGGAGTACGCCAACGAGCGCGAGCAGTTCGACCAGCCGATCGGCGAGTTCCAGTCGATCAAGCACAAGCTCGCGGACATGGACACGAAGCTCCAGGCCGCGCGCATGCTGATGCACAAGGCGGCCGACCGGAAGATCCGCGGCGAGGACTACGTCAAGGAGGCCGCGCAGGCGAAGCTGTACTCCTCCGAGATTTCCCGCGAGGTCGCCAACGAAGGGATCCAGATCCACGGCGGCTACGGCTACACCAAGGACTTCCCCGTCGAACGGTACTATCGCGACGCGAAGCTCAACGAGATCTACGAGGGGACCAGCGAGATCCTGCGCAACACGATCGGCGACCGAGTGCTCGACGGCCGCTGAGAGCTACCGCGCTTCCTCCGCGCTGGCGTCGTCTTCACTTCCGACCTCGCCGACGTGCTCGCCGATCCACGCGACGTGCTCGTCGAGCCGACGCCGGCCGCCCTCGGTGAGCGAGTAGCGGTCCGCCAGCCCCTCGGTGCGGACCTCCAGAAACCCCGAGTCGACCAGCGATTCGAGGGTGCCGTAGAAGCTCTTTGGGTCGATCCGCTCGTCGTAGTGGGCTTCGAGACGCGTCTTGAGCTGCTGGCTCGACAGCTCGCCCGCGCCGGCCAGCAGGACGCAGAGGTCGCGTCGGCGCCCGCTTCGCAGGAACTTCGTCATGCGCGAGAGGCGGCGCGCCGCGGCATCAAAGCTTGCGCTTCGCGCGCCAAATCGCGGTAATCGGTACCCCTCAACGAACCGGAAAACCGACAGCTACGACTATCGGGACTTCCAACGCCCGTCCATGACCGACGCCGACGACGCCGCTGCGGGCGCAGCGGACGCCGGAGACGACGCGGACGCCAAACCCGACAAGGACGCCGAGGACGCCGCGGAGGCAAACGGCATCGCGGCGCGCTACCACGTCGCCGACGGCGAGCGCGTGCTCGCGTTCGATCGCGACGGCCGGACGGCCGCCGTCGCCCAGAACGTCGAGGGGTACGCCATGCTGAAGGTGCGGCCGACGCCGGCGGGCGACGAACTCGAACGCTACTACGGGTTCGACATGGCGCTGGACCACGCCGCGGAACTGCTCGGCGTCGCACCGAACGCGCTGCCGGTGCCAGACGCCGCTGCCGACATGGGGATGTAGGCGAGGATATTTCTCCACAACCATCCGTAACATCAAAATCCATTTCTCGGAACAGATCGAAGTCCGCGCGTGACTGATCCCGACGGCGACGCCCCTTCGGACGGCAGGCGAGCGCTGCTCGCGGGGATCGGTGCGGTCGCCTCGACCGCGCTCGCGGGCTGTCAGTCGACCTCGCCGCCGTCGAACGAGAGCGACGACGGAGATAGCCCGGACAACGCGACGGGAGACCCCGACACCGAGCCGCGCGACGAGACCGACGAGTCGGCGGGCGAGAACGCCGGTGAGGACGGCGACGACGGAGACGCCTGGACGGTCGAGAAAGACGTCCCGTACCGGAAGACGCCACAGCGCACGCTCCGGGCCGACGTGTATCGCCCCGTCGACGCCGAGACGCCGCCGGTCGTCGTCCACGCTCACGGCGGCGCGTGGCGGTTCGGCGACAAGGGGTTCCGCCCGCTGTTCGGCCGGCTCGCCGCGGCCGGGTACGCCACGGTCGACGTCCAGTACCGGCTGAGCAACGAGGCGACGTACCCCGGGCCGGTCCGGGACGTCGCCGGCGCGGTGCGGTGGGTCCGCGCGACGGCCGACGAGCGCGGCGTCGATCCCGCGCGCGTCGCGCTGGCCGGCTACTCCGCGGGCGGCCACCTCGCGGGGCTGGCGGCGATGGCGCCCGATCTCGACGCCGTCCGGCCCGAGGGGTTTTACCCGGACGCCGATCCGTCGGTCGACGCGTTCGTCGGCAACGCGGGCGTCTACGACTTCACCGCCGAGGGGTACGGGAACGCCGCGCTGATCAGGCAGTTCATGGGCGGGTCGCGCTCGGCACATCCCGAGCGCTACGAGCAGGCCTCGCCGATCACGCACGTCGACGCCGACGCCCCGCCGGCGCTGCTGTGTCACGGCACCGCCGACAGGATCGTCCCGTTCGAGCAGTCCGAGCGGTTCGCGGGTGCACTCGGCGACGTGGGCGTCCCGGTCGAGCGCCTGACGATCGAGGGGGCAGGCCACCTCTTTTACACCGCCGACCGGCGGCTCGACGCCATCGCCGGGGCGCAGATCGGGTTTCTGGACGACGTGCTCAAGTGAGTGCGGGCGGACGCCGTAGCGACTCGAGTATTCAGACGGGCCGGGTGGTAGAATCGGCTACCCGAGCACCATGTACGCGAACAGGAGCAGGAAGTACAGCGCCACCAGACTGCCCAGCACCTTCATTCGGAACACTTTGATGTCGTCGGTCTCGCCGCGGTAGGCATCCTGAAACGCCTCGCGCTCGGCGTCGTCGATCCGGTCGGGGTGGTCCAGCCCTTTGTGGAGCGTGCGGTGGCGCTCCTCGTGGAACGCCCGATCGCAGTACGGACATCGGTGGGCGGAGGCGTCGTCGGGGACGTTCACGACGGGGGACTGTTCGGACATGGATGAAGACGCAAGTGGGGTTCGGCGGCGCCGGTCAGATCGACGCGCCGACGTAGAGGACGACGACCAGGAACACCCAGACGACGTCGACGAAGTGCCAGTACATCGAGACGGTGCTAACCGAGACGTGGCGCTCCGAGGAGTACTGTCCGAACAGCGCGCGCCCGAACACGATACCCAGCAGCACCGCGCCCAGCGAGACGTGCAGACCGTGCAGGCCCGTCAGCGCGTAGAACCCGTTGGAGTACGCGCCTTCGAAGACGCCGTACTCCATGTGGACGAGGAACTCGTAGTACTCGTAGGCCTGCCCGCCGAGGAAGATCACGCCCAGCGCGAGCGTCGTACCGAGCAGCGCGAGGAAGCGCTTGCGGTTCTCGTTGAGCAGCGCGACGTGGGCGAAGTGCATCGTGAAGCTGCTGGCGATCAGCAGGATCGTGTTGGCGATCACCAGATTCGTCACCAGCACTTCGGGGAGCACGATGTTCTCCCAGCCGCCCACGCGGACGAAGAAGTAGTAGACGAACAGCGCGCCGAACGTGGCGATCTCGGTCCCGAGGAACGTGAGCATCCCCCAGCGCAGCTTGGCCTCGTGCTTGTGGTCGGCCTCGCGGTTCCAGAAGTCGCTGACGAAGGCGTGGTACACCCAGCCGTACAGGCCGAGCAGGAACACCGCGGTGCTGGCGACGAAGATACCGCCGCCCAGCGTCGTCGACCCGAAGATCTCCCGCTGGGCCAGCACGTACAGCGCGGCCCCGATGTAGAAGCCCGATCCGCCGATCGCCGTGATGAAGGGCCACCAGCTCGCCTCGCCGAACCCGCGCGGGAAGTCCTGCACGGCCGGGAGGTGGTGCCCGTGGTCGTCCGACGTGTCGTCCGCTACGGTCATACCGATGGGTTGCAGTTGGACTACCAAAAATCCATCCAAGCGCGCCCGGGAGCGCGCCGCAGGCGAGCAGCGCTATCAAAGCCGACGAGAAAGCGAAAATCCGCTAGCAGAGAGAGCGACGTGAGTTACCGGAGGGTGGCTGACTCGTTACCGCCGCCGCTTTCCTCCATGCGACTCGCCATCTCCTCCTCGAAGTTCTCCTGGGTCTGGACGTGAGCGGTGAACAGCATCGTCGAGTGACCGACGCCGCAGAACTCCGTACAGTAGCCCTGGAACTGGCCGGTTTCGGTCGGCGTGGTCGTGATCGTAGATGTCGTTCCGGGTCGGGCCTGTTGCTTGAGGCCAAGTTCGGGCACGTGCATCATGTGGAGCCAGTCCTCGGCGGTGATCCGGAAGTACACTTGCCGATCCTCGGGCAGGTACACTTCGTTGGTGGTCTGGACGCCCTCGTACTCGCCGGTGTAGTTGAACTGCCAGGCCCAGCTGTTCGTCGCCGTGACGTCGATGACGAAGTCCTCCTCGGGATCGGGCTGTTCGTCGGGGGCGACGGTGCTGATCTGCGGGCTGGCCATCACCTGAAAGGCGGCGAAGCCGACGAACAGCAGGATGATCGCGGTCGCGATCGTCCACGTGATCTCCAGCCGGCGGTTCTCCTGGGTCGGCTGGGGGTCGTCGTTGTTCCTGAACTTCAGGACCGCGTAGATGAGGATCCCTTCGACCAGCAGGGTGATGGGCAGGGCGACGACGAGCAGCTTGTCGTTGAGCTCCTGGATCATCCGGGCGGACTCCGAAGCCTGGGCGGACGCGGGCGCCGCAACGAGGAGCAACAGCGTCGCCGCGGACAGCGCGATCAGGGCCTTCCGCGTTCTCTTCATTGGTGCTCGAAGCTTTGGAACTCTCGGTTAAATATGTGCTGACTTTCCGACCGGGAAGCGTCCGGATCGCGGACGGGAAGCGCCGGGCGAACGGCGGCCGCGACCGCGAACCCCCCATTTGACCCGACTTCGATCGGGAAGCCGAGCGGAAGCGCGGCGACTAAATACGTAGAGTCGAAGATACACGGAAGGAGGAACGATCGTCGTGTCCACTACTACGCCGGCGGGATCGACGGGGGAGAGCCGGCCGTTCCCGCTCGTGGGGAGCCACGAGCGGTTCACCTGGGCGCTCGCGGCCGCCGTGATCGGCGTCTACCTGCTGATCGTCGTCGGGGCGACGGCCACGCTGACCGAAGCCGCGGCGGCCTGCGGCTCGTGGCCGGGCTGTGGCGGCCGGCTGTCGGCGCCGCCGAGCGGCGATCTCGCGATCGCGATGGGGCATCGACTCGTCGCGCTGGTCGTCGGCGCGACGGTGCTGACGGTCGCGGTCGTGGGCTGGCTCGGCGGCGTCGCGCGACGCGTTCGCGGCGCGCTTGCGATCGCGGTCGTCCTGTACGCGGTGCAGGTCGGGATCGGCGCCGCGACGGCGACCGCGGGCGCGGTCGGAACACTGTCGACGCTGCACCTACTCTTTGGCACCGGCATCTTCGGAGCGCTGGTGCTCTCGCTGGCCTGGACGCTCGAAGCCGACACCGCGACGCCGGAAGATCGCGATCCGGTCGGTCGCGTCGAGGACGACGCCGAACCCGCCGAGACGCCCAGCCCCGGCGAAACCGATGCCGCCGACGAAACCGACGCCGTCGACGAGGTGCCGACGCCGGAGATCCCCGAGAGCGCGCTGGGGCGGGCCAAGCTCACCGCGTTCGCGTACTTCCGGCTGATGAAGCCGCGCCTGATGTGGCTGCTCTGTCTCGTCGCGTCGGCCGGCATGGCGCTGGCGGCCGGCGACGACCTCGCGATCAGGACGATCCTGTTGACGCTGGGCGGCGGCGTCCTCGCGATCGGCGCCAGCGGAACCTACAACCACGTGCTGGAACGGGACATCGACCGAAAGATGGCCCGCACCTCGGATCGGCCGGTCGCGACCCACCTCGTCCCGGTCCGCAACGCGCTGGCCTTTGCCGGCCTGCTGACGGTCGCGTCGCTGGCGCTGTTCGTGCAGGTCAACCTGCTCGCGGCCGCGCTGGGACTGGTCGCGATCCTGTTCTACAGCGTGATCTACACGCTCGTCCTGAAGCCAAACACCGTCCAGAACACCGTCATCGGCGGCGCCGCGGGCGCCCTGCCGGCGATGATCGGCTGGGCAGCGGTGACCGGTAAGGTCGGCCTCCCCGGACTGGCGCTCGCGGGCGTCATTTTCCTGTGGACGCCGGCGCACTTCTACAACCTCGCGCTGGCGTACAAGGAGGACTACGCCCGCGGCGGGTTCCCGATGATGCCGGTCGTCCGCGGCGAGGCGGTCACCCGCAAGCACATCCTGCTGTACCTCGCGGCGACGCTGCTGGGCGCGAGCGCGCTCTCGGCGGTGGCCGACCTGGGCGTGCTGTACGCCGCGACGGCCGTCGCGTTCGGCGCCGCGTTCCTGTGGGCCGTCGTCAGGCTCCACCGCGAGCGCACCGAAGGCGCAGCGTTCCGGGCGTTCCACGCCTCGAACGCCTACCTGGGCGCGCTCCTGATCGCGATCGTCGTCGACGCCATGGCCTTCTGAGGCCCACTTCGACCCTCCCCATCCACATGACAGAATTCGCGAGCGCGGACAGACTCGAACGACTGATCCCCGAACGGCGGACGCTCTTACTGTACGCCGTCGCGCTCAACACCGAGGTGCTGGTCGTCCTGCTGTACCTGCTGGTGACCGGCTCGACGCTGGGGACGTTCGGCGTCTACGGGATGGTCTGGGTCACCGTCGGCGCGTGGGTGATCTACCGCACCGAGCCCGCGTCGACCGACCCGCGGCGGCGTCGCGCCGCCGCCGCGATCGCGGGTGCGTACTTCCTCGTGCTGGCGCTCGTCCAGGGGCTGGTCTCGCCGGGGCCGACGCTCGCCGCGCGCCTCGGGCTCGACGCCGCCGCTGCGGTCGACGCCTCGGTGTACGCGACCGGGTTCGGGACCACGATCCAGGGGCCGCCGGGGATCACCCCGGCGATCCACTACACAGGCGCGTACCTCGATCTCACGCTCGTTCCGGCGTACGTCGTGGGGTACGGCGCGCTCGCGTACCTCGTGTACGCGACGATCATCGACGCCGCGCGCGCGTCGGTTTCCGGGCTGCTCGGGCTCGTCTCCTGCGTGAGCTGCACCTGGCCGCTGATCGCCTCGCTGATCGCCGGCGTCACCGGCGGCTCGGCCAGCGCGCTCACCGGGGCGGCGTCCGGGCTGGGCTTCGGCGTCTCTACCGGCGTGTTCGTCCTGACGGTCGCGCTGTTGCACTGGCGGCCGTTCGGTCGGTGAGCGACCGCGAGCAGCCGAGTGTCGCGCCGGTGGCGTCGCTCTCGTTGCGATCCGAAGGTGGCCCGAACATAGAAGTGGACCACCCGTATCACAGTTAGAGCATGCGCGGCGACGACCGTCCGCTTCCGGACGGGCTCTATCGGACGATATTCGAGGAAGCCGACATCGGGATCGCAATCAACGATCCGGAGAACGGGACGTTCGGGGACGTCAACCCGAGGTACGCGGAGATGCTCGGCTACGACGCCGACGAGCTTCGCGACACGCGGATCGACGCGATCAGCGCCGAGGATCCCTCGTTCGATCAGGAAGCCGCCGAAGAGCGGCTACAGCGGGTGCTCGAGGGGGAGCCCCAGAAGTTCGACTGGCTCTTCGAACGCAAAGACGGGACGGAGATCTGGACGGAAGTGAGCCTCAAGCGGACGACCGTCGACGGCAACGTCCGCGTGCTCGCGTTCGTCAGGGACATCACCGAGAGCAAGGAACGAAAGTGGGATCTGGAGTTCTTCGAGGAACTGGTCGAAACCATCGGCGTCGGCGTCGGCGTTTACCGGGCTGACGGAACGATCGAGTACGTGAACGAGCGGTTCGCGGAGAACCTCGACGCCGACAGGGACGCCCTGCGAGGGGTGAAGATCTGGGAGATCAACCCGGACGTCGATCCCGATCGATTCGACGAGTACTGGGCGTCGTTCGACGACGGCGAGACGCGCACGGCGGAAACCGTCCACTCGTTCGAGGGCAGCGAGGTTCCCGTCGAGACGGTGACGACCTGCAAAGAGATCAACGACACGCTCTATCACTTCGGGACGGTCCAGGATATCTCCGACAGGAAGGAACAGGAAGAGCGGTTCCAGGCGTTCGTCGAGCAATCCAACGACATCATCACCGTGCTCGGCGCGGACGGAACCTACCAGTACCAGAGCCCGTCGGCCCAGCGGATACTCGGCTACGAACGGGGCGAACTGATCGGCGAAAACGCCTTCGAGTACATTCACCCAGAGGACCGCGAGGAAGTACTCGGGAAGTTCGAGCAGGCGATCAACGAGCCGAGCATGCCGCCGGTCGTCGAGTACCGGTTCCGACACGCCGACGGTTCGTGGCGCTGGCTCGAGTCGCGAGGGTTCAACCAGCTCGACAACTCCGCGGTCGAGGGGTTCGTGGTCAACAGTCGCGACGTGACCGAACGAAAGCGCCACGAACGCCAGATCGCCGACATGCACGACGCGACCCGGACGATGTTCCAGGCGACAGATGCGGAGCGCATCTGCGAGATCGCGGTCGAGACCGCCGAGACCATCCTCGATCATCCGATCGCCGGGGTCTGGTTGTGCGACGAGAGCGGCGAACGGCTCGAACCGATCACGTCGACCGATGCCGCTCACGAGCTGATAGAGGAGTTCCCGGTCTACACCGAGGGGAACAGCCTCTCGTGGCGCGCGTACGAAACTGGCGAGCCGTTCGTCACCGGCGACCTGCGCGAGGAGTCCGGCGCGTACGACCCCGAGACGGAGCTGCGGAGCGAGTTGATCGTCCCGCTTGGCGACTACGGCGTGTTGAACATGGGCGCGGCGGCCGTCGACGCGTTCACCGACAACGACATCGCACTCGCAAAGCTACTGGGGGCGAACACGCGAGCTGCGCTGGGGCGCAACGATCGCGAACGGCTCCTGGAACGCCAGACCGACCAGATGGAGTTTTTCAACTCGATCCTCAGACACGACGTTCTCAACGCGGTCACCGTGATCAAATCCCGCGCCGAGTTCCTCGAAGCGGAGCTCGAGGGCGAGCAGTTGCGGGACGTGAAGACGATCATCAGCTGGAGCGACGATGTTCAGGAGATCGTCCAGCGTGTCCGAACCGTGCTGGAGACGTTGACCGGCGAGGGCGACCCGCAGCTCGAACCGATGCAGCTCGGACCTGAACTCCGCGCCGAGATCGAGCGCGTTCGAGCGACGTATCCCGACGCCTCGTTCGACGTCGACGTGCCCGATGGCGCGCCGGTGCTGGCCAACGACCTGCTGGGAGACGTGCTGGGCAATATCGTGACGAACGCCGTCGATCACAACGACACCGCCGGCCTTCGCGTCTCGGTGACCGCAGAGCGCCGGAACGACGCCGTGATCGTCCGCATCGCCGACAACGGGCGAGGCGTCGACGACGATCGCAAAGAGGCCATCTTCCGTAGGGGTGAAACGGGCCACGCGAAGTCTGTGGGATCGGGCTTCGGACTGTTCTTCGTCGACGCCATGGTCGACGAGTACGGCGGCGAGGTCAGCGTCGAGGACAACGACGACGGCGGCGCGACCTTCGTGATCCGCCTTCCGGTTTCGGAATCGGCCGATTCGACGTGAGCGTTCCTACGCGGGGACCACATTTATGCGAGGGAGTGACAAACCGTCCCGGTATGGATGACACCGACCGGCCCGTCGTCCTCGTCGTCGAGGACGAACCGGACGTCGCGGAGACCTACGAGCGGTGGCTTCGCTCCGAGTACGACGTCCGTGTAGCGGACGACGGCCCGACCGCGCTCGAGGAGCTCGACGGGACGGTCGACGTGGTGCTGCTCGACCGAATGATGCCCGGGATGTCCGGCGAGGAGGTCCTCCGAGAGATCCGCGATCGGGGCGTCGACTGCCGGGTCGCGATGGTCACGGCGGTCGATCCCGACTTCGACGTCATCGAGATGGGATTCGACGAGTACGTCACGAAGCCGCCCGAACGCGACGAACTGCTCGAGACCGTCGAGCGGCTGGTCGACCGCGCGTCGCTCGACGACGAGATGCAGGAGTACTACGCGCTGGTCGCCCGCCGGAGCGCGCTCGAAGACGAGAAGACGAGCGAAGAACTGGCCGACAGCGAGGAGTACGCCGAACTCGTCGATCGGATCGAAGCCGAGCGCGCGACGGTCGACGAAGATCTCGGAGATATGTCGTCCGACAGGGGGTTCGTCGGCGCCGTGCGCGAGATCGTGGACGAGGACGAGTCGACGAAAGGGGGCGATCGAACGTGAGTTCAGCGTACGACATCTCCGGCGTCCTTCCGAATGGGATGATAAAGGAACTCCCCGCCGGGACGAGTGTCCTGATCAACGGGCCGACGATGATCGGGAAGCGGGAACTCGCCTTGCGGTTGCTCGCGACCGGTCACGAGACCGGCGACGGGATCCTCTGCGTGACGACCAGCGACGACGCCGCGAGCCTGCTCGACGAGTTTGAACGCCAGATCCCGTCACTGGAGCGCGATCGTGTCGGCGTCGTCGACTGCTCGGGGGGCGACCACCGGCGAACGATCCAGGAGATCGCGACCGAACGGGTCGCCTCGCCGGGCGACCTGACGGGGATCAGCATCGGAACCGCGAAGCTCCTCCAGCGATTCTCCAAGCAGGACATCGAGGACGTCCGCCACGGGCTGGTGTCGGTGTCGACGCTGATCCAGTATCTCGACCTCAACACGGTGTTCAAGTTCCTCCACATCTACACCTCGCGGATCGACGACACCGACGGGCTCGGCGTGTTCACGGTCGACGCCGGAACGCACGATCGCCAGACGATCGACACGATCACCGGCGAGTTCGACTGCGTGATCGAGCTGCGGGAGGACGACGCGGGCGATCGAGAGATCCGGATCAAGGGGCTGTCGGGCGTGGACCGCAGCTGGCACCCCTACTGAGCGTCTCGGTTGCTGACACCCGTCCGGGCGTCTCGCCGACGCTCAGTCCCGGTGGCCCCAGCGCCGCCCCTCCTCGTCGTAGCGCGCCTCGGAGATGCGGTCGTGCTGGTCCCGCGAGAGATCGATGTCGACGGCGCCGACGTTCTCCTCTAGCTGGTCGGGCGTCCGGGCGCCGACGATCGGCACGCACGTGAACTTCCGCTGGTCGATCAGCCAGCGCAGGGCGACCTGCGCGGGCGTGGCGTCGACCTCGTCGGCCACGGCGCGGATCTCGTCGAGCACCTCCCAGCCCCGCTCGGAGACGTAGTACTCGTCGAAGTTGGGATCGATCTCGCCGCGCGAGTCGTCGGGCGCGACGACGCCGTCCTCGGTGCGCTCGTACTTGCCGGTCAGGAAGCCGCCGGCCAGCGGCGAGTACGGGCAGACCGCCAGATCCTGATCGGCGGCGACGTCGAGATAGTCGACGACGTCGTCGCGGTACGCGGCGTGGAACAGCGGCTGGGTCACGTCGAATCGCTCCAGGTCCTCGACGTCGCTCTTCCAGAGCGCCTTCGTGAGCTTCCAGCCCGCCATCGTCGAGGCGCCGAGGTGGTTGACCTTGCCCTCGCGGACAAGGTTGGTGAGGGTTCGGAGCGTCTCCTCGATCGGCGTCTCGTCGTCCCAGCGGTGGATGTAGTAGACGTCGAGGTAGTCCGTGCCGAGCCGGTCGAGCGTCCCCTCGATCTGGGCGCGGATGTGCTTGCGGCCGAGCCCCTGGTCGTTCGGTCCGGGCTCGCCCCAGCCGTCGAACTCGAAGTACACCTTCGAGGCGAGGACGAAGTCCTCGCGGTCCCGCTCGTCGAGCCACTCGCCGATCCACTTTTCGCTCTTCCCGTTGGGGTTGCCGTAGACGTTGGCGGTGTCGATGAAGTTGATCCCCCGCTCCTCGGCGGCGTCGAGCAGCTCGTGGGCTTCCTCCTTCGTCGTCTCGGTCTGGCCGCCGGTCTCCCGGCCGAAGCGCCAGGTGCCGAAACACAGTTGCGATACCGTCGTGCCCGTCGATCCGAGTTTCGTGTACTCCATACTCGGACGTGTGCTATCCGGCGGCGTAAACGGTGGGGTTGCGGCGGGATCGGCTGGCAGCCGGGCGGTGGGTCGCCGGCGGTGGCGTCAGCATCAGTGGCGGCGTCAGCATCAGTGGCGGCGTCAGCATCGGCGGCGGCGCCAGCATCGGCGGCGACGGTGTCGACCGGCGCGACGGCGTCGTCACGACGAAGTTCTCGACACCGGGGACATTTGTGTCTCGTCGTGGACGGACACCTGTGCCGTCCCGAGTGCTGGTGGCGTACGACGAATCGACCCAGGCGAACTTCGCGCTGCGGTACGCGCTGTCGACCCACCCCGACGCCGAGATCCGCGTCCTGCACGTCACCGACCCGCGGGAGTGGTACGACGCGGGCGACGTCGACGGCTACGCGTACGAGGAGTCCTACAGGCGTTCCCAGGAGTCCGCCGAGCGACTGCTCGAACGAGCCGAGGGGATCGCCCGGGAGAACGGCAGGGAGATAACGACCGATATTGCGGAGGGCAGAGCGGCCCAGACAATCGTGCGCTACGCCGAGGAGCACGGCTTCGACCACGTCGTGCTCGGAAGCCACGGTCGCAGCGGCCTGTCGCGGTTGCTGCTCGGGAGCGTCGCCGAGATCGTCGTCCGGCGGTCGCACGCGCCGGTGACGGTCGTCAGGAACGATCAAACCGGTGCGGAGACGGTCGAACGGTAGTCTCGGCGGTGATCGATCTCGACGGTCAGCCGAGAAGGTTGTCGAGCGTCAGCGCGACGAAGAAGGCGATCACGACCTCGTTGACGATCCAGGCGTTGTCGTTCATCCAGTTCCGGACCTTCGGGAGGACGGCTTCCGCGCGGTCGCCGAAGGCGAGCAGGACGAGCGAGGGAGCCGCCAGGACGAGTAGCGTGAGCAGCACGAACGGCGCGGCGTCGGTCACCGGGGCGTCCTGCGAGACGAGATAGGAGCCGACCGCGGCCGACGTGAGAAGGTCGGTCGGGAAGATCCCGAGGAGCAGAAAGCCGAGGCGGAAGGAAAACCGCGGCGTCGCGGCGCCGAGCGTTCCCATCCATCGCGGCGGCTCGGACTCTTCTCGGGTGCGGTACGTGTGGACCATCGCGAACAGGAGCGCGACGAGGACGACCGCGCTGAGGCCCGTTCTCGGAGCTCCCTGACCGATCGCGCTGATGCCGAGCGCGTACGCCAGCGCGACGACGAGGGAGATCGAGAGCGCCGCGCCGCCGACGAACGCCGCGGAGTTTCGACGCCAGTCCTCGCTGGTCGCGAGGAAGACGGCGCTGAGAAACTGAGGCCCCGCGACCATGACGACCACCAGCGGCAGGATTTCGAGGAAGCTCACGGACTGGTCACCGTCGATCGGCGTCGCGACGTCGTTCCGGGCGCGTCCGACGATCGGCCTGTGGCATCCGTGCGGTCGTCGAGAGCTCGGGCGTCCTTGGCGGAGCAGTCCCGCGGTCCGTCGCGCCGCCGGTCAGTGTCGACATCCTCGTACGTCCGCATATCCACGACCGCCGGCAAAAACGCACAGCCATAAGCCGCTTCGACCGTGAGGTCTGGACAATGACAGTTCGGATCGCGGGGATCGGACTCGGCGGACTCGGATTGCTGGAACTGGAGCAGTTCGCGGCGATGGAGGGCGTCGAGGTGGTCGCCGGCGCCGATCCGTCCGCGGCTGCCCGGGACAGATTCATCGAGGCGTTCGAGCAGCCGGTGTACGAGTCGACCGACGAGTTGCTGGCGAACCACCCGGACCTCGACGCCGCGACGATCGCGTCGGTCCACGCCGGCCACTTCGAGCAGGCGACGGCCTGCATCGAAGCCGGCCTCGACATTCACCTGGAGAAGCCGATGGTGACGACCGTCGACGAGGCCGTCGCGCTGGTCGCCGCCGCCGACGAGCGCGACGCCCTCGTGCAGGTGGGCTATCAGCGCCACGTCGACCCCTACTACGTCGAGTTGCGCCGACTGATCGAGGAGGGCGCCGTCGGGACGCCGCGGATGGCCCACTGCCACCTCCAACAGGATTGGCTGCGCGACTACGCCCGGAGCTGGCGGGGCGACCCGACGCTGTCGGGCGGCGGGTTCCTCTACGATTCGGGCTCACACATCATGGACGCCCTGCCGTGGGCGCTCGACGCCGAGCCGAACGAGGTCGCCGCGCTGACCGACGACCGCGACGAGGGGATCGAGATCGACGCCGCGATCTCGGCGCGGTTCGAGCGCGACGACGGCGTCGTCACGGCCAGCGTGGGCGTCTGTGGCGACGGGACACGAACGCCCGACGTCGACGACGGGCTGACCGTCTACGGCACCGAGGGGAGCCTCCACTACGACGGGGACGAGCTGGTTCACGTCAAGCGCGGCGGCGAGGAGCGCGCGGTGGAGGTCGACGGCGACACCGACTTCGAGGCGCTGACTCGGAAGAAGCTGGAGAACTTCGTCGCCGCGATCCGCGGCGAGGAAGAGCTCGTCGCGCCGCCCGAAGACGGCCTGCGCGCCATCGCGTTCACCGAGGCGACGGTGCGAGCCGCCGAGCGGGGCGAGACGGTCGACGTGCAGCAGCTCGTCGACGCGGCGCGGGCGCGCTGACGTAGGGAGCAGGTGCAGAGTACAGCGACCAAACCGAACCGCCTTTTCGCGTCGACTCCCGAGACGCAGGCATGACAGACGTGCTCGTCGCCGAAAACGTACAGAAGCGCTACGGCGACGCCGAGGCGCTGGACGGCGTCTCGCTGACGGTGCGGGCGGGCGAGGTGTTCGCGCTGATCGGACCGAACGGCGCGGGCAAGACCACGCTCGTCCGCGCGCTCACCGGAACCACGACACCCACGGAGGGATCGGTATCGGTGTTCGGCGAGGCGCCGACGGCCGTCGCTCGGGAGCGGATCGGCGTCCTCCCGCAGGATTTCTCGCCGCCGGGGCGCCTGACCGGGCGCGAACTGATCGAGTACTACGCGGGGCTGTACGACGACGCGATCGACCCCGAGGAGGTGCTCTCGACGGTCGGGCTCGCCGGGGACGCCGACACCTGGTACGAGAAGCTCTCGGGCGGCCAGCAGCGCCGCGTTTGCCTGGGCGCCGCGCTGGTGAACGACCCCGAGCTGCTATTTCTGGACGAGCCGACGACCGGAATCGACCCGGCTGGACGCCGCACCGTCGCCGAGCGCGTTCGTGCGCTGGCAGCCCGCGGGACGACGGTGTTTCTCACCACCCACGACATGGCCGAGGCCCAGCGGCTGGCCGACCGCGTCGGACTGCTCTCGGCCGGCGAACTGGTCGCGGTCGGGCCGCCCGAGGAACTGGTCCGCGAGCACGGCGGCGACGCTCGGCTGTACGTCGAACTGGACGCCGAGCAGTTGGAAAGTGGAGAGGCTGCGGCGTCGAAACCTGATCCCGAGGCGGTCGCGAGCGATCTCGCAGCGGACGGCGTCGCCGCGACGCCGACCGACCGCGGCGTGGAGATCACCGGGATCGATCCGACGGAGATCGGACGCGCGGTCGAAGCCATGGAGGCCCGGGGCGTCCCGTACTCCTCGCTGACCTGGCGCGAGCCGGGCCTGGAGGACGTCTATATGGAGCTGGCAGGCGACGAGGAGGGCGGCGCCGGGAGCGAGTTGGGGGCGCGCGCTCGCGCCGCCCCACCCGAGGGTGAGAGGACCGACGGTCCTCGAACGACGTCAGCGCGAAGCTCTGACGGAGGTGAGACGCGATGACGGCGACCGGACGCGTCGCCGCGGAGTTCGACGCCGCGTGGCGCTCGTTCCTGCGCCGGAAGACGGCCGTCTTCTTCACGTTTTTCTTCCCGGTGCTGCTGATCGTTATCTTCGGCGCCCTCGTGCGCACGGACCCCGGCGCCGGCGGCGGTCTGTTCACCGAGCCGCCGGAGTACTACGTGCCGGGCTACGTCGCGACGGTCGTGCTCTTTACCCCGCTCTCGCGGCTCGGCAGCACGGTCGCGCGCCACCGCGAGGGCAACCGCTTCGAGAAGCTCGCGACGACGCCGCTGTCCCGCGCTGAGTGGCTGGCGGCGCGCACGCTGGTCAACACCGTCATCATCGGCATCGCGAGCCTGCTCGTGCTCGTGCTGGTCGCCGTCCTGACCGGCGCTGCGCTGCCGCTGTCGCCGCTGCTGGTGCCCTACATCGTCTTCGGCGTCGTGCTCTTTTGCGGCGTCGGCGCGGTGCTGGGCGCGGTCACCGAGTCTCAGGACGGCGCGGTCACGGCGAGCAACACGATCGGGCTGCCCCTCCTGTTTCTCTCGGACACGTTCGTCCCGCCCGAACTGCTGCCGGAGTGGTTCGGCCCGCTGCAGAACCTCTCGCCGCTGACGTACTTCGCGCGCGGCGTCCGGGCGCTGACGCCGGGCCAGAGCGGCGATCCGCTCGGGCCGCTGGCGATACTCGCGGTACTGGCCGCGATTTCGTTCGTCATCGGCGCGTACGCCATCCCGCAGACGGACTAACTCGACAGCCTCCGTTTTTCGTCGAGCGCGTTCGGTCGCGACGTGACACCTATCACTGCGTACCCGTAATGACGCGAGTATGAACCCCTTGCTGGGAGTGTGGATCGGCATCGCGGTGACGTTCGCGGCCAGAGGCTGGGATATCGAGTGGCACGCCGCCAACGGCGCCCACTCGGGGATCGTGCCGCCCCACCTCCTGCTCGCGCTCGGATACGCGGTCATGGCGATCGCCGCGGCGCGAGGACGCCGCGGCGCGGCCGGTCGCGAGCGGACGTACCTCTCGGCGATCGCGCTCGCGGCGGGCGTCGCCGCCGTCGGACAGATCGCCGACCAGCTCATGCACCTGCTGGCGATCGAGGGCGTCGGCATCGCGCTGGCGCACCTCGCGTCGACGTTCGGCTTCCTCGTCGCGGCGTTCGTCGCCGTGGTCGCGACGGTCGCGGCCGCACGGAGCGGCGCGGGCGAAGCGGCGTCGTGAAAACAGCCTCTCGAAAAGCGGCGCCGCGAGACCGGTCGGTCAGTCCGTCGGATCGAACGCGCAGGCGGCGTCCTCGGTGAGGTTCTCCTCGTCGATGTGGGCGGACAGACAGGCGTAGTTGCAGAACTGGCCGGCTTGCTCTCGGTCGCCGTCCGCGGCCGATTCGAGAAAGAGCGGATCGTGGGCGTAGACGTCGCTTCCGCAGTAGGTGCACTCGGTCATGGTGGCGATACGAGCCTGAACTGAAAGTCGCTTGCGGCGAAAGCGGGGTATGTCGGAACTACGGCAAGACTACGAGCGCCGGCTCGAACGTGTAGCCGTACGCGTGGTTGAGGATGACGTACGTCACGACGCCGAGCACGAGGCTAAGGATCCACGACCCGGCGGCGATCCGCCCGACCTTCGCGTGGGGCGTGTTCCGGAGTTCCGCGGGCGTGTGTGTCAGCCCGAGCAGGAACGCGTACAGCACGACCGGCATCGTCACCACCGACAGCACGATGTGGACCAGCAGCATCGCGAAGTAGCTGTAGCGCACCAGCTCCGGCACCGTGTCGACGATCGCCTTCTGGCCGCCGCCGCCGACCTTCGGGAGGTACATGAGCAGGAACAGGATGATGAGCACGAACGCCGCGCTCATCGCCGCCCGGTGCTTGTCGACCTCGCCGTTACGGATCCAGTACCAGCCCGCACAGAGACAGATGACGGCCAGCGAGTTTACGACCGCGATCGCGTGGCCGAGGAGGTTGACGCCCGACTCCGAGATCTCCGGGAACACGGGGAGCCAGCCCCCGAACGTCCCCGCGACCAGCCCGTAGCCGACGACGGTGAGCAGGACGGTCACCGCCCCGACGTTGTCCTTGACTCGCTGGCGCGGCGTTGCTGTCGCCATGGGCGAGGGTTGGGAGTCGCTCGGTATCTTCCTGTCGCTTCGATGCCGGATCGTCGTACCGTGGGCCCGCGACATCGGCCCTCGTCTCCGCCGCTCGACGCCCCAGCCGAAGCGTCGACCGGAGCCCCAGCCGAACCGCCGAAGGGCGCCGGCCCGATCGCGTTTATCATCAACGTTTAAACGAATCGGCGAGCTACCTAGACGCATGAGCGCCGACCAGAAGCAACGGTCGATCCGCTGTCTCGTGGCCAAGGTCGGGTTGGACGGCCACGACAGGGGAGCACACGTCATCGCGCGGGCGTTCCGGGACGCCGGGTTCGAGGTGATCTACTCGGGGCTGCACAAGGCGCCCGAGGAGATCGTCCAGGCCGCCGTCCAGGAGGACGTCGATGTCTTGGGCATCTCGATCCTCTCGGGAGCGCACAACACACTGATCCCGAAAGTCGTCGAGGGGCTCGAGGAGTACGGCGCGTTCGAGGACACGCTGTTGCTGGTCGGCGGCGTGATCCCCGACGAGGACAAGCAGGAGCTCAAGGAGCAGGGCGTCGCCGAGGTGTTCGGGCCGGGGACCGAACTCGAGGAGACGATCCAGTTCGTCCGGGAGAACGCGCCGCGACGATGAGCGGCGACAGCCAGGGGGGGCAGGTCGCCGACGAGCCGCCAGCGCTGATTTCGGAGCTGCTCGCGGGCGACCACCGCGCGCTGGCCCGCGTCATCACGAAGATCGAGAACCGCGCGCCGGGCTACCGCGATCTCGTCTCGGCGCTCCACGAGCACACCGGCGACGCGGCGGTCGTCGGCGTCACCGGCAGCCCCGGATCGGGGAAATCCACGCTGGTCGACAAGCTCGCCGAGGAGTACCGCGATCGGGGCCTGACCGTCGGCGTCATCGCCGTCGACCCCTCCTCGCCGTACACCGGCGGCGCGGTGCTGGGGGACCGGATTCGGATGGCCTCCACGGTGGGCGACATGGACGTGTTCGTCCGGTCGATGAGCGCCCGCGGGAACCTCGGCGGGCTCTCGACGGCTACCGCGGACGCGGTCAAGGCGCTCGACGCGTTCGGGAAGGACCGGATCATCATCGAAACGGTCGGCGCCGGCCAGAACGAGATCGACGTGGTCCGAGCGGCCGACACCGTGGCCGTGCTCGTCCCGCCCTCCAGCGGCGACACCGTCCAGATGCTGAAAGCCGGAATCCTTGAGATCGCCGACGTGTTCGTCGTCAACAAGTCGGATCTGGACGGCGCCGACCGCACGGTCAAGGAGCTCCGGGAGATGATCGACCTGCGCGACGACGTGAATCCCGTTCTGGGCGCTGGAAAACACGGTCCGGAGGGCGGACCGGCACCGGGTGACGGCGCCGACGCCGACCCGGACGAGGGCGCCGCGGGAACACTCGACACGGTGGAGGGGGAGGAAGCGACGTGGACGCCCAGCATCGTCGAGACGGTCGCCACGCGCGGCGAGGGCGTCGACGCGCTGCTCGACGCGTTCGCGGCCCACCGCGAGCACGTCGCCGCGACCGGCCGCGCCGACGAGATGGAACGGACGCGCTACGCCGAGGAGATCAGGACGCTGCTCCGGGACGACGCCGCGGGGCTGCTGGAACGGGAGATCGAGCGCCGGGGCGGGATCGACGAGTTCGTCGACGCCGTCGTCGCTCGCGAAACCGATCCCTACGAGGTCGCCGACGACCTGCTCGGGCCGCTGCGCGAGTGCGTCGAGCAGCGAGCGCGCGACGAGGACTGAGCGCGCGACGAGGAGGGACCGACCGCCGCCGACGGCGCGGCAGAAGCCACCCCATCTAAGTCCGCTCAGAACTAACAACAGGGTATGAAGCTCCGAACCCTCCTCGCAGGTGCTGCCGGCGCCGTCGGCGCGACCGCGCTCGCGAACCGGGCGATCGCCGGGTCAGTCGACGACCTCCAGCCGGGCGTGTACGGCGAGCAACACACCTACCGCTGGCGCGGCATGGACGTCGCGTACACGGAGCTCGGCGACCCCGACGACCCCGACATGGTGCTGTTCCACGGCGTCGGCGCCGCGGCGTCGAGTCGCGAGTTCGCCGACATCGCCGGGTCGCTGGCCGAGGAGTACCACCTCCTCGTTCCGGATCTGCCCGGGTTCGGTCGCTCCGACCGGCCGCCGCTGGTGTACTCGGGCTCGCTGTACGAGGGGTTCGTCACGGACTTCCTGCGCGACCTGACCGACGAGCCGATCGTGCTCGCGTCGTCGCTGAGCGGCTCCTACGCCGTCCAAGCCGCCCGCGACGTCGACGTCTCGCGACTCGTGCTGATCTCCCCGACCGACGAGACGATGCCCGGTCGGCGCGTCTGGCTGCGCAGCCTCCTCCGGTCGCCGCTCGTCGGCACCGCGCTGTTCAACGTCCTGACGAGCAAGCCGGGGATCCGCCACTTCAGCGCCGATCACGGCTTTTTCGATCCGGAAAACGTCGACGAGAGCTACGTCGAGGATCGCTGGCGGAGCGCCCACCAGCCCGGCGCGCGCTACGCGATGGCGTCGTTCGTCAGCGGCTTCCTCGATCCCGAGGAGAATCTGGACGAGAACCTCGAGGCGCTGGACGTCCCGACGACGCTCGTCTGGGGGCGCGAAACCGAGACGACGCCGCTGAGCGAGGGTCGGACGCTGGCGGAACACGCCGACGCGCGGCTGGTGGTCGTCGACTACGCGAAGCTGCTCCCCCACGTCGAGCATCCCGACGCCGTCCTCACGCTGCTGGCCGACGACCTCTCGATCGCGCAGCAAGACTGAACTAGCCGAAAAAGCAGTCCGGATTACTTCTATCGCCGCTCGAACACCAGCAGCCGCTCGCCCGTCGTCTCGGTCGTGGCGACGTCGACGCCGACGACCTGCCCGGTTTCGACGGCGTCGGGGTCGACGCCCCGCAACTGCCCCGTGAGCCGCACGGGGCCGAAGTCGGCGATCGCGACGACGTACGGCGCGTCGTCGGCGAAGTTCGGCGTCGCGACGTGCGTGACGGTGTACGTGTCGATCTCGCCCGACGCGGGAAGCCGCTGTTCGGTCAGTTCGGTGTCGCCGCAGTCCGGACAGACCCGCCGCGGCGGCAGCGAGCCGTGACCGTTCGAACACTCGAGGTAGTACCCCTCGCCCTCGGCGACGGCGTCGAGCGCATCGTCGAACCCCTCGTTCCGAACATCCTCGCTTTCAGTCATTCTCGCACCTCCATGACGTGGACGACGGCGCTAGCGACCGTCCCGCCGGCGTTGTGGGCGACCCCGACGTCGGCGTCGGGCACCGCGTCGCTGTTGACGTGGTCGCCGCGCAGCAGCTTCACTACGTCGGCGATCTGGCCGACGCCGGTCGCGCCGACGGGGTGGCCCTTCGCCTTGAGGCCGCCCGAGAGGTTGACCGGATTCTCGCCGCCCGCCGCCGTCTCGCCCCGCGTCGCGGCGTCGACGCCCTCGCCCGTCTCGTACAGCCCGAGCGACTCGATCGCCAGCACTTCCGCGATCGTGAAGCAGTCGTGGACCTCCGCGAGGTCGACGTCGGCGGCGGAGATTCCCGCCTCGTCGTAGGCCTCCGCGGCAGCCTCGTCGGCGGCCGGCGAGGTCGCGAGGTGCTCGCGGTCGTGGAGCGCGAGCTGATCCCCACCCTGTCCCGTCCCGGTGATCGCGACCGGCGCATCGACGTCGTGGTCTGTGGCGTACTCGTCGCTGACGAGGACCGCCGCCGCGGCGCCGTCGCTGATCGGACAGGAGTCGTACAGCCCGAGCGGTTCGGAGACCATCGGCGCGTCGAGCACCTGCTCGACGCTGATCTCGCTGTTGTACTGGGCCTGCTCGTTGTCGAGGGCGTGCTCGTGGTTCTTCACGGCGATCTCCGCGAGATCCTCGCGGGTGCCGCCGAACTGCTCGAAGTACGCCCGCGCCATCAGCGCGTACGCGCCGGGGAACGTCATCCCCTGGCGGACCTCCCAGAGATCGTCGGCCGCGATCGCCAGCGCCTCCGTGGCGCCCGCGGTGCCGAGGTTGGTCATGCGCTCGGCGCCGCCGACGAGCAACACGTCGGCCTCGCCGTTCCGGATGTCCTTGACGGCCTGTCGGACGCCGGCGCTGCTGGAGGCGCAGGCTGTCTCGTAGCGCGTGGCCGGCGCGCGGATCCCCGCGGCCTCGGCCATCAGCGGGCCCTGATGGCCCTGGTGCTCCGCGAGTTCCCCCATGAAGTTCCCGTAGTAGAGCGACTCGACGTCGGCTCGGTCGACCCCGGCGTCCGAAAAGGCCTCGGCGCTCGCCTCCCCGAACAGGTCCCGACCGGTCCGTTCGGGCGCGTTCCCGAACGACGTCACACCGACTCCGGCCACTCGTACGCCTGGCATGTGTCCCGGTAGGCCGTCGAGCGGATATATGTCTTGGGTGCCCCAAAATTGATAGTTCGAGGTAAGCGCGACGTAACGCGTCGCTTTCCGGCGGATCGGTCGCGGGCCGGCGCCCGTCCTCGAGGGGCCGGTCGGCATCGGTCTCGGCGATTCCGGTGGCTTTCTATACGTCGCGCCGCTAGGTCGACCCATGACGGAGGAGCCCGGACTGAGCGATCAGTACCGGAAGTCGAGTCCGTGGCCGCTGTTGATCGCGCTCGGTCTCCCGCTCTCGGAGATCGGCATCTTCCTGGGGCTATACCCCGTGGCCGTCGGGGGCCTGCTGCTCCTGCTGGGGAGCATCGCCGGCATCCTCAGGGAGACCGAGTACGTTTCGAGCCCCTGGCCCGTGTTCGCCGGGATGTCCGCGGTCCTGATCGCGGCCGGGATCGGCGTGTTCTTCTACGTCGGCGGCTCGGTCGATGGCGGCGCCGTGACGGCCGACGGGCTCGCGCTGCGCGGGCTCTCGATCGCGACGGCCGGCGTCATCGGGGTCGTCGGCGCCGTGGTCGGCCGCTCGCGGACGCGAGCGCAGCCCGGCGTGTAGGCGAGACGAGCCATTCCGTTCTGTCGACCGACATCTTCTTGCACCGACACGGTAGTTCTCGAATACGATGAGTGTCGAGCGAGCGATCGTCTTCGACCTCGACGGGACGCTGCTGCATTTCACTCGCGACTACGGCGGCGTACTCCGAGACGCCGTCACCGACGTCGTCGGCGAGGTTCCCGAAGGTGCTCTGGAAGCATACGACCGCGAGTTTTACGACCGGTTCGAGCGTTGCGAGCCCGACCCGATCTACGAAGCGTTCGCCGAGTTGGATCTCGACGCCGCGCCGGGCGAGCTTCGAGCGGCGCTGCGCGAACGCGAAGTCGAGATGTGCCAACCCCACGACGAAGCCGCAGCGGACCTCGAACGGCTCGGACGCGAGTTCCGCATCGGCGTCCTGACCAACGGCGTCACCGAGTGGCAGCGCCACAAGCTGGAAGCCTACGGGCTGGACGAGCACGTCGACGCCTTCGTCGCTTCTTACGAAGTGGGCGCCCACAAGCCCGACGCGGCGCCGTTCCGCTACGCCGAAGAGCGGCTTCCGGCCGACGAGTACGCGATGGTCGGCGACGACGACGCCGACGTCGACGGCGCGCTCGCCGCGGGCTGGGCCGCCCACCGCTACGACGGCGACGGGTTCGGCGATCTGCCGGACGCGATCGAATGGTGAGGTGCCGCGAGGACGCCACCGCGCAGTCGCGAGACGACTGGCTGGAAACAGAATCTATATCTGGCCCGCCCCGCAAACGTCGCGTAATGTCACGCGAACTGTTCGACCGGGAGACGATGTTGGACCTGTCGGTCAACATCATCCCGCTGGGCATCCTGGTGTTTTTCTTCGGGCTGTACATCTTCGCGAACCCCTGGGGGTTCGACGCGGTGTTTAGCACCCTCCAGTTCTCGATCATGGGCCTGATCCTGATCGCGCTGCTGGTGGTGACCTACCTCTCCGGGAAGGCCGTCGAGCGCGACGAGCGGCGCTACGGCGAAGAAGAGCACTGACTGCTGGTTCTGCGGCGTCGCCGCGCGGACGCAGTTCTCGACACGTTCTCTCGTCCCCCGCCGCCCCATCTCCCGGCAGCAAACCGTGGTAATCGGGCACACGATTTACACGAACCGAACACGTTCGGCGGTGGAAATACGAACCTTTCTTTAACAAGCAATCCTGACCTCCGTGCATGGAAAACGGACAAGTAATCCTGGCGGTCCTCATGGGGGCCTTTCTCGTGGCCGTCGCGGGCGCACTGACGCGCCTGGATCAGTGGGATCCGTCGCCGACGACGGGCGGTGCGGGTGTCGGCGACGAGGCGTCCCACGGGCATCGGGAGAAACCGAGCGGGATTCTGCGCTGGTTGACGACGGTCGACCACAAGGACATCGGCATGCTCTACGGAACGTACGCCGTCGTCGCGTTCGCGTGGGGCGGCATCGCCGTGATGCTGATGCGCCTGGAACTCAGCTTCCCGGGCGAGACGATCATCGGCGCCTCGACGTACAACGCCCTGCTGACGAGCCACGGCATCACGATGCTGTTCCTGTTCGGAACGCCCGTGATCTCGGCGTTCGCGAACTACTTCATCCCGCTGCTGATCGACGCCGACGACATGGCGTTCCCGCGGATCAACGCCATCGCGTTCTGGCTGCTCCCGCCGGCGGCGCTGCTGGTGTGGGGCGGGTTCTTCCTCGCGCCGTTCATGGACACGGTCGCGGGCGCCCAGACGTCCTGGACGATGTACCCGCCGCTGTCAGCCTCGAGCACGGCGATGGGGACGCCCGCGGGACCGAACGGCGTGATCAACGCCGGCGCGGACCTGATGATGCTGGGGCTGCACCTCTCGGGGATCTCGGCGACGATGGGGGCGATCAACTTCATCGCGACCATCTTCACCGAGCGCGGCGAGGACGTCGGCTGGCACAACCTCGACATCCTCTCGTGGACGATCCTCACCCAGTCCGCCCTGATCCTGTTCGCGTTCCCGCTGCTGGGCAGCGCGCTGCTGATGCTGCTGGCCGATCGTAACTTCGGGACGATGTTCTTCGAGGTCGGGGGCGGGGGACCGATCCTGTGGCAGCACCTGTTCTGGTTCTTCGGCCACCCCGAAGTGTACATCCTGGTGTTGCCGCCGATGGGGATCATCAGCTACGTCCTACCGAGATTCGCGGGGCGCAAGCTGTTCGGGTTCAAGTTCGTCGTCTACTCGACGCTGGCGATCGGCGTCCTTTCGTTCGGCGTCTGGGCCCACCACATGTTCGCCTCCGGCATGGACCCGCGACTCGAAGCGGCGTTCATGGCGGTGACGCTCTCGATCGCGATACCGAGCGCGGTCAAGACGTTCAACTGGATCACGACGCTGTGGCAGGGATCGATCAAGCTGACGGCACCGATGCTGTTCTGCATCGGCTTCATCTCGAACTTCATCATCGGCGGCGTCACCGGCGTGTTCCTCGCCGCGATCCCCGTCAACCAGACGCTCCACGAGACCTACTACGTGGTCGGCCACTTCCACTACATCGTGATGGGCGCCATCGGCTTCTCGGTGTTCGTGGGCCTGTACTACTGGTTCCCGCTGTACACCGGCCGGATGTACCAGCAGGCCCTCGCGAAGTGGCACTTCTGGCTCTCGATGGTCGGCACCAACGTCGTGTTCTTCGCGATGATCCTGCTGGGCTACGGCGGCATGCCCCGCAAGTACGCCAACTACGAGTTCCCGATCGGGCCGACGAACCTGTTCACGGACCTCCACCAGATCGCCACGTTCGGCGCCATCATCCTGTTCGTCGGACAGCTGATCTTCCTGTGGAACTTCGTGGTCTCCTGGCTCGAAGGACCCCGCGTCACCGACGACGACCCGTGGGATCTGGCCGAGCACGGAATGAAGGGCCGCGAGTGGGACTGGTTCGGCGAGAACAAGCTCCTCCCGATGACCGACGGCGGCGAGGACGACGACGCAGACGTCGCAACTGACGGCGGCCAGCCGGTCAACGCTGCCGACGACGCCGACGAGTAGTCGGCAACCGCGCTTCTGCCTTCGGATCCCGCTTTCACGATCGGTTTTTATCGCATCTGTTTTGGCGAACGTTTTTGCCGCGCGCGCAGATACTCCGACTATGAACCCGCAGTCCCTCCATCGGTCGGTCGACGCCGAACGCGGCCCCGGGCTGCGCGAGTACGGATCGGTGTTTCTGGTGTTGCTCGCGTCGCGACTACTGGGCGAATTCGTCGCAGATGGGTTCGAGGCGACGCGAGAACTGCTATCGGACGCGCTCGACCCGCAACTGGTCGGCGCGGTCGTGTACGCGGCGCTCGGGCTGGCGGTACTCGGCGCCGCCTACGCCGCGCGCCGTCGTCTGCGTCCGACACGGGCCGCCCCGGAGCGACACGAACTGTTCACGCTCGCCGGGGCGACGGCGATGCTGCTCCTGTTCGGCGCGTACCTGTTGCACGGCGCTGTCGACCTTCCCGCGTTTCCCGGCGACGTGGTCCCCTCTCTCCTGGCCGGCGGCGTGACCGCGGGAGCGGGCCTGCTCTACGCCAGGAGTCGCGATATCGACCTTCGGATCGAAGCCCCGAAGCGCGACGCGCTCCCCGCGACTGGACTTACGATCCTCGTCGGCGCGCTCGCGGGACTCGGCTGGATCCTCGCGCTCGAAATCGGCGGGAACCCTGTCTTTCGCCCGGCGTTCGCCGGCGTGTTCGGTCCGGAACCGCAGCTTCGTGTCGGCGAACTGTTCTGGAACGCGGTGCTTCCGAACCTGTTCGTCGGCGTCGGGCTGGGTGTCCTGTACAACGGCGCCGTTCAGGAAGGGCTACGCGAGCGCGTCGGGGCTGCCGGCGCCGCCGCCGCGGTCACGACGCTGATCGGCGTCACGGCGTGGGGATCCGGCGAGTTCGCTCGCGTCGCCGACGCGCCCCCGACGATCCTGACAGCGGCCGTCGTCGTCCTTCTGGGGGTTCTGGGCGCCTCGATCGCCGTCCGGGGGACTCGGTTCCTGCAGCGAACGCGCGATGCCGACGCGGCGCCGATCGTGACAGCGTCGGCGAGCGCGCTCGTCGTCGCGGTCGCTCTGATGGCCGTCTCCGCGCTCCGATGGTACCCCCCTGGATTCGTCGCGAGTGGGGCCAGCTATGCGGTCGTCGGGGCTACCGCAGCTGTGGGTTACGAGCGGTCGCGTTCGCTCTGGGTGCCGGCCCTCTCGTTCGCCGCGTACCTGTTCGTCGTCGATCCGGACGTCGCACTGCACGTATCGAGGGCGCTCGGCTGAGTCGGAGAAAATGGACGTTTCGACGCCGCTGCGGCGTCAGCTCAGGACGATGAAAAATCCGGTCAGGAACATCATCGTCACGATCGCGCCGAGCACGAGCCCGAGCAGTTCCTTCTCGCTCATAGTTCAACTCAGGCGCGACGAGTGGAAAAGCCTATTCCTTCCAGGCCCGACCGTTCGAACGTGACAGACGCCGAATCGACGTTCGAGGGGATCGATGCCGGCGAGGGGCTCGACGGCCGGCGGTTCGTGATCGGGCTCTACCTGGCGCTGGTCGGCGTCACCGCGACTATGGGAGCGATCCTCTCGGTAGTGCTCACCGGGGTCGAGGAGTCGCTGACGCTGTTCGGGATCATCGCTCTCCCGCCGACGGCAGCCGGATTCGCACTCTACGGCGGCCTCACGGTCGCGGTGATCCTCGGCGTCCCGCTGCTCGCGATGATCTACATCTCCGAAAAACGGTAGAAAGCGCGGCCGAAACACGGTGGACGGGGGTCACCGAACCGCCGACGAGACCCTCAGTCGCCGCCGACTTGCTTCTGGATCTCGTCGACGATCTCGGGGTTGCGCAGCGTCGACGTATCGCCCAGCTCCTCGCCGTTAGCGATCTCCTCGAGCAGTCGTCGCATGATCTTGCCCGAGCGCGTCTTGGGGAGTTCCGGCGTGAAGATGACCTCCTCCGGACGCGCGATCGGGCCGATGGCGTCCTCGATGCTCTCGACGACCCGTTCGCGAAGCCGTTCGTCGCCCTCGGTGCCTTCCTCGGTGATGGCGTAGACGTACACCGCCTCGCCTTTCACCTCGTGGTCGCCCCCGACGACCGCCGCCTCCGCGACGCCGGGAACGCCGACCGCCGCCGACTCGATCTCCATCGTCCCGAGGCGATGACCCGAGACGTTCAGCACGTCGTCGACGCGACCGAGGACGGTGATGTAGTCGTCCTCGTCGACCTTGGCGCCGTCCTCGGGGAAGTAGATCCACTCGTCCTCGTCGGGCTCGGAGTACTCCTCCCAGTACTCGGAGACGAACCGCTCGTCGTTGTCGTAGAGGGTGCGCAGCATGCCGGGCCAGGGCTTCTGGATCGTGAGGTGGCCGGCCTGACCGGGCTCGACTTCCTCCTTGTCGGGATGGATCACCTTGGCGTCGATGCCGGGCAGCGCAGGGCCGGCCGAGCCGGGTTTCATCTCGTTGACGCCGGGGAGGGTGGTGACCATCATGCCGCCAGTCTCTGTCTGCCACCAGGTGTCGACGACCGGGCACGACTCGTCGCCGATATGTTTGTAGTACCACTTCCAGGCGCGGGGGTTGATCGGCTCGCCCACGGTGCCGAGCAGGCGCAGGCTCGACAGGTCGCGGCTGGCCGGCCAGTCCTCGCCCCACTTCATGAACGCACGAATGGCGGTTGGGGCGGTGTAGAAGATGTCGACCGCGTTCTTCTCGACGATCTCCCACAGGCGATCCTTCTCGGGGTAATCCGGCGTCCCCTCGTACATCATCGTCGTCGTGCCCAGCGCCAGCGGCCCGTACACGATGTAGGAGTGGCCCGTGATCCAGCCGATGTCCGCCGAGCACCAGTAGGTGTCCTCGGGTTCGATGTCGAGGACGGCCCGGCTGGTCCAGGCGCAGTACGAGAGGTAGCCGCCGGTGGTGTGTTTGACGCCTTTCGGTTCGCCCGTCGTCCCCGAGGTGTACATCAAGAACAGCATGTCCTCGGCGTCGCGGGTCACCGGCTCGACCCGATCGCCGTCGTGGGCGTCGACCAGATCGTCGTAGTCGCGGTACTTCTCGCCGAGGAAGTGCGTCAGTTCGTCGCCAAGCCGATCGACTACGACGACGTTTTCGACCTCGTGGTCGACGCCGCGCAGACCCTTGTCGGCTTTCTCCTTGTGATTCAGGGCGTCGCCGCGGCGGTAGTAGCCGTCGCAGGTGACGAGATACTCCGAGTCGGCGGAGTTCATGCGCGTCGCCAGCGCGTCAGCCGAGAAGCCCGCGAACACGACCGAGTGGGGCGCGCCGATCCGAGCACAGGCCAGCATCGCGATCGGCAGCTCCGGGATCATCGGCATGTACAGCGTGACCACGTCGTCTTCCTCGACCCCAAGATCGCGCAGCGCGGCGGCGAACTCGTTGACCTCGCGATACAGGTCCTGATACGTGTACGTCCGCGTCTCGCCGAGTTCCCCTTCCCACTTGATCGCGGCCTGGTTCTTCCGACCGTTCTCGACGTGCCGGTCGACGCAGTTGTACGCCGCGTTCAGCTCACCGTTCACGAACCACTCGTAGAACGGGGCGTCTTCCTCGTCGAGCACCTCGTCCCACTCGCTCTCCCAGTCGAGGAGCTCGGCCGCCCGTTCCCACGATTGGGGCCAGTTCTCCTCGAACTCCTCGTAGATCGCCTCGTCGGAGACGTTGGCCTGCTCGACGAACTCTTCGGGCGGCTCGAAGGAATCCTGTTCGGCCAGGCGAGCCTCCAGCTCGACGTCGGGATCGTCAGTCATGGCGTACGTTCACGTGGAGGGTGCGGGAGGATAAACGTTATCAAAGATTGCGAAAATCCCCGGGACGGCGGCGGGTCAATCGGAAACGCGAACGGCGGCTATCGACACAGCGGCGTCGGGACGCCGCCGGACATGAGTCCGGCGAGCCCTGCCTCGCACACTCGGCAGGACGCCGCGGAGCGTTCGGAACGCGGCCACCCGGACCGAACTCACGCCATCCCGATCTCCTCCTCGTAGGAGCCGTGGGCCTCCTCGAACACGCGCATGATTTCACCCATCGTGGCGTACGCTTTCACCGCCTCGATCATCGCGGGCATCGTGTTCTCGCCGGCGTCGACGGCGTCCTCGATCCGTGCCAGGGCGTCCGCGACGGCCTCGTCGTCGCGTTCGTTCTTGACGTCCGCGAGGCGGTCGCGCTGGCGCTCCTCGACGGTCTCGTCGACCTTGAGGATGTCCGGGCGGGTGTCCTCCTCGATGGTGAACCGGTTGACGCCGACGACGACCTCCTCGCCGCTCTCGACGCGCTCCTGATACTCGTAGGACGCCTCCTGGATCTCGCGGTGGAAATAGCCGCGTTCGAGCGCCGTCAGGACGCCCTCGCGCATCGAGCCGTCGCCCATCTCGCGGATCTCCGCGAGGTACTCCAACGTCTTCCGCTCGGTCTCGTCGGTCAGCGCCTCGACGGCGAAGCTCCCGCCCATCGGGTCGACGATGTCGGCGGCGCCGGACTCCTCGGCGATGATCTGCTGGGTGCGCAGCGCCACCCTGACGGCTTTCTCGCCGGGCAGCGCGAGTGCCTCGTCGAAGCTGTTGGTGTGCAGGCTCTGGGTCCCGCCGAGCACGCCCGCCAGCGCCTGGATCGTCACGCGGGCGACGTTGTTCAGCGGCTGCTGGGCGGTCAGGCTCTGGCCCGCGGTCTGGGTGTGGAACTTCAGTTGTTTCGACGCCGCCGCGTCGGCGTCGTACCACTCGTCCATCAGGCGCGCGTAGATCCGCCGCGCGGCCCGGAACTTCGCGATCTCCTCGAAGAAGGAGTTGTGGCAGTTAAAAAAGAAGGAGAGCTGGGGCGCGAACTCGTCGACGGCCATCCCGCGATCGAGGGCGTCCTCGACGTACGCGAACCCGTCGGCGAGCGTGAACGCGAGTTCCTGGATCGCGGTCGACCCGGCCTCGCGGATGTGATAGCCCGACACGGAGACGGGGTTGAACTTCGGCGTCTCCGCGGCGGCGAACTCGATAACGTCCGTCACCAGATCCAGCGACGGCTCCGGGGGAATCACCCACTCCTTCTGGGCGATGAACTCCTTGAGCATGTCGTTCTGGAGGGTGCCTCGGAGTTCCTCGCGCGGGACGCCCTGCTGGTCGGCGATCGCGACGTACATCGCGTAGATCACCGGCGCCGAGGGATTGATCGTGAAGCTCGTCGACACCTCGCCGACGTCGATCCCCTCGAAGAGGATCTCCATGTCCCGCAGCGTGTCGACCGCGACGCCCTCCTTGCCGACCTCGCCGTCGGTCAGCGGGTCGTCCGAGTCCTTCCCCATCAGCGTCGGCATGTCGAACGCGGTCGAGAGCCCGGTCTGACCTTCGTCGATCAGGTAGTGAAAGCGCTCGTTCGTCTCGGTCGCCGTACCGAAGCCGGCGAACTGGCGCATCGTCCACGTCCGGCCGCGGTACATCGTCGGGTAGACGCCGCGCGTGAACGGTTCCTCGCCGGGGAAACCCAGATCGTCCAGGTAGTCGAGGTCGGCGACGTCCGCGGGCGTGTACAGCCGATCGACGTCGAGATTCGAGACCGTCGCGAACCGCTCCTTGCGCTCGCCGTGGCGGTCGAGCGCCGGGTCGAGCGTCTCCGCCTCCCACTCCTCGCGGGCGTCCCTGATCGACGCGAGGTCGTCCTCGTCGTACATGTCCGCTAGTTTTGCAGGACTAATGATGAAGATTCGGGTGGGTCGAAGCGGACGATCGAGGAAAAGTACCGGCAGAAAGTCACCAAACGATCGGTACCGTCGGTTCTCGGTTGCGCCAGCGCTCGACGCCGCGCTCTCCGCCTCGGCTATTGCTCCTCGCCGTCCGGGTCGACGACCTTCTTGCCCGTCTCCATCGGGACGACCTCCTGGTCGGCGTCCTCCCACTCGCGGTCGAGTTCCCTGCCCTCGAACAGCCGATCGAGGAAGACGGCCAGTCCGGCGACCTCGGAGTGGGGCTGGTTCGTGACGCCGACGTTCCAGTCGGCGGCCTCGTACACGTCGAACGACACCTTCTCGGCGCCGACGACGATCAGGAGCGACTCGCCGTCGTCGTCGCGAGTGGCCCGAATCTCGTCCTCGACGTCCTGGACGCGCTCGCCGTACATCGTGAGGTGGGCGATCCGGCCGTCCCAGTTCCGGAGGACCGCCTTCGGCGAATCGGTCACCTCTGCCTCGAACGGCCCGCCGAACCGATCGGTGATGTCCCGCACCGTCTCGGCGGCCTGGCTCCCGCCGGCGAAGATCGCCCGATCGGCGCCGAGCGCCCGCGCCGTCAGTCCGACGTGCGTCGTCATGCGGTCGTCCCGTCCCGGCCGGTGGCCCAGCCGCAGGACGGCGACCGCTGGCTCCCCGTGCATACGTTCGGCCTCGCACGGCGCGGGTTAGGGGGTTTCGCTTCCGACCGGTCGGCTCCGAGGCACCCGAAAATGTTACAGCACGGCTCCCCGAGCATGAATGTTATTCGACCCCAGGAACCCAAAGAAACTTTACACGAAACTTAAAGTACCCGGTAACTATCCACGAACAAGTGGCATGACCGGGAAGATCGAGGCGATCGAACGGTGCGCGTACTGCCGGAGCTACGTTCCGGTGACGCCCGTGGACGTCGGCCGATCGGGCGAGGAGACCGGGCTGCGGGCAGTCGTGACGATCTGTCAGGCCTGTCAGAACGGCGGGTTGTGAGCGCGGGAGTCGATCGAGTACTGGAGCCGAGCGAAAACGGCGACGCGAAGCCGGGAGCTATTCTGCGGTGCGATCGGGCTCCGACATCTACCGAGCGAGTGCAGCCGACGCTTCGTCGCGGAGTCGGGCCGTCGTCGCTTCGATGTCGTACTCGACGACGCCGGCTTCGTCCAGCTTCGGCAGGTGAACGTGGTGTAGCTCCGCGGCGATCGCCTCGCGGTTCCGCGCGTTCCACTCCGATTCGAGGTCGGCGGCGATTTCCGTCGGGCTGACGGCCGCATCGTCGCGCTCGGCGATCGACCGGACGACGCCGCGCCGTCGCTCGTCGGTGATCGAACGGTCGTCGAACAGCGACTCGATCGGCGTCGGATCGGCCGCGTCGGTCGGATCGGCCGCGTCGATCGGATCGGCGACGCTCGGCGTCGCGTCGGCATCCTCGAACGCCTCCCTCGCGTCGGCGTTCCGCACCGCCGCGTCGGCGTCACGCATCCCGGTGTCGGCGTCCTGCATCGGCGCCGCAGTCTCCTCCCCCGATTCCTCGACGTCCGACGCCGACGTCGCGCCGCCGATCTGTTCGGTGAGCCGCGTCGTGTGCAGCCCGAACGCGAGCCCGAGCACGGCGCCGGCCGAGGCGACCGAGACGAGGCGGAACAGCGACTCGACGACGACGGGCTCGCTCGTCCCGGCCGACATGACCGCCCAGCCGGCGACGACGCTGAGCGCGACGACGCCGACGAACCAGCCCTGGGCGACCGTGTACACCTCGCCCGGCTCGAAGTCGTTCGTCGCGAGCCAGTAGCCGCCGTACATCAGCACGGCCGGCATCGCCGCCGCGGCCGCGAGTTCGATCCACCACTGCTCGAACGGCTCCGGCACGGCGACGACGTACATCACGCCGACCAGCGCCGCGACGAAGCCGATTCCGGTCGCCGCCCACTCCCCCAGAGAGGGCACGGAGCGATCCCGGGTGCGGTCGTGCAGGGACATCCTGACGCGTAGGTCCGCAGCACGACTACATTATTCTTTCCCCGGCACGCTCCGCGATGAATTATGCCTCTGCTAACCAGAAACGACCCGAAACCCCAACCGCGCGATGCAGAAACCCTTTTGTGGTCGCCTTCGTCTCCCTGTGGTATGAGCAAGCGCGAACTCCTCGATCTGCTCCTCGAGAACGCCCGCTACTCGACGGCGGACCTCGCTCGAATGACCGATCTCGACGAGGACGAGGTCGTGGCAACCGTCGAGGCGCTCGAATCGGAGGGCGTCATCAAGGGCTACCAGGCGGTCGTCGACTGGAACAAGGTCGCCGAGGAGCGCGTCCGCGCGTCGGTCGAGCTCAACGTCACCCTCGACCGCGAGACCAGCTACGGCGACATCGCCGAGCGGCTCGCGAAGTTCCCGCAGGTGACGACGCTGCGGCTCGTCAGCGGCGACTACGACTTCGAGATGGAAGTCGAGGGCGAGTCGATGCAGGAGGTCTCGAAGTTCATCAGCGACAAGGTCGCGCCGGTGCCCGAGATCACCCAGACGGTGACCCACTACGTGATGGACACCTACAAGGATCGCGGGCTGCAGATGAGCGACGGCGACGACGACGATCGCCTCTCGGTCTCGCCATGAAGGTCAGCGACCGCGTCGAGGAGGTCCCACCCTCCGGGATCCGCAAGTTCTTCGAGCTGGCCGAGGAGATGGACGACGTCATCTCGCTGGGGGTCGGCGAGCCCGACTTCTCGGCGCCGTGGGCCGCCCGCGAGGCCGCCATCGCCTCGCTGGAGCAGGGTAAAACCTCCTACACCGCCAATCGGGGGCGCAAGGACCTCCGCGAAGAGATTTCTGCTCACGTCGCCGAGCGCTACGGATTGGAGTACGATCCCGACGACGAGATCATCGTGACGACCGGCGTCAGCGAAGGCGTCGACGTCGCGCTCCGGGCGCTGATCGACCCCGGCGACGTCGTCGCGGTCCCCCAGCCGTCGTACGTCTCCTACGAGCCGGGGATCACGTTCGCCGGCGGCGAGCCCCTGCCGGTGCCGACCAGCGACGACGAGTTCAAACTGACAGTCGAGGGGCTGGAGCGAGCGGGCGCAGCGGACGCCGACGCGCTGCTGTACTGCTACCCCAACAATCCTACGGGTGCAATCATGACCGAGGACGACCTGCGCCCGGTCGCCGCGTTCGCCCGCGAGCACGACCTGACGGTGTTCGCCGACGAGATCTACTCGGAGCTCACCTACGGCCACGAGCACACCTCGATCGCGACGCTGCCGGGGATGCGCGAGCGGACGGTCGTGTTCAACGGGTTCTCGAAGGCCTTCGCGATGACGGGGCTGCGGCTGGGCTACGCGCTCGCGCCGCCGGAGGCCGTCGCCGGGATGAACCGCATCCACCAGTACTCGATGCTGTCGGCGCCGACGACCGCACAGTACGCCGCGATCGAGGCGCTGCGCAACTGCGAGGAGGAGGTCGCCGAGATGATCGGCCAGTACGATCGCCGCCGCCAGTTCGTGCTCTCGCGGTTCGACGAGATGGGCATCGACTGCTTCGAGGCCGAGGGCGCGTTCTACGTGTTCCCCGAGGCGCCGGGCGGCGACGACGAGGCGTTCGCCGAGGCCCTGCTGCAGGAACACGGCGTCGCCGTCGTCCCGGGCTCGGTGTTCGGCGAGGACGGCGAGGGCCACCTGCGGGTGTCCTACGCCACCGGGCTGGACGATCTGCGGGAGGCGATGGACCGGATCGAGACGTTCGTCGAGTGAACGGGTTCGTCGAGATTTTTGTAGACTGACGGCGCTGATTGCTGCGAATCGGCGCTCGAACGTTCTTGAACCGCTCCTAGGAATACAGCAACGGCCGATACGGACGGCAACATCTCGAAAGCCCTCGGCCCGCTCCTAGCAACCGTGACAGCAGAGAACACCTGGACCGCGAAAGCCCTCGGCCCGCTCCTAGCAACGGTGAGAGCAGAGAACACCTGAATCGCGAAAGCCCTCGGCCCGCTCCTAGCAACGGTGAGAGCAGAGAACACCTGAATCGCGAAAGCCCTCGGCCCGCTCGCGGTGTCTGTGGTGGATATCCTCACTTCGTTCGGATAGTGCCACCGCAGACGCCGCGACCGCACCTCGCCCTTTCAGTCCACCGGAAGACTCGCTCCGCTCGTCTTCCGAGCCCTGCCTCGCTTCGCTCGGCAGGACACCAGGACAGTACCGCGACCGCTTGCGCGGGTCGCCACAAGGGCGACCACGCGCACCCCGGCCCTCCCCCGGGGCGCGGCATGAACGCCGCGCCCGGCCATGCGGTTGCGGAGGCGCGCGCTGTCGAGCCTTCATGGCGAGACAGCAGCGCGCGAGGGGCGAACGAGGGAGCGACGCGACCGAGTGAGTCGGTTGGGGAGGATGAGGCTAGGTTGGGAGGGAATGAAAGGGGCCGCCGGGCTCGGTCCGGTGAGGCGAAGCAAGCACCACAGCGACTGAAAGGAGCGAGGAGCGCAGCGAGTCGCAACCGGTCGAGCCCGGCGGGGGCTTTCAGAGCGTTGTTGGCAGTCGCCACAGTGCCAGAGAACACGACAAATCTTCCCAGACCGTTCGCAGTTCGTGAGACTCCGGCGACGCGAACCATTTATCAGATAGCTCGCACCTGTTTTCAGTATGGACCTGCAGATCGACGGGAACGCGGCGCTCGTCACGGCATCGAGCAGCGGCCTCGGGAAGGCCTCCGCGAAGGCGCTCGCCCGCGAGGGCGCGAACGTGGTCGTCAACGGTCGCGACGAGGAGCAACTCGCCGAAGCGGCCGACGAGATCCGCGAGGTGGCGTCGGGCGAGGTCGTCGAGCAGCCGGGCGACCTCACCGAGAAAGCGGACATCGAGCGGCTCGTCGAGCGCACGGTAGCGGAGTTCGGCACCGTCGACCACCTCGTGACGAGCGCGGGCGGCCCGCCGAGCGGCCCGTTCTTGGAGACGACCGACGAGGACTGGTACGAGGCGTTCGACCTGCTGGTGATGAGCGTCGTCCGCCTCGTTCGCGAGGCCGAGCCCCACCTGCGCGAGGGCGAGAGCGGCACGATCGTCAACGTCACCTCCCGGAGCGTCAAGGAGGCGATCGACCAACTCGTGCTGTCGAACTCGGTTCGGATGAGCGTGATCGGCCTCGAAAAGACGCTCTCGAAGGAGCTGGCGCCCGAGGTGCGGGCCAACGCGGTCCTTCCGGGCTCCCACGAGACCGCCCGCATCGAGGAGCTGATCGAGCAGGCCATGGAGCGGGGCGAGTACGACAGCTACGAGGAAGGGCTCGACGACTGGGCCGAGGGCAACCCCGCCGAGCGCATCGGCGACCCGATGGAGCTGGGCGAGGTCGTCGCCTTCCTCAGCTCACCCAAATCGAGCTACGTCAACGGCGTCGCCGTCCCGATCGACGGCGGGTCGGGCGCCTCGAACCTGTAGTCGACGGTCAACCCCCGCAGCAACCCCACCGCGACGGACGCGGGGCACTTTTATTCCGGCCGCGAGTACGGCCGCGTATGTCGCTGGTGCTCCCGAGCGAGATCGTCGTCGAGCGCTTCGTCCCCACGGCCCGAGCCATGCTGGCCGCGGCGCTCGACGAGCGGGAGTTCACCCAGCAGGAGATCGCCGACCGGATCGGCGTCACGCAGGCCGCGGTGAGCAACCTCGTCAACGGGAACGTCGCCGTCGAGGAGCGGTTCAGCGAGGATCCGCGGATGGTCGAGACGATCGAGCGCATCGCCGACGGGTTCGAGGACGATCGGATGGACGGCGTCGACGCCATGGCCGAACTGATCGCCCTGGTCGAAGCGTTCGAGGATCGGGGGCCGATCTGCGCCGTCCACGAGGACGCGATGCCGGAACTTGAGGGACTGGGCTGCGATCTCTGCGTCCGGGGCACCGACTCGGAGGTGCTCGCCGAGCGGGACGTTCTGGCGTCGGTTCGCCGGGCCGCCCGCTTGCTCGCCGGCACCGACGCGGTGGCCGAGCACGTCCCCAACGTCGGCACCAACGTGGGGATGGCCCTGCCCGACGCCGAAGACGCGACCGACGTGGCGGCGATCCCCGGCCGGATCTACCGGATGCGCGGCAGCGTCGAGGTGCCCGCCAACCCCGAGTTCGGCGCCTCCGAGCACGTCGCTCGGACGGTTCTCGCCGCCCGGAGCGTCGATCCGGACGTCCGCGCGGCGCTGAACGTCGGGACGAGCGACGCCCTGCTCGCCGCGGCCCGCGAGCGCGGGATCGATCCCCTGGAGTTCGATCCCGACTACGAGGACCGCGGCGACCACCTGCGCGAAGCGCTGAACTCGCGCGGAGTCGTCCCGCCGGTCCTGTTCCATCGCGGCGCCTTCGGCATCGAGCCCGTGACGTTCGTGCTCGGGCGGAACGCCGTCGAAGCCGCCGAACTGGCCGTCGACCTCGCCGATCGAGCGGCGGGCGGCCACGAAACGTAAGTACCTGCCCTTCGAATCCGTTCGCAGTACCGACATCGACGCCGGTATCCACCGATGATCGATCCCGACGAGCGGACCGCGCGGCGGGCTCTCGACGGCGTCAGCGACGCCTACCTCGCCATCGACGAGCGCTGGCGGATCAAGTGGGCCAACGCGGCGGCGGCCGAGCTCGCCGACCGGCCGCGCGAGGAGCTGGTCGGCGCCGACGCCGGCGACGTGCTCCCCGACGACGTCACGGCGGCGCTGCGCGAGACGTTCGGCGCCGCGGCGACCGACGAGCCGGACGTTCCGAGCCCGATCGCGCGGACCCCGGACGACGCCCGACCGCACGACGCCGATCTGGAGTTCCGCATCGACTGCGCCCCGAATGGATCGTTCGACGTCCGAGCGACCGCGGTCGACGACGGCGTCTCGGTGTTCGTCAGCGACGTCACGGACGCGAGCCGCCTGGACCGCGAGCTCGCCCGGAACGCGACGATCGTCGAGGCGGTCCACGACGCCGTCGTGACCCTCGACGCAGACGGGACGGTGACCAGCGCCAACCAGGCCGCCGAGGGGCTGTTCGGCGCCGACCGACGGGAACTGATCGGGACCGGGATCGCGGAGCTCGCGACCGAAACCCGGCTCGACGCCGACGGCGCCGCGACGTTCGCCGACGCCGCCGCGGCGGTTCGGGAGGGAAAGGCCAGCGAACGACGGTTCAGCGTGTACTTCGAGGGCGCTGACGGCCGACGCGTCGGCGACGTCCAGCTCGTCCCGCTGCCGGTCGACGGCGCCGACGGCACGGTCGGCGTGATCCGCGACGTGACCGAGCGCGAGGAGTACGACCGGATCGTCACCGCACTCCACGACGTCTCGCGGCGCCTGTTCGGCGCCGACGACGAAGACGAGATCTGCGCGATCGCCGTCGAGGCGGCCGCGAACCTGCTCGACCTGGAGCTCAGCGGGGTCTGGCTGCTCGACGAGGAGCGCAACCGACTCGATCCCGTCGCCGCCACCGCCCGCACCCACGACGAGATCGGCGGACTGCCCCACTTCGCGGAGAACGAGGGACTGATCTGGGACGTCTTCCGCAGCGGCGACGCCGCGCGCTACGACGACCTCCGCGAGGTGGACGGCGTCTACAACCCTGGAACGCCGATCCGCAGCGAGCTGATCGTCCCGATCGACGACCGCGGCGTCCTGATGGCCGGCGAGTTTCGAACCGATCAGTTCGACGATACGGATCTGGAGCTGGCGGGGATCCTCGCGTCGAACGTCGAGGCGGCGCTCGATCGGACCGACCGCGAGACGCTGCTGCGGCGCCGAACCGAGGAGCTGGAGCGCCAGCGCGACCGCATGGGGACCGTCGCCGCCGTGCTCTCGCGGGACATCGAGCGCCGGCTGTCCGCGGCCCGCGAGGCGCTGGGTGCGTCGCAGGGGGCGACGGTCGACGCCGACGGGCGGGCGGCCGACGCAGGACGGTCCGCGGCGGAGAACGACGGCGTTCCGGGCCGGGCGGCCGCCGCGGAGGAACTGGCGATCGCCGAACGCCTCGTCGCCGACGTCCGCGAGGTGGCCGGCGCCGCCGGCGCGGAGACGTCCCGGGAACGCGTGTCGCTCGCCGACGCCGCGGCCGACGCCGCCGAGCGCGTCGACGGCGTCACGGTCCGAGCGCTCGACGATCCGAGCGTCCGCGTCGATCGGCGCCGCTTCGTCCGGTTTCTGGCGGCGTTCTTCCGCTTCGCCGCCGGCCGGGCCGAGGGCGACGTCGCGGCCCACGTCGGACGGCTCGACGACCGCGACGGGTTCTACGTCGCCGACGACGCGCCGCCGATCCCCGACGACGACCGGGCGGACGTGTTCGACCCCGAGTACGCCGGATCGCTGTCCCACCCCGGGCTGGGGCCAGCGATGGCCGACGAGATCGCGGACGCGAACGGCTGGGAGCTGTCGCTGGTGGAAGCGGACGCGGACGACTGGGGAGCACGCTTCGAGATCACCGACGTAACGACGCTTTCGCGGTGACGGGCGAAGCGCCGAAAGAAACGGACTATCGGGAGATGTCGCGACACGCCCGCCCGTGGGCGTCCCGCTCGGAGAGCCGGGCCATCGTGTCGTCGATGTCCGACCGCAACACGGCGAGGCGATCCTCGAGGCGGGCGTACTCCTCGCTGGCGCGGAGTTCGGCCTCGGTCTTTTGCTTGTCGAGGACCGCCTTCTTCGAGGCCAACGCGAAGAACTCCTGGAGCTGTTCGTCGTACGCCGATCGCAACAGGAGCTGATCGAGCGTGTCGGTGAGATCGCTCTTCGAGACGGGCTTGACGAGATAGTCGTCGAACCCCATCTCGACGATGTCGAAGTCCGGTTCGACCGCGGTGACCATCGCGACGCGACAGTCAAGGTCCCGCTCGCGGATCGTGTCGAGCACCGTGTCGCCGGACAGCCCCGGCATCCGGCGGTCGAGCAACACGACGTCGACGTGCCGGTCGATGGCGTCGAGCGCCTGGCTGCCGTTGTACGCCGTCCGAACCGTGCACTCCTCCTCCAGCCAGGCGGCGTACAGATCCGCCAGGTCGGGCTCGTCCTCGACGATCAGGACGGCGGGCTCATCCGACCGTGCCATCAGTTTCGACCCCTGTACCGATCATTGTTTTTACGTTCTCAACCCGTTGACTTCAATATAACGGCCCGCGAGGAAACTGACGGTCGAGAGATAGATCGCCCGACGGCGGCGGGCGGCTGCGTCTCGTCGCTTAGATTCGGGTCAGTCGAGTTCGCGCTCGATGACGGCCCGCCAGTCGGCGATCGCGTCGGCGTCCGTGACGATCGTCGTCTCGCCCGCCGCGATCGAGAGCCGGCCGTCGTCGGTCGCCGTTCCGAGGCGCACGACCGGCGCGACACCCTCGAACGCCGCCTCGACGGCCCCGGGCTCCGTCGTCTGGACGAGGGCACGACCGGGCTGTTCGTGGAACAGCGCGGCCGTCGGATCGACGCCCTCGGGCAGCGACACGTCGAGGCCGGCGTCGTCGGTGACCATCTCGGCGAGCGCGACGGCGAGGCCGCCGTGGCTGACGTCGTGGACCGCGAGCGTGGCGTCCTGATCAGCTACCGCGGCCAGCGCCGAGACGACCGCGCCGGGCTCGGCGGGCAGTTCGGGGAACTGATCCGTGCCGCCGAACTGCGCGAGGAACTCGGAGCCGCCGAGGCGGGCGTCCGCGCCGTCCCCGGCCGCGAGGTCGCCGACCAGCAGCAGTTCGCCGTCGGGCTCCACGGAGAGCGGCGGGGCATCGTAGCCGGGCTTCGTGCCGGTCATCGCCAGCGTCGGCGTCGGCGGGATCGGGCCGTGCTGGGAGTCGTTGTACAGCGAGACGTTGCCGCCGACGACGGGCACGTCCAGCTCGCTGCACATGTCGGCGAGTCCGTCGACGATCCCCTTGAACCCGCCGTACACGTCGGGCTTCTCGGGGTTGCCGCCGTTGAGACAGTCCACCGCGGCGAGCGGGGCGGCGCCCTTCGCGGCGAGATTGGTGGCGTTCTCCAGGGCGACCGCGCGGGCGCCCTCGTAGGGGGCCGCGTCGGTCCAGTTCGGCGCCGCGCCGGCCGAGATGGCGAGTCCGACGCCGGGTGCGGCGTCGCCGTCACCCTCGGCCGCTTCGTCGTCGCCCGCGGCCTCCCGGATCGCCATCACGGCGGCGTCGTCGCCGGGCGCGACGCTCGTGCGGACGCCGACCTCGTGGTCGTACTGGCGGTACACCCAGCGCTTGCTCGCGGTGCTGGGCGCCGACACCACGGTCTTGAACGCCTCGGCGAGATCGGCGTCGGGCAGGTCCCGCTCCTGGGGCTGGGGCTCCTCGTGAGGCAGGTCGTTCATCGGCGCGCCCTCGCCGAGGAACTCGGCGTCGACGTCGACGACCGTCTCGCCCTCGAAGGTGCAGGTGTAGTTGCCCTCCGTCACTTCGCCGATCACCGAGCAACCCAGGTCGAACTTCTCGGCGATCTCGCGAACGCGGTCGACGTTCTCCGGACGGACCTCGTAGCACATCCGCTCCTGGGATTCCGCGAGCAGGTACTCCAGGGCGGTCATGTTCGGCTCTCGCTCGTGGACCTCGGTCAGCTCGATGTCGGCGCCGAGGCTGCCCTTGGCGACGAGTTCGCTGGAGGCGCCGCCGAGGCCGGCCGCGCCGAGGTCGCGGGCCGACTCGATCAGCCCTTCCTCGATCAGCTCCTCGTTGGCCTCGATCAGCAGCTTCTCCGCGTAGGGGTCGCCGACCTGGACCGCGGGCCGGTCCTCCGTCTCGGCGTCCTCGTCTAAGTCCTCGCTGGCGAAGGAGGCGCCGCCGAGCCCGTCTCTCCCCGTGGAGTTCCCGAAGAGGACGAGCTTGTTGCCCGCCTCCTGGGCCACCGCGGTGACCAGACGATCCTCGTCGGTGAGGCCGACGCAGGCGACGTTCACCAGGGGGTTGCCCTCGTAGTCCTCGTGGAAGTCGACGCTGCCGCCGACCGTGGGGACGCCGATGCAGTTGCCGTAGTGGCTGATCCCCTCGACGACGCCCTCCAGCAGATACCGCGAGTGCTCGCGGTCGAAGTCGCCGAAGTACAGCGAGTCGGTCAGCGCGATCGGGTACGCGCCCATCGAGAGCGTGTCCCGGACGATGCCGCCGACGCCCGTCGCGGCGCCGTCGAACGGGTCGACGAAGGAGGGGTGGTTGTGGCTCTCGATGCCCATCGTGACGTACGTCTCGCCGTTGGGGGCGTCCGCATCGGCCGAATCGTCCGCGGCGTAGTCCGGCAGCGCGACGACGGCGGCGTCGTCGCCCGGCCCGACGACGACGCGCTCGTCCTCGCTGTCGAACGCGCCCAGGAGCGGACGCGAAGAGCGGTACGCGCAGTGCTCGCTCCAGAGGTTTTCGAACAGCGCCGCCTCGGCCGGGGTCGGCTCCCGGCCGAGTTCCTCGACGACGAGGTCCCGGTCCGGATCGGAGAGACTCATTCACCTCCCTGTTGACTCAGGGTCGGTAAAGGCGTTTCCATGTGCACGAACGTGCGGGTTCTCTCGGGATCCCCGATCGCGCCGCTGCCCGGCCCGTCGTGCTACTCTCTGACGCCGCGCCGGAAATACCGAGCTACTTTTGGGGGCACCGTCCGAAGGTGGCCCCGTGCTGTCGGTCGAGCTACACGCCCACTCCGAGCTGTCGTACGACGGTCGGGATCCGGTCGATCTCCTCTTAGAGCAGGCCGAGGCGGTCGGCCTCGACGCCCTGGCGATCACCGACCACGACGAGTTCGACGCCAGCCTCGAAGCCGCCCGGAAGGCACCCGACTACGGCCTCGTGGGGATCCCCGGCATGGAGATCACGAGCGAGGCGGGCCACGTCCTCGGACTGGGCCTCGAGGAACCCGTCGAGCCGGGGCTGCCCTTCGGCGAGACGCTCGATCGCATCCGCGAGCAGGGCGCGGTCGCCGTCGTCCCCCATCCTTTCCAGGAGGCGCGCCACGGCGTCATGGCGAACATCACGCGCGACGAACTCGCCGACGCCGACGCCATCGAGGTGTACAACTCCCGGCTGTTGACCGGCCGGGGGAACCGTCAGGCGAGCGAGTTCGCCGAGCAGTACGGCCTTCCCAAGACCGCCGGCAGCGACGCCCACATCAGCGAGATGGTCGGCCAGGCGGTCACGCGCGTCGACGCCGCCGACCGATCTGTCGAAGGGATTCTCGACGCCGTTCGCGAGGGCCGCACCGAAGTCGACGGTAAGCGAACCCCCTGGCGGATCAGCTTCCGACAGGCCGCCGGCGGCGCGAAGCGCCGCGTGATCGCCAGGCTGCTCGAACTGTTCTGATGCTACACGGCGCCCCGCCGGACGCCGTTCGCCGGGCGCTGGACGACGCCGATCCGCTGCCCGGGACCGCCGGGTTCGCAGGGGCGTTGGAGGTCGATCCCGACGACGCCGACGAGACGCTCGTCCGCGACGTCCTGGGACGCTACCCGCTGTTCGTCGACGAGACATCCGAGGAGTGGGCCGCGTCGCCGACCGAGCTCGCGAACCCGCAGTCGTTCCCCGCGGGGCACGCCCGGCGTCCAGCCGAGGTCGACCCCGAAAAGGTCTGGACGCTCCCCGATCCGGAGCCGTTCGCGGACGAGCGAACGGCGGTCGCGGAACTCCGAACGGCGGTGCGCGACGGCGTCGACGCCGCGGCGTCGGCGGCGTCCGCCGATGACGACCGCGAGGACGCCGACGTCGCGGTGGCGTTCTCGGGCGGCGTCGACTCCGCGCTGGTCGCGGCCGGCCTCGACGCCGCGGGGATCGACGCGCCGCTGTACGCCGGCGGCTTCCCCGACAGTCACGACCTCGACGCCGCCCGCTCCGCGGCGCACGCGATGGACCGCGAGCTGCGGGTCGTCGAGTTCACCGTCAGGGACGTCGAGCGCGCCGTCCCGCGGGTCGCGCGGGCGATCGACCGCCCGGACGCGATGGCGGTCCAGATCGCCCTGCCGCTCTTTCTGGTCGCCGAGCGTGCTGCTGAGGATGGGTACTCACATCTTGCGGTCGGACAGGGCGCCGACGAGCTGTTCGGCGGCTACGCCAAGGTCGCCCGCGCACCGGAGGACCCGCGCGTCGACGCCGACACCGTGCGCGGCGCGCGCGACGAGATGCTCGCGACGCTCCCGAAGCAGTTAGAGCGGGACGTCCTCGCGCTCAGGGCCGCCGGCGTCGAGCCGGTCGCGCCGCTGCTCCACGATCGCGTGGTCGAGACCGCGCTCCGGCTACCCGGCGACGCGCTCGTCGACGACCGCGGCGAGCGCAAGCGCGCGCTCCGGCTGGCCGCCCGCGAGTTCGTCCCCGATCGCGTCGCGTTCCGAGAGAAGAAGGCCGTCCAGTACGGCAGCCTCGCCGCCCGGGAACTGGATCGGCTCGCCCGCGAAGCCGGATTCAAGCGCAGGATGGACGACCACGTCACCGAGTACGTGCGATCGAGGATCGACGAATAAAGGAGCATCCGGCGAGTACGACGGCTCGAATGGATCCGACGATCGGCACGGAGGCGCTCGCGGGCGTCGACGGGCCGCTGGGCTACGCGCTCGTCTTTCTGCTTGCTGCTATCCCCGTCGTCGAGGTGCTGGTCGTCGTCCCGGCGGGCGTCGCGCTCGGGATGAACCCCGTGCTCGTCGCGCTCGCCGCGTTCGCCGGAAATCTGACGACCGTCCTGTTCGTGATCGCGGGGTCGGACCGCGCGCTGGCGTTCGTCCGGCGCCGGTTCGGCGATCCGGATGAGGATCCCTCGAAGCGCGTTCGGCGCGCGAAACGCCTCTGGAAGCGGTACGGCACGCCCGGCCTCGCGCTCGCGGCGCCGATCAGCACCGGCGCCCACCTCGCGGCCGTGCTCGCGCTCTCGCTCGGGTCGGGGCGGCGCGACGTCGCGTCGTGGATGGCGGTCAGCCTGCTCGCGTGGACGACCGCCCTCGCTGCGGCGTCGTTCTACGGCGTCGAGGGTCTCGGAGCGCTCGTTTGAGCGCCCTCGCGCCGGCCGGTCGGGCGGCGGCGTCTCGACGCCGCGTCTCTAGAACTCCCCGAAGCGCGTGATCGGCTCCAGTTCCTCCGTCGGCGGCTCCTCGAAGGCGCGCTTGGCGATCGTCCGGCGGTGGACCTCGTCGGCGCCGTCGACGATCCGGAACTGGCGGACGTTCTCGTAGAAGTCGGCGAGCGGCAGATCCTTCCCGATGCCGTTGCCGCCGCAGTACTGCACCGCGGAGTCGATGGCGTCCTGCACGGCGTTGGCGGCGAACGTCTTGCACATCGCCACCTCGACGCGGGCTTCGGCGCCGTCGGCGTACCGACCGGCCGCGTGGCGTACCATCGTCCGGGCGGCGTGCAGTTGCGTTCGGTGGTCCGCGACGTCGAAGCGCACCGCCTGCTTGTCGGCGACCGACGAGCCGAACGCCTCGCGCTCGCTGACGTACGCCGTCGCGACGTCGAGCGCCCGGTCGGCCATCCCCAGAAAGCGCATGCAGTGGGTGAGCCGCGCGGGGACGAGTCGCTCCTGGGCGATGGCGAAGCCGGCGTTTTTCGCGCCGAGCAGGTTCTCCTCGGGGACCCTGACCTCGTCGTAGCGGATCTCGGCGTGGCTCATCCCCATCGGCGCGCCGCCGAGGTGGGGGACGTCGCGGACGATCTCGACGCCGTCGGCGTCCGCGGGCACCAGAAAGATCGACGTTCCCTGGTAGGGGTGGGCGTCCTCGTCGGTCCGGGCCATCACCAGCAGCACGTCGGCCTCGCTGCCCTGCGTGGTCCACCACTTGTGGCCGTCGATCACCCACTGGTCGCCGTCTTTCTCCGCGCTCGTGCGGAGCATCTTCGGGTCCGACCCGCCGCCCTGCATCGGCTCGGTCATCGAGAAGCCGGAGCGCGCCTCACCCGCAGCCAGCGGGGCGAGCCAGCGCTCCTTCTGGGCGTCGGTGCCGACCATCTCTAAGGTGTGCATGTTCCCCTCGTCGGGCGCGCCGCAGCGCAGCGCGGTCGGGCCGAGCAGGCTCCGCCCGGCTTCCTCGAACACCGGTAGCAGCTCGCGGAAGTCCAGCCCGAGCCCGCCGTGCTCCTCGGGGATCTGCGGGCCGTACACGTCGTGCTCGCGCGCTTGCTCCCGGAGTTTCTCGATCTCCTCGTCCGGGACGGACTCCGTGCCGAGGTACTCGCGCTCGACCGGGATCACGACCTCGTCGACGAACTCGCGGGTCCGCTCGGCGGCCGCGCGGCCGCGCTCGGGATCGTCGTACTCCATGATCGTTCATCGTAGTTGCGTTGTAAAAAGCTGCCCCCGAACGGCGTCGTGCGATCCGAACAACGCCGGTTTCGTTTATTTCCGTGGCCCAAGATACTTGCCAACGTTCCCCGTACGAGACCAACATGAACGTTCGAGAAGAAATTCGGGCGGGCGACGCCGCGGACGAAGCGGCGTCTCGACGCCGAAGCGCCACGTCCGGACGCCGAACCTGGGCGTCGGAACGCCGGAGTGCGGCATCGAACGGCGGAGGCGCGAGCGCCCGATGACCGACGCGTACCTCGACCGGCTGGTCGACGACGACGCGCTGGCGTCGTATCTCGACGCCGAACTCGGTCCGGCCGACGCGTTCGAGTACGAGCGCCTCGGCGAGGGCCACTCCAACGAGACGCTGGCGGTGACCTGGGGCGCCCGGGACCTCGTGTTGCGCCGCCCGCCGGCGGGCGAGACGGCCGACACCGCCCACGACGTGACCCGCGAGTACCGCGTGATGGACGCCCTGCAGGGGACCGACGTGCCGGTGCCGACGACGGTGCTGGTCTGCGAGGATCGCGACGTGATCGGCAGCGAGTTCTATCTGATGGAGCGCGCTCGGGGGGACGTGCCCCGCGACGACGAACCGGAGCGGTTCGCGACGCCCGAGCACCGTCGGCGCCTCGGCGAGGAGGTCATCGACACGCTGGCGGCGATCCACGAGGTCGACTACGAGGCCGTGGGACTCGGTGAGTTCGGGCACCCGGAGGGGTTCACCGCGCGGCAGGTCCAGCGCTGGTCCGAGCAGTACACCTGGGCGTTCGAGGTCACCAGCGAGGACCGCGAAGTCCCCGAGATCTACGACCTGACGGGCTGGCTGATGGAGAACGTTCCCGAGGACCATCCCCACACGCTGGTCCACGGCGACTTCAAGCTCGACAACCTCATGTTCGCGACGGGGACGCCGCCGGAACTCACGGCCGTCTTCGACTGGGAGCTCTCGACGCTGGGCGACCCTCGGACCGACCTGGGCCTGCTGGCGCTGTTCTGGCGCGACCCCGGCGATCCCGACCCGCCGACGCCGGAGCTGCTCCAGCCGTTCACCGAGCGCGAGGGGTATCCCACTCGCGAGGAACTGTTCGAACGCTACGAGGACCGGACGGGGATCGCCTTCGAGCACCGGCGCTTCTACCAGGTGCTGGCGGCCTACAAGCTCGGCGCGCTCGGCGAGATGTTTTACCGGCGCCATCTGGAGGGCAACGCCGCCGATCCGCTGTACCCGAAGATGGAGGCGGGCGTCCCGCGACTGGCCGAGTACGCGCTCGCGCTGGCCGAGGGCGAGATCGAGCTGTAGCCGGGCTCGAACATCTAACCGCAGACCCCCTGTCCGACGTGGACGTATAGGACGAGCCGCCGGAAGTGGCGACTGGCAATCTATTTACGACCGTGCTAGAAACCGACCGCCCATGGTAGAGGAGTTCACCGACGAACTACACTCGATGGCGGGCGAGGACCTGCGGGCGGTCGCGTCGTTCGGGAAGCTCGATTACGACGTGGCGTACATCCGCGACGACGTCGGCGAGCGCTACTCGCGGGAGGGACTCGACGATCTCTATCGGAATCTCGTCTCCGACGGCATCGCCAACGACGAGATCGGCCAGCGGATGGCCGTCGGCGACCAGCAGGCCAGAATCAAGGTGTTCGAGGAGGTGATCGTCCTGATCTTCCCGAGCAGCCGATACGAGGGCGTGTTCGCGTCGGTCGACCGCGATCCGGACGTTTCCATTCTGGAGATCATCGACCTCGCGGACGCCGAACTGTAACTGCGATCGGCTGAAGAACGTCCCCCATCGTGGTCCGTCGCAACCTCGTCGGTCCCGATCACCGATCCGGTTCCGTTTTCTCGATGAGCGGGTGCTGGACGTAGTCGTTGACCTCGACGTCGGCCAGCGAGTCCAGGCCGCCGCGGCGGGCGACCATCTCGAATCCCAGCTCATCGACGTCCTCGACCGGAACGTCGAGCACGTACGCCAGCGTCCGGTCGAGATCGAGTCGCCGCGCGGCCATCGCCCGGTGGTGGCCGTCGACGAGAAACGTCGTCGATCCGTGCGAGACGGCGATCAGCGGCTCCGCAAGGTCGTTTTTGAGCTCGTACTTTCGGCCCTCCAGTTCGTCCGCGTACACCTCCCGCTGGGTCGGGATCAGCGAGGAAATTTCGATCTCGCGCTCGTCGACGTCGATCGACGTGTCGTGGTTCCGTTCCAACATCCGACGGGTGCTCTCGACCTTCGAGGGCGTCGTCCGCTCGATCTGGCTGCGGACCGCGTCGCCGTTCGAGAACATGCCGAGCAGTTCGCCGTCCTCGTCGACCACCGGGAGGAACTGGTGACCGGTCCGGAAGATCACCCGCGCCGCGTTCTTCACCGTCATCTCGGGCCGGACGACGACGAGCTCGCGGGTCATCACCTCGTCGACCGACTCGTCGCCGTAGATCTCCAGCAGGTCGATCGCGTTGACGAATCCCAGGAGCTGCTCGTCCTCGTCGACGACCGGGAGCCCGTTGAACTGGGATCCCTCCTTGATGCGGTCGACGACGTCGGTCACCCACGCGTCCGGGCCGACGGTCTCGATGTCGGTCGTCATGTACTCGTCGACGCGGACCTCGTCGAACTCCATCAGCGTCACGTTGGAGTCGTCACTCCGGTCCGGCATCGTTCACCCTCCGGCGTCTCGGCCCGGAACCGTACCCTGTCATGGGACGAGCTACTCGCTCGTCCGTTTTTAAATCCGCGCTCGCTCGGGGATCAGCTCCGACCGTCTTCGACGGCCTCGATCGCGTCGATGCCGACCTCGACGACGTCGTCGGCCAGCTCGTCCGCTCGCGCTCGCAGGTCCGCCGGCTCGAACCACTCCCAGTCGGCGGCGTCCTGCTCGCCCTTCGCGGGCGTGACGTCGCGGTGATCGACTTCGCCGTAGTAGACGAAGTCGACGTGCTGGTGGCCGACGCCCTCCGGCGTGACGTTGATGTCCTCCAGCAGGAACTGCTGAGGTTGAGGGAGCGACCGAGCGGTCTCCGACTCGGGGCCGTCGGCGTCGGCCAGCAACGAGACGTCCAGCCCGATTTCCTCCCGGGCCTCCCGGAGCGCCGCCTCGTGAGGCAGTTCGTCGCGGTCGACGTGCCCGCCGGGCGGGAGCCACATGTCCAGCTTGTCGTGCTCGTGGAGCGCCGTCGCGCCGTCGTTGACGACGTAGACGGTCGCGACGAAGTGACGCGTCGTCTCCATACGGGCTCTCTGCGACGCCCGGGGCTTGTACTCTCCGCTCCGCGGCCGGCCGCACTCCCGCACCGGCCCGGGACCCGAACTAAGTGGATCCGCCGTTAAGTGGCGAGTATGTACGATCGGATTCTGGTCGCCGTCGACGGTAGCGAGCCCGCCAACGCCGCTCTCGATCACGCGCTCGACGTCGCTTCCGACTGCGACGCCGAGGTCCGCGCGCTGTACGTCGCGGACACGAACCGCGACAGCGTCACCACGGTCGGAACCGACGTCCGCGACGCGCTCGAACAGGAGGGCGAGGACGTGATCGAGGGCGCACGCGAGCGCGCGGCCGCTCGTGACGTCCCGTTCACGGGCGAAGTCGTTCAGGGCGAGCCGGGCGACGCGATTCTCGAAGCCGCCGACGAGCGCGCGGCCGACCTCGTCGCGATCGGCACCAGCGGCAAGGGCGCCATCCGGCGCTTCCTGCTCGGCAGCGTCGCAGAGCACGTCATTCGTCGGGCCGACGTGCCGGTGCTCTCCGTGCGTGCCGACGAGGACGTCCGGGTCGAGTACCCCTACGACTCGATCCTGGTGCCGACCGACGGGAGCGAGCACGCCTCGCGCGCGATGGAACGAGCCGTCGAGCTGGCCCGGCGCCACGACGCCACGCTGCACGTGCTCTCGGTCGTCGACGTCATGGCCGTCGGCGTCGACTCGCGGGCCGACCTGATGATCGATCAACTCGAAGAGCGCGCCCGCGAGGCCGTCGAGGACGCCGGCGCGGAGGCCGGCGAGGCGGGCGTCGACGTCGTCACCGACACGATCGTCGGCTCGATCCACCGCGAGATCCGATCGTACGCCGAGGAGAACGACGTCGATCTGCTCACGATGGGCACCCACGGACGCCGCGGCGTCGACCGGTTCCTGCTCGGCAGCGTCACCGAGCGCGTCCTGCGAACGGCGCCGGCGCCGGTGCTGACGGTTCGCGGCGAGGACGAGGAGGACTGATCCCGGGCGAAGCGACCGCGGTGCAGGCGCATCTCGTTCGATGAGAGGTGGCCGTCAGATCCGGGGTCTGAGCTCGTCGGATCCGGGGTGCGAACTCGACGGGGCCGGCGACCGATATTTCCGTTCGTCGGCCGTACGCCGTCGTATGGCCCGCCGTTCCGACGATATGGGCGTTCTCCGCCCCGTTGCTCTCGGTCCCGTCCACTGGGCGATGATCGCGCTCGCGCTCCTGACGGGCGGGATCCACCTCTACGTCGCCGCGACGACGGGCGAACCGGCGTACGCGGTGCTGGGGATCGTTCTGCTGGCCGGGCTCGGCGTGTTCTTCACGCGCTGGTTCGCGCCGCCGCTGTACCTCGTCGGCGCCGTCTACGTCTCCCTGTTGCTCGTGGCGTGGGTGATCGCCGGCCAGCAGCTGCTCGCGCTGGCGATCGTCGACAAGCTGGTCCAGGTGGCGCTGATCGTCGTCTTCGCCTACCTGCTGGTCATCGAAAGCGGGTCGGCGTCGGAAAACGGGCCGTAGTTCGACACCGCGACAGCGGGCGAGCGGGCGTCAGGCCGGCGCGGCGTCGTCGGCTTCGAGCAGTTCGTGGTAGCGATTTCTGATCGTGACCTCGCTGACCGACGCCACCTCGCCGACCTCGCTCTGGGTGACCTGCTCGTTGGTCAGCAGGGCGGCGGCGTACACCGCTGCCGCGGCCATCCCGACGGGGCTCTTGCCCGAGTGGACGCCGCTGTCCTTGGCGCTCCGGAGCAGTTCGCGGGCGCGCATCTCGGCCTCGTCGGAGACCTCGAGCTCGGAGGCGAACCGGGGGACGTACTGCTCGGGATCGGCGGGCTGGATCTCCAGTCCCAGCTCGCGGACCACGTAGCGGTACGTTCGGGCGATCTCGTCGCGATCGACCCGGCTCACGGCGTCGATCTCGTCGAGGCTGCGGGGCGTGCCGGCCTGGCGGGCGGCGGCGTACAGCGACGCCGTCGCGACGCCCTCGATCGAGCGGCCCGGCAGGAGGTCCTCGTCGAGCGCGCGCCGGTAGATCACGCTCGCCGTTTCCCGCACGGTGTCGGGCAGCCCGAGCGCGGAAGCCATCCGATCGATCTCGCCGAGCGCCTGCTTGAGGTTGCGCTCTTTGGAGTCCCGGGTGCGGAAGCGCTCGTTCCAGGTGCGCAGGCGCGACATCTTCTCGCGCTGGCGCGAGGACAGCGACTGGCCGTAGGCGTCCTTGTCCTGCCAGCCGATGTTCGTCGAGAGGCCGTCGTCGTGCATCATCTTCGTCGTCGGGGCGCCGACGCGTGACTTCTCGTCCTTTTCGGCGGCGTCGAACGCGCGCCACTCGGGGCCGCGGTCGATCTCGTCTTCTTCCACGACGAGCCCACAGTCGGCACAGACCGTCTCGCCGCGCTCCTCGTCCGAGACGACCTGGCCGCCACACTCCGGACAGGCGAGGCTCTCGGTCTCGGACTCGGTCGATCGCTCGTCGCTCGCGCGCTCTCGGATGCTGGTGTCTGTCATTGTGGTGCTGGTGAGACAGCCGGGGCTCGGAGACCCTCTGTTACACTGTTATGTTGTATCTCCAGCGACTTAAAATATTCGGTTGTGACGGCGTCTGCCGGCTGTTATCGGTGATTCCCGTGTTTGTCCGAGCCTCGTCAAAAGTCGGTCGTCAGGGCGTCTCCGCCCGCCGCTCACGCCCCGTCGAGGAACGACCGTAGCTCCTTGGTGTACTCGTCGGGTCGGTCCTCCGGAACCCAGTGGTAGGCGCCGTCGAGCCCGACGATCTCCGCGTCGTCGATGTCCGATTCCAGCCGTTGGGCGTACTCGATCGGCTGGAACTCGTCGGCGGCGCCCCACAGCAGCAGCGTCGGCGCCGCGATCTCGCTCGGGTCGACCTCGGTCGTGTGGCTCGTGTTCGTCCCGACTGCGTTCCGGCTCAGCGAGATCTTCGCCTCCTCGGACCGCCACGGCGCCTGGATCCCCTCCACGAACGCGTCGTCCGGGTCGCCCGCCAGTGTGCTCCGAAGCATCCCGTCGAGCGTTCCCTGGAGGTCCTCGACGTCCATCTCCCCGATTGTGCCTGGCAACCCCAGTTCGATGATGGTCTCGATCGGCCAGGAGTCGTACGCGACGGCGTTCGAGAGCACCAGCGCGTCGACCCGATCCGGCTCGTGGACGGCGTACCGCAGCGCGACGCCGCCGCCGAGGTCGTGGCCGACGAAGGCGATCGAATCGATCCCCAGCTCGTCGAGCAGCGCGTCGATCATCGCCTCCTGGGCCCGGATCGAGCGGTCGAACGAGTCGCGCATCTCCGACTGTCCGTAGCCGACCATGTCCGGCGCGATCACCCACCTGTCCTCCGCGATCTCCGGAGCGGCGTGACGCCAGAGGAACGAGGACGTCGGGATGCCGTGCAAGAATAGCACGGGGTCGCCCTCACCCTCGTCGTAGTAGGCCACGTCGAGTTCGTGCTCGTCGACCGGGACGGTCGTCGTCTGCAGTTGCTCTCGCCACTGGTCGTACTCCATACGTTCAGCGTCCACGCCCCGAGTGGTGAGCGTTGGGTCCGAGAGAGCGCTGTCGACCGGCCGAGCAGTAGCCGAGAGGCCAGACGCGACCTCCGTGTCGCGTCTCGGGGGAGGGCAGGCCGGCGTGGCCGCCCTCGGCGGCCCGCCGGTGCGGTTGCGGTGCGAGTGCGGTTGCGGTGCGGGTGCGGTTGCGGTGCGGGTGCGGTTGCGGTGCGGGTGCGGAGGCGGTGCGGTCCTGGCGGAATACAAGGGCGAACGAGCGACCGCAGGGAGCGAGTGAGGGCTTGTAATCGAAATGCTTACTCCCGGCCCGCCAGTTCCTCCGTGCATGAGCGACACGCCCGCCGGTCCCGAGGATGTCCGCCACGTCGCAGAGCTGGCGCGGGTCGACCTCGACGACGACACCGTCGACGAGTTCGCCGCGCAGTTCGCGGACATCCTCGACTACTTCGAGACGTTGGACGAGGTGCCCGAAGTCGACCGCGAGGCCGACCTGGTCAACGTGATGCGCCCCGACGAGGAACACGAGGGGCTCACCCAAGAGGAGGCCCTGCAGAACGCCGAGGAAACCGAGGACGGCTACTTCAAGGGCCCGAACGTCTCCTAACCATGTCCGAGAACATCTTCATCACGGAGGAGACCGCGGCGGGCGACGACGACGGACCGCTCGCCGACAAGACCGTCGCCGTCAAGGACAACATCTCGACCGAGGGGATCCGGACGACCTGCGGATCCGCGATGCTCGACGAGTACGTCCCGCCGTACGACGCGACGGTCGTCGAGCGCCTCAAGGACGCCGGCGCCGACGTCGCGGGGAAGGCCAACATGGACGAGTTCGGCATGGGGACGACGACCGAAACCTCGGCGTTCGGCCCGACCGACAACCCCGCCGCGCCGGGTCACGTCCCCGGCGGCTCCTCGGGCGGGTCCGCCGCCGCCGTCGCGGCGGGCGAAGCCGACCTCGCGCTCGGTTCGGACACCGGCGGGTCGGTGCGCTGTCCCGCGGCGTTCTGCGGCGTCGTCGGCATCAAGCCGACCTACGGGCTCGTCTCGCGGTACGGGCTGGTGGCGTACGCCAACAGCTTGGAGCAGATCGGCCCGCTCGCGCCGACCGTCGAGGAAGCCGCCGAACTGCTCGACGCGATCAGCGGTCCCGACCCGAACGACGCGACGACGCGCGAGGAGGGCGCCGACACCGACTACGCCGCAGCGGCCGACGGCGACGTCGACGGGCTGGAGATCGGCGTCCCCACCGAGCTACTCGACGGCGCGGACGACGGCGTCGTCGAGCAGTTCTGGAGCGCGATCGACGAGCTCGAAGCGCAGGGCGCGAGCTACCACGAGGTGAGCCTGCCCTCCGTCGAGCACGCCGTCGAGGCGTACTACGTGATCGCGATGTCCGAAGCGTCCTCGAACCTCGCGCGGTTCGACGGCGTCCGCTACGGCCACTCCGGCGGGTTCGAGGGCAACTGGAACGAGGCGTTCTCGAAAGCCCGCCGCGAGGGCTTTGGCGACGAGGTCAAGCGCCGGATCCTGCTGGGCACGTACGCTCTGTCGGCCGGCTACCACGACAAGTACTACAAGAAGGCCCAAGACGCCCGCGCGTGGGTCAAGCAGGACTTCGACGAGGCGCTCGCCGACGCCGACGTGCTGGCGAGCCCGACGATGCCGATCCCGCCGTTCGAGCTGGGGGAGAGCCTCGACGATCCGCTGAAGATGTATCTCGCGGACGCCAACACCACGCCCGTCAATCTGGCCGACTTACCCGCGATCTCGGTGCCGGCCGGCGAGACAGATGGGCTGCCGGTCGGGCTGCAGTTGATCGGCCCCGCGTTCGGCGAAGAGACGATCGTTCGCGCGGCGAGCGCGCTGGACCAAGGTTAGACATCTTTCGTTCGTTTTCGACGCCTGTACCTCTGTAGGGTCATCGTTGCCACGACCGCCGACAGGAACGTGACCGCGGCCATCGCGAGTTTCGTTCGCAGCGAGGTCGGCGGCGCGTCGTCGACGGGCTCGGGAACGTCGTTGTCCGGCGCCGCGATGTGCCGATACGCACCTTTGAAGAACTTCACGGGAGTCCTACGGGGCCAACGGCAATAAGGACTCCAGACGGAGTCGGGCCTCTCGCACGCAGAGATCGGATGTCCCGTGCGCGCTGACCGTCCGAGCAACCCACGCACGGCCGCCGTCTCGCTTTCCCAGTCCGCACGGGACGCCGATTCCACTCCGTTGCTCGTATCGAATTCACAATTACTTCAACCGCGATAGGCCGTTAGGGAATATTTTATAACGTAGTACTTGCAGTATAGTTATAACATGAATCTTGTGGCCGATCCGCCGGACGACCGACGTGGACTTTCGCCCATCGTCGGCATCGTCCTGTTGTTCGGGATGGTGCTGTTCGGCGCGACGCTGGTCGCGCTGGGCGGGATGTCGCTGATCGACGCGATGCAGACAGAGGGATCGCTTGAACAGGCCGAAACGTCGATGCAGCAGGCCGACTCGGATCTTCGAGAGCTGTCGTTCTCCGCCGACGAGAACCGGACCTCCCTGAAAACGTCGGGCGACGCCCGATTGACCCAGGACGCCCGGATAACGCTGGTCGTCAACGGAAATTACAGCGACCGATCGACGAACGTCACACTCGGCTCGTTACGCTACGAGGCCGACAACGGTCAGACGGTGTCCCTCGAGGGCGGGGGCGTGTTTCGGTCGGTGGAGAACGGTAGCGTCGTCGTCTCGCGGCCGTCGCTGACGCTCCGTGACGGCCGGCTGTCGTTCCCCGTCACGAAACTGGACGGCTCCGTCGACGACGGCGACAGCCTCACGGCGAAGAAAAACGCCAGCAACACACGGTCCCTCGGCAGCGAAATTCTGGGCGACGAACACGCTCCGGCGGATAACGTGACGATCATCGTCGAGAGCCAGCACTACGACGCCTGGGGGCGCTACCTGTCGCGACAGACGGGCAACGATCCGACGATGGATCACGACGCCGAACGGGCGTCGGTTACCTACAACCTCTCGACGAACGCGTCGGACGACAGTGACGCGGAGTCGACGCCGGAGTTCGACGCCGGGTTCGTCGACTACGATCGCCCCGACGACGACGAGTACGTCGTGTCCGGTCCGACCGCGAGAGTTCCTATCGAGGTGTCCAACGACGGCGCTAAGGGGGACACGACTGTCGCACTCTGGGCGGAGCCCGATCAGTTGCTCGGCGTCGAAGACGTCTCCGTCGACGAAAACGGAACGGAACGCGCGGTCGTCGAATTCCCCGCAGCCCGGGTCGGCACCGGCGTCCACGATCTCCGCGTCGAGGTCGACGGCGACGAAACCACCGGTGCGGACCTCAACGTCACGACGGTGACCGGCGGCGGATCGACGGGCGAACCGTCCTACGACGTCGATATCGACGAACGCGTCTACGGCGTCACCGAGGGCGAAACGCGCACGATCGGCGCGACGGTCGACAACACCGGCTCGGCGGACGGCGACACCAGCGCCGCACTGCTCGTCGACGGCCGACTCGTCGCCGTCGAGGACAGCGTTTCGATCCCGGCCGGCGGCTCCGAACGGCTCTCGTTCGAGGCGCCCTCCGAGCCCCTCGACCGCGGCGACCACAGCGTCGAGGTGGTCGTCGGCGACGCGAGTGACACAGCCGTCCTCCGGGTCCACGCGCTCGTCCGCGCGGTCGACGACACGCCCGGGGAAGACACCCGGCACGTCGTGCAACACACCGTCGACGACGGGTCGGCGCTCGACGGCGAGTCGCTCGACGACATAACGATCGACTACCCGACGGGCAGCGTCGACGCGTCGGCGTTCGCCGATCCCGGGAACCAGATCGAGGCGATCGGGATCGATACGGATGCCGACGGCGACATCGAGGACGACGTCCCGCCGGGCGCAATCCACCCCAACAACGGCGTCACAATCACCGACGGCGCTTCCACCGTCACGATAGATCTCAGACACAGCAACCCGACCTTGCGCGCTGGGGACCGCCTCGTGATCGAGTACGACAAAGATGACGAGATTGTGAATCCGTCAGTCGACGGGTCTTACGCAACGACCGTCACGCTCGACGGCGTCGAACTCACCGGCGACCTCGAGATCGGGGACGCCGACGGCGACGAGGAGTGCGTTACGCGACTCGGTGCGGCCTGCGGCACGATCGAAGAGGACGAGAGCGCTAACGCCGTCCGGGTCAACCAGGACGAGGCGAGCCTGACGTTCGTCGGCTCGGAAATCGCCCAGGAGATCGACAAGAGCGAGGTCGAGCGAACGCCGCTCGACGTCGTGTTCACGCTCGACCGGTCCGGATCGATGGACATCGAATACTACTGGCATACGATGGGGACCGGGGACAACACCTACTACTACCCGGAGACGGAGACCATCACGGTCGAGGAGGCCATCGACGAAGGGTATCTCACGGATTCCGAACGGGACTTCGGCGGCTGGGACGATCCGGAAACGTATGACTACACCGTCACTGAACGCGGCGTCTTGCCGTACGTCCGAGAGGATGGCAACTGGACGTCCATCGACCGAACGGACGGGATGAGGTACACGTTCTCAGACCACATATGGACGGTGACGGAGGATGGATGGACGCCGATCCCCCGACAGATTCACTTCGACGCCGATCCGGAAGACGAGATCCAGATTCGGAACGCTGGCTTCGATCCCGCCGAACAACGCGTCGATGCCACGCGGTCGTTCATCGACGCGCTGAACGGTTCCGCCGGCGACAGAGCGGCCATCACGGAGTTCGAATCCGACGCGAACACCATTCAGGAACTGACCGATCCCGCGACGGCCCGTTCGGAGGTCGAAGCGAGCGCCGACGGCGGCACGAACATCACCGCCGGCATCAGAAACGCGATCGACGAACACGACGCCGACGACAACGGCGAGAAAGCGATCGTCCTGCTGACCGACGGCGAGAACGACGTCGCCGGGGCGTCGACCGAAGACGAGAACGACCGCACCCGCGAAGCAGCCGAAGCGGCCGCCGCGAAGGACATCGCCGTCTACACCGTCGGCCTCGGCAACGCGGACAGAGCGCTGCTGGAGGACGTCGCCAACACCACCGGGGGCGAGTTCTACCCCGCCGACGAAGCCGACGAGCTCGAGCGCGTCTTCGACCAGATCGCCGGCGAGACGGTTCGCGACCGGACGAAGCAGATCGAGTACCAGTCCGCGACCACCGCGGTACGGGTCGGCGGCGAGAGCTACACCCTCTCGCCGGACGGGGATCTGGGCGGATCGACCCCCGATAAGAACGCCTCGAACGTCAACGATCCGACCGCCGGCCCGCGAACGTACAACGTCGACGACATCGATCTCGGCTCGCTCGTCTCGACGAGCGTCGCGGCCTACGACTGCGAGGAGTCCGAGGGAACGGACGAGACCGTCACTCACGACGGCGAGGAGTACGAACGGACGCGCTGTGTCGCCGCGGACGATCGGCGGGACCAGCGCGACAACGCGTCCGTGTCGCACCACCGGATCTACACTGACGGCGACGACCTCGAGGAGTTCGACGACCTTGCGTGGTACCAGGACGGTCCCGAGGCGCTGCTCGAGAGCTACGACGGCAGCCTGATCCGGAACGGCACGTTCACGCTGTCGGACAACCAGGCTGTCATCCTCGTCGAGCTCGACGGCGAGGGCGCCGGCACTGACTACGCGCTGATGCTGCTGGAAACTCGGGAACCCGACGTCGACTCGACCGCCGAGTTCGACGTCTCCGTCGACGACGTACCGGACGAGGTCGAACAGGGCGATGTCGCCGCGGTCACCGCGACCGTCGAAAACGTCGACGACACTGCGGGGACGGTCGGGTCCGGTGTCCAGATCGAGGGAGAGATGCGGACGGCCCGAGAGCTATCGACGCTCAGCGTCGGCGAGGAACGCGAAGTAACCTACAACGTCCCGACGGCCGGCGTCGATCCCGGAAACCGCACCCTGACCGTGCGCGCCGGTGACGCCGCCGCGTCGGACGAGTTGACCGTCACGCCGCCCGGTACGGCGTCCGCGCCGTCGTTCGACGTGTCGTTCGACGTTCCCGCGAGCGGTTACGAGGCCAACGAGTCGTCGACGACCGTTACCGCGGAGATCGAAAACACTGGGACCACGGACTGGGAGACCAACGCGGGCCTGTTCGTCGATAGCACCGGCCAGATCGTCGGCGCCGATTCGGGAATCGAGGTCGACGCGGGAGAGACCGAGCGGGTCGACTTCACGGTCGATCCGAGGGACTTCGAGAGCGACGGCGACTACACGGTCGAGGTCGCCGTGGAGGACAGTTCCGCCACGGCGCCGCTCTCGGTTACCAAGCGACCGGAGCAGGATCCGTCAGTGATCGACGCGCCGGTCGACGAGATCGAACTGGAGGGCTGACCGCGCTGACGGTCTCCGTTTCGGCTGTTCGTTTTAGAAGTGATACTCGACGCCGTCGGCCGTGTCCTCGACGGTGACGCCCAGCGCCGCTAGTTCGTCCCGTAGCTCATCGGCGCGCTCGTAGTTTCCGGCCGCCCGCTCCTGTTCGCGCACCTCGACGACGAGCTCGACCAACTCCTCGGCCAGCCGCGCCGTGCCGTCGGCCTCGCCCGCCAGCGCGAAGCCCAGCGCCTCGCCCCCGAGCGCCTCGAACGCTTCGACGGCGTCGCGGAGGCCGCGGTAGTCGTACTCGTCGCGGTCATCGACGTGGCGGTGGACCGCGGTCGCGACCGAGAGCAGCGCCGCGATCGCCTCGCGGGTGTTGAAGTTGTCGTTCATCGCCTCGGCGAACTCCTCGCGAGCTTCGGCGACGGCGTCGCGCAGCTCGTCGTCCTCGATCTTCGTCCGGGCGTCGACGTCGTCGGCGGCGTCGACCGCGGTACGATAGCCTCGCTCCAGGCGCTCCCAGCGCTCGACCGCTTCGTCGAGGGCGGCCTCGCTGTAGGTCTGGGTGTTGTCGTAGGCCGCCGACAGCAGGAACATCCGGATCGCGTTCGGGCCGAACTCCGAGACGGCGTTCCGAACGGTAAAGTAGTTCTCCAGGCTCGAGGACATCTTCTCGCCGGCCGTTTCGAGCAGATCGACGTGGAGCCAGTACTTGGCGAACTGCTCGCCGGTCGCGGCCTCGCTCTGGGCGATCTCGTTCTCGTGGTGGGGGAAGACGAGGTCCCGCCCGCCGACGTGGACGTCGATCGAGTCGGCGAGGTGGGTCGTGCTCATCGCCGAGCACTCGATGTGCCAGCCGGGCCGCCCCTCGCCCCACGGCGAGTCCCAGGTTTCGCCACCCGCGGGGGCGTCGTCGGGGTGGGCCTCGCCGGCCTTCCAGAGCGCGAAGTCGGCGGGGTTGCGCTTCTCGGAGCGCTCGTCGGGATCGCCCTGCTGTTCGATGTCGTCGAGGTTCTGGTTCGAGAGCTTGCCGTACTCGTCGAACGTCGTGACGTCGAAGTACACAGAGCCGTTCGCTTCGTAGGCGTACCCCTTCTCGACCAGGGTCTCGACCATCCCGACGATCTCGGGGACGTGCTCGCTCACCCGCGGGTAGACGTCCGCCCGCTTGAGGTTCAGCGAGCGCATATCGGCAAGCACCTCCTCGACGAAGTGTCGGGCGACCTCGGGTTCGCTGTCGCCCAGTTCGTCCTCGCCGACGCGGGCGACGATCTTCTCGTTGACGTCGGTGAAGTTCTCGACGTGCCGGACGTCGTAGCCCAGCTGCTCCAGCCAGCGGTGCATCACGTCGACGTGAACCCACGACCTGGCGTGTCCGAGGTGCGCGAGGTCCGAGACCGTCAGGCCGCAGTAGTACAGCAGCACGGAGTCGGGGTCCTGCGGCTCGAACGGCTCTCGCTCGCCGGTCAACGAGTTCGATACGTGCAGCGTCATCTGCCGAAAGGTTCAGCCAGCGGGCGCTTGAATCCGTCGGAGTTTGGACCGCTCGGCGCGCCCACTCGAAAGCCACAAACCGACCACGCCCCTCCGGGCGGGTAGATGCCGACAGGCGCGATCCCGATCGACACCCTCCCGGGCGGTATCGACCTCTACGCCACGCTCGAAAGCGGCCAGTCGTACCTCTGGCGCCGCGAGGACGGGCGGATGTACGAGGACGCCCCGGACGGACGGCCGTGGTACTGCACCGTGATCGACGGCGAGGCGCTGCGCGTTCGACGGACCGCCGAGGCGATCGAGTGGGAGAGCACTGTCGACGCCGAGGAGACGGTCCGAACGCTCCTGCGCCTCGACGACGACCTGCCGGCGATCTTCGAGGGCGCGCCGGACGACCCGCTGGTGACCGAGGCCTACGACTACGCCCGGGGGCTGCGCCTCGTCGACGACCCGCCGTTCCCGACGCTGATCGCCTTCATCTGTTCCCAGCAGATGCGCGTCGCGCGCATCCACTCGATGGTGACGACGCTGGCCCGCGAGTACGGCAACCCGGTCGAGTTCGACGGGCGGACCTACCACGCGTTTCCGACGCCAGACCAGCTCGCAGCCGCGACCGAGGCGGAACTGCGGGAGCTGGGCCTTGGCTACCGGGCGCCGTACGTCGTCCGGACCGCCGAGATGGTTGCCGACGGCGACGCGCATCCGCGGGACGCCGAGGGGCTGCCCTACGAGGAGGCCCGCGAGGAGCTGACGCAGTTCGTCGGCGTCGGCGACAAGGTGGCCGACTGCGTGTTGCTGTTCTCGCTGGGCTATCTGGAAGCCGTGCCGCTGGACACGTGGATCAAGACCGCCGTGGCCGACTACTATCCCGAGTGCGATCGGGGGAACTACCGGGAGACGTCGCGAGCGATTCGGGAAGCGTTCGGCGGAGGGTATGCGGGATACGTCCAGACGTACGTGTTCCACTACCTCCGAACGCGCGAGGAAGTCTGACTCCGAACGCACGACGGGGGAGGATCCGACACTAAACTCCGTGGGCCCACAGTTACGTCGGGAGTCGTCGTAGCGACGCGCGTGAGCAACGCAGGATCGACAGCGCCGGTCGACGAGGGCGAACAGTACACCGTCGAGATCGACGAAATGGGCGAGGAAGGCGACGGGATCGCAGAGGTCGAGGACTTCGTGATCCTCGTGCCCGAGGCGGACCTGGGGGATCGCGTCACGGTCGAGATCGACGACGTCGCGGACGACTTCGCCACCGCCGAAGTCGTCGAGTAGGGTCGAATCCGACAGTCACTCGCCTTTTCTGAGCGTCCAGACCTGCACGGGATCGCCGTCTTCGATAGCGGCGTCCGATTCGAAGCCGCCCTGCACGGACCACTCTTCGAAGGGCGACGCGCGCGCCAGCAACTCCACTTCCCGCTTGGGGAGCATCTTCAGGCGATGCGATTCCGTCACCACGCGCTTCTCGTCCGAGTCGTACAGCTCGTTTTCGACGGTGAACTCCTGTTCGACCTCGTCGGCGATCCGCGTGCGCGTCCGGAACTCGCGGGACTCTCCGCGAAACTCGACCGGCTCCGCGCGCCACTCGCCGTACGTCTCGGCGATCAGCTCGAAGCTCGGGACGAACACGTCGAAGACGAACCGGCCGCCGGGCGCCAGCGCATCGTATACGTTCCGGAGCGTGTCGAGTTGCTCCTCGATCGTCAGGAGATGCTGCATCGCGTTGAACGGGCAGTAGGCGAGCTCGTACTCGCGGGCGACGGCGAAGTCGGTCATGTCCGCCTGCCAGACTGACGGCTCAAGCCCCCGTTCGGCCGCTCGCTCGCGCAGGAACGATAGCATCTCGGCCGATCGGTCGAAGCCGTCGACGTGGCAGCCTTCGGCGAGCGCGTCGAGGTAGATCCGTCCCGTTCCGCAGGCCAGTTCGAGCGCCGGCCCCTCGGCGTCACGCGCGAGCGTCGCGTAGAACTTCGCGTCGCCGCGGTCCATCTCGCGCATTCGCCGGTCGTACAGCTCGGCGCGGAGCGTCGCGTCGGCGTCGAGCGTCGCCATACACTACGGACAGAGCGTCGGCGTGAAAATATTACTCCGGGAGGATCGCGTGCGCGACTCAGGCGTTCAGCTCGTCGGCCAGCTCGCCGCGCTCGTCGAGTTCAGCGAGGATGTCGCTGCCGCCGACGAACTCGCCGTCGACGAACGTCTGAGGGATCGTCTCCCAGCCGCTGCGGTCTTCGAGGGCGTCGCGGTAGGCGTCGAGCGCGTCGAGCACGTCGACGGTCTCGTACTCCTCGCGGTGCTGCTTGATCAGGGTCAGCGCGCGGTCCGAGAAGCCACACTGGGGCATCAGCTCGTTGCCCTTCATGAATAGGACAACCTCGTTGTTCTCGATGGTCTCGTCGACGCGCTGCTGGACCTCCTCGGGCGAGAGCTCGGACTCGGGTTCGAATGCCATGGGTCCTAGTGGTGTCCGGTGCGGGAAATGCCTACCGCACGCGAGAGGGCCGTGACCGCCCGGCGCGGTTCGATGTTCGACGCTCGGCTCGCGCGCGGCGCGGACGCCGCGGCCGCGGCGGCGTCCCGATGCCGCTGCGAGGCAGCTCCGATCAGCCCTCGTACTCGTCGGGTGCGTACGTCTTCAGCTCCATCGCGTGGATGTCCGTCGTCATCCGGTCGCCGAGCGCGTCGTAGACGAGTTCGTGCTGTTCGACCAGCGACTTGCCCTCGAACGCCGGCGAGACGACCAGCGCCGCGAGGTGGTCCTCGTCTTCGGGCCCGCGTGGCTGGGTGACCTCGGCGTCGGCGTCGGGGAGTTCGGCTTCGATCAGGCTCTCGATCTCCTCCAGATCCATGCGCGAGGGAAGGCGGGCCTGGGGGAAAACGTTGCCCACTCGGCGGCGGCCTGCGAACGCGGACGGCCGGACGCGGTGCGAGTGCGACGCCAACGCTCAACCCGCGAGGCGTGGTACGCTCGCCCGGGGAGACTCCGTGGCACGATCAGGCAACACCATCGACAACCCGAAGACCGGCGAGCACGTGACGTTTCTCGACACGGCCGACGAGACCGACGGCGACCGGCTCCGGTTCGAGTACGACGTCGAGGCCGGCGGGGCGACCGTCGCCCCGCACTCCCACCCGCGCCAGCGCGAGCGGATCGAGGTCCGCTCGGGCGTGCTCTCGGCCCGCGTCGACGGCGAGGAAGGAACGGTCCTGACGGGCCAGACGCTCGTGATCCCGCCCGACACGCCGCACTACGTCTGGAACGTCGGCCCGGAGCCGGTGCGCACAGTAGTCGAGCTCGACCCGGCGCTCCGAACCGAGGAGTTCTTCGAGACGACGTTCGGGCTGGCGCGGGACGGCAAGACCGACGAGGACGGCCGGCCGTCGCCGCTCCAGCTCGCGGTGCTGGCCGACGAGTTCTCGGAGGAGTTCCGGTTCGAACTGGGGCCGGCTCCGCTTCGGCGTCCCGCCGCCGCGGTGCTGGGGGCGGTCGGACGAGCGGCGGGCTACCAGGGAACCTATCCGGCGTACACGAAGGAGCCGGTCGAGGCCGAACCGCCGACGCGGCGCTGAACCGGGTCAGGCTCGGTCGAGGGCGGTCGCGAGGGCCTCCTCGATCGGCTCGGTCTTGCTGCGGTCGTACAGCGCCGCGGCGGGGTGGAAACAGGGGACGACGGTGCGGCCGTCGACCTCGAACTCGCGCCCGTGGAGGTCGGTGATCGTCTCGTCGGTGTCGAGCAGCTCCTGGGCGGCGAAGCTGCCCAGCGGAACGAGCACGTCGGGGTCGACGCGCTCGAGCTCGGCGTCCAGCACGGGCGCCCACGCATCGATCTCGGCGGCGTACGGGTCGCGATTTTCGGGCGGGCGCACCTTGACGACGTTGCTGATGTACAGTTCGTCGCGGTCGTGGCCGATCGCGTCGAGCGTGCGGTCGAGCTGCTGGCCCGCCTGGCCGACGAACGGCTCGCCCTGTTTTACCTCCTGGGCGCCCGGCGCCTCGCCGACCAGCATCGCGTCGGCGTCGAGCGGCCCCGCGCCGCCGACGAAGCAGTCGGGGTCGAAGTGATCGTCAGGAACTTCGGCGAGGGCGTCGGCGAACTCCGACTCGTACTCCCAGCCGGTGTCGTACTCGGTGGGCATTCTCGGGTCGTGGTACGACGCTTCCGGGGAAAGTGGTTGGGTGGAGTTTGTTTTGACGGTGTGCTCTTTGGAATGACAGCACTGACTGCGAACTCCCCGAAAGCCCCCGCCGCGGTCGACCGGTTGCGACTCTCTGTGCGCTTCCTTCGCTCCTTTCAGTCGCTCAGTCCAGTGCTTGCTTCGTCTCACCGGGCCGACCGCGGCGGCCCCTTTCATTCCAACCCGACCGCAGCCTCGTCCTCCCCAGCCGACTCTCTCGGTCGCGCTGCTCCCTCGATCGTCCCTCGCGCGCTGCTGTCTCGTCACGAGGACTCGACAGCGCGCGCCACCGCAGCCGCACGGCCCGGCGCGCCTTCATGGCGCGCCGACGGGGGAGGGACAGGCTGCGCGTGGTCGCTGCAAGCGACCCGCGCAATGCGGTGCCCTGGCGGATTGAAAGGGCGAGGCACGGTGGACGGTTCTCGGTCGGCCCTATCCGAACGAAGTGAGGATATCCGGGCGAGAACCGTCGAGCGGGCCGAGGGCTTTCAGAGCCTTCCAGTCTGTCGCCGAACTCGCGACTGCTAGGAGCGGACCGAGGGCTTTCGCAGTGGTCTCACCCGTAGAGCGGGACGCTACACCGAAATCCCAACCGAAGCCGTCCGTCCAATGATCGAACGTCTCCGCTGTTCCTGGAACCGGTCGGGCAAATCAGTCCCTTTTTACAGGCAGACGAGGAACCACGAACCATGAGCTTCGAGGAAGACGACACGGTCATTCTGCACGACGAGCACAGCGAATACGACGGCGAGGAAGGGACGATCACGCAGGTCATGGAGACAATGTTCGGCGACGAAACCTACACCGTCAGCTTCGAGGAGGGTCAGGAGACCGGCATCTCCGAGGACAGCCTCGAAGCGGCCGAGTAGAGACCAGATGCCGAGCGTCCCGTTTCACTACGTCGACCTGCGAACGTTCTGCTACGCCACGGAGGACGACAAGCGCGTCGAGGCGGCGCTCCGTCACTACCTCCCCGAGGAGTTCGAGATCGAGGTCGCGCCCACCGAGGGCCACCACGGCGACCGGATCGTCGTGCTCTCGGCGCGCGTCGAGAACGCCGACGAGATGCGCCGCGTGCTCGGCCAGGTCGCCGAGATCGACCAGATCGATCGCGTGATGGACGAACTCGACGAGCGGGTAGACGAGAACTGCTCGCTATTCCTCCGGCTCGACAAGCAGGCGGCGTTCAACGGGCGCTCCGAGCTCGGCGAGGGGATCACCCTCCGCGCGAAGGTCGAGGCCTACCCGGCCAAGCAGGAAGCGGCGGTCGAGAACGCCCGCGAAGCGTTCGAGAACGCCCGCGAGGGCGCGTACTGACGCCGATCCGTCCTCGCAACGCATCCGTTTTCACCAGCGTGCCTCCCCGACACAAGGCTTATTGTGCGGGCCGTTGTCTTGCGAACCGTTACCACGATCCGCGTGGATGATTATCATGCAAACGTGTCCGTACTGCGACTCCGACCTGATGGGAACTGCAAGCCGCAGGCGCACCCGCGGCGACGCCACGCCGGGCCGAAAGAGCACGGGGCCGGAGCTGGTCTCGTGTCCGGACTGCGGAGAAGTGATCGACGGGTTCACTCCGCACTGATACGGAGGGCTGACCGACACGGACGGTCGAGCGAGTAACCGACACGACGACCGACGCCGGCGGCACACTCCCGCTTTTCCGGAACGTAACTGCAAAGGCCCGTCGCGGGGCTGGTACTGGTATGTACGAGGCGGTCCACGCCCGGCCCGACGGCGACGCCACGGTCGCACGACTCGCCCGCACGGCCGCCGAGCTGGGGTACGACGGCGTCGTCGTGCGGAACCACGGCGACGCCAAGGCCGACTACGATCCCGACGAGGTCGCCGCGGCGACGGGCGTGGACGTCGTCGACGGCATCGAGATCCGCGCGGACGACCCCCAGAAAGCCAGCGGCGCGGTCGGCAACTACCGGGGCAAGCGCACGATCGTCGCCGTCCACGGCGGGACGAATGCGCTCAACCGGTTCGCCGTCGAGCAGGAGCGCGTCGACGTGCTGGCCCACCCGATGGCCGGCGACGGCGACGTCAATCACGTCCTCGCGAACGCCGCCCGCGAGAACGGCGTCCGGATCGAGTTCGACTTCTCGAAGGTGCTCCGCGCGACGGGCGGCGAGCGCGTGCAGGCGCTGCAAGGACTCCGAAAACTCCGCGAGATCGTCGACCACTGCGACGCGCCGTTCGTCGTCAGCGCCGACGCGCGCTCGCACCTCCAGCTACGCGCCCCCAGAGAGCTCCGGGCCGTCGGCGAGGTGATCGGGTTCGACCCCGAGGCGATCGAGGCGGGCCTGCGCGAGTGGGGCGAGATCGCCGAGCGCACCCGCGAGATCCGGTCCGAGACGTTCATTGAGCCGGGGGTCGAACGTGGCAGGTATGAAAAAGAGCCTTGAGGACCACGCCGCCCGGTTCGACGAGAAGGCCGCGGAGTACGACGATTCGAAGAGCGAGGAGTACCGCGCCTGCGCGGAGCTGGTGATCCGCCACGCCGCGCCCGAGGCCGACGACGTCGTGCTGGACCTGGCGACCGGCACCGGCGCCATCGGGCTGGCGATCGCCGAGAACGCGGAGTTCGTCGTCGGCCGGGACATCAGCGAGGGGATGCTGGATCAGGCCCGCGAGAAGGCCGCCGAGCGAGGGATCGAGAACATCGCGTTCGGCGAGGGGCGGTTTCGCGATCCCGGCGTCGACCGGGACGTCGACGTCGTCGTGTCGAACTTCGCGATGCACCACCTCTCCGACGCGGAGAAGCGCGAGTCGATCGAGACGATCGCGGAGCTGGAACCCGACCGGTTCGTCCTCGGCGACGTGATGCTGTTCGGCGAAGCCGACCCGTCCGAGCCGTTCTACAGCCCCGAGGTCGACGATCCCGCGACGGTGGGCGTGCTGGCCGACGCCCTCACGGATGCGGGCTTCGCGCTCACGGCGGTCGAACAGGTCCACGAGCAGGTCGGCGTGCTCGTCGCCGAGCGGCCCGGCGGCACGGTCGACGCCGACGCCGCCGCGGCGACTGACGCCGACGCCGAATCCGGCGACGATGCCGACCAGGAGACCGAATGAAACACCTCCCAAAACACCTCCGGCCGCGCTGGCGCTACCTCGCGGTCGGCCTCGAAGGCTGGCCCGACGCCGACCTCGATCGGGGCGACTTCCAGCGCGAACTGTGGTACGCCGGCCAGAACCTGCTGGGCGACGCCGGCAGCGCGGACGCCGACCTCACGGTGCTGGACTTCGAGTTCGCGGACGGCACCGGCGAGACGATCGTGCGCGCCCGCCACGGCCACGTCACCGAGGCCCGCGCCGCGCTGGCCTGCCTGGACGCGATCGACGGCGACGAGATCGCGGTGCGGGTCCGGGGCGTCAGCGGCACGATCCGAGCCTGTGAAGAAAAGTATTTAGGACGCGCTCCGGAAGCTTCCCAAGAGAGAACGGTCGCGTTCGAGGGCGCGGAGCGGCCCGCAGCGGCCCGCGAGAAGCTGGTCGACGTCCGGGTCGGCTCCGCGTTCGTCGGCGCGACGGACCTCGATTTCGAGTGATACCATGCAGGGACAAGCCCAACAGCAGGCCTACGACCGGGGGATCACCATCTTCTCCCCGGACGGACGGCTCTATCAGGTCGAGTACGCGCGCGAAGCGGTCAAACGAGGCACGGCGAGCATCGGCGTCCGCACCGCCGAGGGCGTCGTGCTGGCGGTCGACAAGCGGATCCGCTCGCCGCTGCTCGAGGGGACGAGCGTCGAGAAGCTCCACAAGGCCGACGACCACATCGGCATCGCCAGCGCCGGCCACGTCGCCGACGCGCGCCAGCTGATCGACTTCGCGCGCCGGAACGCCCAGACCAACCGGCTGCGCTACGGCGAGCCGATCGGCGTCGAGACGCTGACCAAGGAAGTCACCGACCACATCCAGCAGTACACGCAGGTCGGCGGCGCCCGCCCGTTCGGCGTCGCGCTGATCGTCGGCGGCATCGAGAACGGCGAGCCGCGCCTCTACGAGACCGACCCCTCCGGGACCCCCTACGAGTGGAAGGCACTCGCAGTGGGCGCCGACCGCGGCGAGATCCAGGAATTCCTCGAGGAGAACTACGACGAGGGCGGCGACCTGGAGTCGGGCATCGTGCTCGCGCTCGAGGCGCTGGCCTCGGTCAACGACGGCTCGCTCAGCCCCGAGGGCCTCGGGATGGCGACCGTCGACGCCGAAAGCGAGCAGTACGTCGAGCTGACGAAAGACGAGATCGGCGAGTATCTCGACGCCGAAGGCCTCCTCGACGAGGGCGAGGAGGACGGCGACGCCGACGACGAAGCCGACGAGTAACGCCCCAGCCTGGGCCGGTCCCGGGTCTTTTCGCGATGCTCCGCTCCGGTAGCGACGCGTCGGTTCGAAATTCTGACCTGTCCGCGCGAACAGAAGACTTTCATGTGCGGTGCCGTCAACCGGTGACGGATGCGACGATCACTGCTCGTTGTGACGCTGGCGGTACTCGTAATGCTCTCCGGCTGCGCGGCGCTCGACGGCGGCGACGCCGCAGAGCCCGCGCCGAACGGCAGCGCCGTCGTCGAGCCGGAGGACCCGGCGACCGATGCCGCGGACACCACCCAGTCGATCCGGGTCACCGCGAACGAGTCGGTCGCCGGCAGCGAGTGGAGCTCGCTCTCCGCGGAGTACCCGCGTGATAGCTTCACCGTCGACAGCGTCCAGCACAGAGACGTCGGCCTCGGCGTCGACACGAACAACGACAGCGAAGTCGACCGGGAACTCAACGAGACCCACATCAGCGGCGTCAACAACAACGACTACTCATTCACGGTCGAGCTCGACAGCGGCTACACGCTCGAGGACGGCGACGTGATCGTCGTCGAGTACCCCGGGATCACCAATCCCTCTGAGGCGGGCGAGTACACCGTCGCAGTGACGATCAACGACGCCCAGACCGAGAACGCGACGGTGACCATCGGCGACGACGCCGGCGACTGATAACCGCCGAGCCGACCTCGAAGTCGACCCTGCTCGCGGTCCGGCTGTTGGATCGAAGTTTTTCGACCGATCCCGACGGGCAGTCGGCGTCGCCGCCGCGGTCGCGGCCGCCGCCTCGGGCCAACGGTTAACGACGGGGCCGTCGAAACTTCGGACGATGTCCTCACTCTCCGGTGTGATCGACGACGAGCGGGTCAACGCCGCGCTGTCGTGGGGGATCGTCGCGCTGGTGGCGTACGCGGCGATCGAGAGCACTCTCACCGGCGAGTTGCTGTGGGCCGGGCTCGCGGCGGTGACCGGTGCGCTCGCCGCCTTGCCGCCGATTCGCGCGCGCGAGGCCCGCACGATGGTCTCCTGGGAGGTGTTGGCGCTCGCGGCGGTGCCGCTGGTCGGGCGCTCGCTCGGCGTCGTCACGCAGGCCGCGACGTACCTCGCGGTGGCGACGCTGGCGCTGTTGATCGCCGTCGAGATCGACTCCTTCAGTTCGGCGGCGATGACGCCGCGGTTCGCCATCGCGTTCGTCGTCGCGAACACGATGGCGGTCGCGAGCGTCTGGACGATCGCGCAGTTCGCGTCCGACGCGCTGGTGGGGACGTCGAGCCTCCCCGGCCAGACCCGACTGATGTGGGATCTCGTCCTGGCGACCGCGGTCGGGCTGGGCGCCGGGCTACTGTTCGAGCTGTACTTCCGGCGCTACGGCGGCCCCGATCGCGACGAGCGCTCGCGAGGTGAGTCGGCGTGACGAGCGTCGCCGGCCGCGATCTCGACTCGGTCGCCTGGAGCGCCGTCAGGATCATGCAGGGGATCCTCGCCGTCGTGGTGGCGTACGCGGCCGTCACCCGCCAGTTCGGGCTCGTGATCAATAGCGGCATCCCGCTGGCGATCACCTTTCTCCCGCGCGCGCTCAACCGCGAATACGGCTACGAGATGGGCGGGGGGCTCGCGCTGTGGATCTCGGGCGCGGCGTTCCTCCACGCGATCGGCGCGCTCGGGCCGTACACGATGTTCGGCTGGTACGACCAGGTGACCCACACGCTCTCGGCGACGCTCGTCGCCGGCGCGGGCTACGCCATCGTCGTCGCGATCGAGACCGAACACGACGGCGTCGAGATCCCGAGTCGGCTGCGCGGCGTGTTCATCCTGCTGTTCGTGCTCGCGTTCGGCGTCCTCTGGGAGATCGGCGAGTTCGGCACCGGCCTGATCGCCGAACTGTACGGCGGGCAAGCAGTTCTCGCGCAGTACGGCGCCAGCGACATCGCGCTGGATCTGCTGTTCAACGCGGTCGGCGCGACGATCGTCGCGCTCTGGGGCACCGGTTACTTCGACGGGCTGAGCGGCCTGCTCGCGCGGCGAGTCGACCGGGCCGAGAATGAGCCGTAAAACGGATCGCCGGCAATCAGAGACGCCGTCCGGGCTCCGCGAGCGGACGTGCGACCGATGTCGCGGAGAACGATTCGAGCCGTTTCTGTGGGAGAGACTCGTCGACATTATTACCGGTTTCGAGGGGCAAGCGGATTCCATGGCACCCGTCGCAGCGATAACGATCGGCGGACGAGAGCTCAATCCCGCCCTCGGCGGCATCCTGGCAGTGATCGTCGGACTCGCCATGGTCGGCTTCGGCGGCTACGACTACGTCCAGCAGAACGACGCCGTAGAGAACGCCGTCGAGGTGAACGCCACGGTCACCGAGACGGACATCGACAGTATTTCCAATCGGCGCGCAGCCCCCGATTACCAACCCGAAGTCACCCTGGAGTACTCCTACGGTGGCGAAACGTACACGGGCGGAAGCGTGTTTCCGGCGTCGATATCGAAGGACTACGACACCAGATCGGCCGCCGAGTCGCGACTGGAGGGATACGAGGTCGGCGAGACGACCACCGCGTACGTCGATCCCGACGCGCCGGGCGACGCGTTCCTCGTGCGAGAGACCACCAACGAGCCGCTGAAGTTCGCCGGGATCGGCGGGTTCATGATGCTGCTAGGTGGGTGGTCGGTGTTCAAGAGTTGGTTCCGGGAGTCGTGATGCGTTCGAGGTCCGTCTGAGTTGCATCATTTTAAAAAGGTTCGTTACGGATAGTCTGTCAATGGACAGGGATGAAATTGACGAGTACGTCCGGCGGTGTCAGCAGCTCATCGAATCGTCACCGCAAATGGACGAAGAGAACACGAAGGTCAAACTCGTCCAACCGTTTCTCGAACTGCTCGGGTGGGATCTCTACTCTACCGAAGTCGCGCTTGAGTATACTATCCCAATGGCCTCGGGGAGTACCCACGTAGATTACGCTCTTCTGGTCGGCGACTCTCCCGTAGTGTTCGTTGAAGCCAAGCCAGTCCGGTCTGCCCTCACCGACAGCGAGATCCAGCAGTTGCGGAGTTACATGAGACAGGAACTCGACGTGGATTGGGGGATTCTGACCAACGGCAAGTCGTTTGAAGTATTGACCAAGAACCGACGCCAGAACGGCGGTGAGGAGGTGTCCGTCGTTCAGTTTGACCTCAATGACCTCGCCGAGAATCCGGATGTACTAGAGTTGCTCACGAAAGAATCGATACGATCCGGAAAGTCCGACGAAGTGGCCGAACAGGTCGCACAAACGAACCGGGCAATTCGGCACTTGCAAGAAAACGAGGACAGTGTCACCGAGTCCATCACCGATGCGGTCGAGAGCGAGGTAGGTGAACTCACCATTGATCTCGAAGAGCAGTCCCGTGAGTTCGTCCAAAATCTCGTCTCGGTGCTTCGTGAACAGCGACACTTCGTTAGTGAGAAATCGCCGGAAGAACCCGATGAGAAAAAAGAAACAGAAAACGACCACACTCCTGACGACATAGAACCACTAGAGAACCAAGTAGCGGGCAAACTCGCCAGAAGCGAGATTGAAGGGGACCCAGATTCCCGTGTAGCCGTATTTCCAACGAAGGAAACTGGGCTTCCGTTCCTCAAAGAGAACGAGGCGTGGGGGTTCGTTCGGGTCGGAAGCGAATTTGATTACGTGGCGATGTACGTCACAGGTGATGTTCAGGAGGTCAAATACTTCGCTGAGGTGAACGACGTGGTCGAGCCCGAAAAGGCAGAGCTGATGCGAGAGCCGCTGAACTATAAGGACCGAGCGAAGATTGAGGAAGGTAAGAAAGTCATTGAGTTCAAACCGGGATCACTCTACGAACTCGAAGACCCAGTCCCCTACGAGTCGAAGTATCCACAGGGATTGAGGTATACGACTCTAAGACAGTTGCGGGATGCAAAGACAACCGATGATATGCTCTGAATTAGTGTTTGTTTAGAACACTTCGAGGTTGTTCCCTACGACTTTACGCTCATCTTCGGGAGGTCGAACGCGTGAGTGCGCGGGACCGGATTCGAACCGGAGGAAGACTCGCTTCGCTCGTCTTCCAGGGTTCGAATCCACTGTTGTGCATACACGTCTCTCACTGGCGTTCGAGACGGTATGCGCGGGACCGGATTCGAACCGGCGGACTCCTACGAGACAGCGTCCTAAGCGCTGCGCCGTTGGCCTAGCTTGGCTACCCGCGCTCGGCGCGAGGATTCGCCCGAGGAAACCAAGAAACTGTCGCTCCGGAGTCGGAGTTAAGCCCCTCGAACGCGTAGCCCCCGTCGATGTACAGCGCCCGCGAGCGCGTCGAGAACGAGGAGTGGATCGAGGAGCTCCACGAGATCGCGGCGTCGATCGATCTCGACGCCGACGCGCGATCGACGGCGATCGACCTGTTCCTGTCGAACCTGCCGGACGAGGAGCGCTCGAAGCGGGCGGTGCTGGCGGCGAGCCTCTACGCCGGCGCGCTGATCGAGAGCGACGCGCGCTCCCAGGGCGTCGTCGCCGACGCGGCGGGGGTCGCGCGGCTGACGATCCAACAGCGCTGGAAGGAGATTCTGCGCGAGGCGGGGATGGAACCGCCGACGTGGTGATCAGTCCGGCTGGACCTGCCCGCGACCGTCCCGATCCGGCGTCCGGTTGCCGTGCTCGTCGATCTCGCCGCGGACGATCCGCGTGCTGGAGATGATCTCGCCGTCCTCGGCGCGGACGTGGTCGACGACGTCGATCGACAGCGGGTCGACGCCCCGTTCCTCGCGGAGTTCGTTGATGCGCTGGGCGCCGTCGACCGTCTCCGGGGAAACCACGAGGTAGTCGAACTGGGGTTCCGTCGCGATGCCGGTCGGATCGTCGAGCGGTCGGATCTCGTACTCGCGGTCGTACTCCTCGGCGAAAGCGTCGAGCTCGTCGGCGAGGTCCGCCCGGCGCTCGTCGTACGGTCGGACGTACCGATCCTCCGAGCGAGTTTTGGGCGCAAGCTCGTCGCTGGTCAGGCCGATGGTGACGTCGCCCAGCTCGAACGCGCGGTCGAACAGGGCGCGGTGACCGTCGTGCACCGGATCGAACGTGCCACCCAGCGCGACGTCCATACCCGTCGTTCAGCGGGGCGATGCTTAAAAGAGTCGGAGTTCCGGAGAACTAGAGAGCGGTCGCTCAGTCGGCGAGCTCGTCGTCGGTGTCGTCGCCGACGTCTTCCTCGTCGCTCGCATCGTCTTCGGCGTCCTCGTCGTCCACCGTGATCGTCACCGGATCGTCGCCACCCTCGGGGGGCGCGGGCTCGTCGTCCCCGAGGTAGCGGTCGAGGTTGAACACGGCGTTCAGCTCGTTCTGGACCTGCCCGGCGACGCCGCCGACGAGGTCGCTCGGCGCTATCGCGGTGTACTCGTAGGGGTTGTTGCCCGCGCCCGCGCTCTCGCGCTTGCGGCGTTCGACTTTCTCCTCGTCGTGGAGTTCCGCGAGCGCCTCCCGGACCGTGCTGGGATACAGGCCCGTGCCCTCGGCGATCTCCTCGCTGGTGCTGCCGGGGTGCTTGCGCAGGTAGACGAAGATCCGGGCGCGCGTCTCGGTGTCGAGAATCCACGACAGCAGGTCGACGAGCCCCTGGTCGAACTGTTCGACGGCCCGGTCGGCTTCCTGTTCGAGGCGATCGCGGGGGCCGCTCTCGCCGTCGTGATCGATCACGCCGGGATCGTCGCCCGCCACGCTGTCGTCGTCGGTCGACCCCGCGTCGGCGTCGACGTCCGCGGTGGAAGCGTCATCCGTAGCGGCCGCGTCGTCCGCAGCGGCGTCGTCGGCGTCTTCCGGCGCGGGATCGTCGTCCGCACCGTCGTTGGAGTTCTGGGAAGACATGAGTCCTTTCTAGAAGGACAAAAGTCGCAGGAGCATAAAAGCCTTGTTTAGAGCAGTAGCGACCGTCGGAGCGCCGCTTCGCCCTGGGTATCGAGCAGCCGGCGCTGCATCGCGGCCCCGCTCTCGGCGTCGTACAGCTCGCGGATGCCCGAGACGCCGAGGCGCTCGCACTCGGCGTCGACGAGTTCGCCGAGTTCGACGACGTCGCCGCCCGGGCGAATGAACGAGGCGTCGCGGCCGTACCGGAGCGCACGCCACTTGTTCTCGTCGAGCAGCTCGCGGCGGATCTCGGTGCCGGACTCGCCGTCCTCGTACCGTTCCGCGAAGTCGAGCACGAGCGCGTGGACGTACTCGACGAACGCCAGGATCCGGTCCTCGTCGGCTTGCCCGTCGGGCGTGCGCACCTCCACCGTTCCGATGCCGGAGTGGGGGCGCACGTCGTACCACAGCTCCCCCCGGTCGTTGATCGAGCCCGTCTCGATCATCGTCCGCTCGAACTCGCGGTACTCCTCGAAGTTCTCGAAGCGCGTCGGCATCCCCGTGTTCGGCAGGGCCTCGAAGATCTTCGCGCGGGCCGACTGCAGCCCGGTGTCGAACCCGTTCCAGAACGGCGAGTTGGCCGACAGCGCGAGCATCGGCGGGAGATACCAGCGCAACTCGTTGGCGATCCAGGTCGCCTTGTCCGCGTCATCGACGCCGACGTGGACGTGCAGCCCGGCGGTCGTGTTCCGGTGCTGGGGGTACTGGATCCGTTCGAGCTGCGCGCGGTACCGGGGTTTCTCGGCGTGTTCGAGCTCGCGCCACTTCGCGGTCGGGTGGAGTCCGGCGGCCGCGATCCGGTAGCCGTGGTCGGCGGCGTGTTCGACGAGCGCGGAGCGGATCGCCGAGAGCGTCGCCGGCGCGTCGTCGAGCGAGTCGATCTTCGGCGTCTGGGTCTCGATCACGAACTTGAACAGCTCGTGGTCGAGCCGCCCCTCCAGAATCTCCGGCGGATCGGACTCGTAGACGAGTTCGTCGGTGCCGGAGACGGGCCGGCCGTCCTCGTCGACGACGAAAAACTCCTCTTCGATGCCCAGCGTCCCGAGCTCGTCGAACACGTCGGCCGAACCCCCTTCCATCGCACGACGGTTGGACAGCCCCGATTAAATAGGATGCGGACTCCGGCAGGCGAGACGCTCCGCCGCGAGCGGATCGACGTCCGGGTGCGCTCGACTCAGATCGACGTCAGGGCCGCACTCGCGGCGAGGAACGACCCTGCGGCCAGCAGGACGTAGTTAGCGACCGTGCTCTTGGCCGGCGTGATATCGAGCGAGAACGACCGCCCCCAGAGGGGCCAGAAGGGCCTGATCCCCATCGGCGTGATCACGTCCGCCAGCAGGTGCGAGAGGACGGCCAGCGTCCCGATCAGAAATCCGAACTCCCCCAGTCCGGTTCGGAAGCCGGGGACGCCGACCCACGCGACGGCGCCGAACTGACCGACCGTCGGCGCGATCGCGAACTCCGCGACGAGGCCGACGGCGACGCCGACCGCCAGTGCGAACAGGAACGTGTGGGTCAACCCGCGGTGGGACATCCCGGGCAGCTGCGTGTCGAGGTCGGGCAGCATCGCAAGCCACAGCAGAACGACGCCGCCGCCGAGCGCGAGCGCCGCCAGTCCTCGACCCAGCAGCCAGGCCACGACGGGCGCGTACACCCCCAGCGCGACGCCGTAGTGTCCGAGCTTGTACACGACCGCCGGTAGGCGTGCGAGGCTCTCGTAGCTGTCGGTCGCCGTTCCGGGCGCTCCGCCCGCGCGATCGGAGATTACCGTTCCCCACTGACTAGTTGACGATCGTTTCGGTATGCGAATGTAACGTATCACCGAAAAACAGCCGCACCGACCGGTATATTCTCCGCTAAATTTAGGAAAGGAATGTCGAAAGTAGTTTATGGGAACGGCCTGAAGCCTCGCACATGGTCGAACTGGACGACACGGACCTGAACATCCTTGAGTTACTCGCGGAGGATTCGCGCCGACCGTACAGCGAGATCGCCGACAAGGTCGGCGTCTCGCCGCCCACGGTCTCCGATCGCGTCGATCGGCTGGAAGAGATCGGCGTGATCGAGCGGTTCACGCTCGATATCGACCGGTCGACGCTCCGCGACGGCGTCGGCGTCCTCGTCGACATCCACCTCCAGCCCGGCTTCGAGACGGAGGTCATGGAGAACCTGGCCGGCGTGGAGTGCGTCGAACACGCGTTCGCGACGGCCGACGGCCACGTGGTGGCGAAGGCGACCGTCGACGAGACGGAGATCCACTCCGTGCTGACCCAGGCCGTCGACACCGGGCGCATCGTCGAGTACGACGTCCGCCTGCTGGTCGACTCGGCGTGGGAGCCACAGATCGACGGGCCCGACGTCGGCGTCGCCTGCGAGGAGTGCGGCGCGACGATCGACGACGGCGGCGTGACAGTCGAGGTCGACGGCCAGACCCACGAGTTCTGTTCGTCGACCTGCCGGACGAGCTACGAGGAACACCTCGAAACGATCAAGCAGTCGGCGTAATCGGCGATCGGACCGGCCTCGAATCGAAACGGCGGCGTCGTCGAACGTTCCGGTGACGTTCCGACACTCCTCAGCGAGTCGTACAGGTACGGAGCCCGCTCGCTTCGTGCCCGTGACCCGCAATCGATCGGCACGCGAACCGGCCGTTTCGCCAGCAGACCCGCTAACAGTCTTTTGCGGCAGCCTCGCCTAGTGGCACCCGTTCATGAGCGAAAAGACCGGATTCGACAGACGGGCGTTTCTGCGCGCCAGCGGCGTCGTCGCGACGGGAGCGGCGGTCGCCGGCTGTACCGATACGGGCGGCGACGGACAGGAGCCCGCCGACGGCAACGACACCGAAGGCCCCGGGACGAACGAGACGGATGGGAACGAGACAACGACCGACGCTAACGACACCGCCGGCAACGAGACGGACGCTAACGAAACAGCGGGGAACGAGACTGACGCCAACGAAACGGCCGGCAACGAAACCGACGCCAACGAAACGGCCGGCAACGAATCGGCCGGGAACCAGTCGGGCGGCGTCGCCGACACGGTCGAGGTGATCGCCGGCCCCGAAGGCGAGTTCGTCTTCGAACCCGCCGAGCTATCGATCGATCCCGGCACGAGGGTGCTGTGGATCTGGGAGTCGGACCTGCACAACGTCGTCCCGACGAGCCAGCCCCAGGGGGCGAACTGGGAAGGACACGAGACGATCGAGGACGCGGGCTTCGAGTACGAACACACCTTCGAGACGACCGGCACGTACGAGTACGTCTGCGAACCCCACCAGGCCCAGGGCATGACCGGCACGATCACGGTCGAGTAGTCGGACACGGCCTATTTTTGCCGAGCGGGGTCGCCGCGCCCGGTCGAAGTATCGGAGACGGAGCCGTCAGGCCGGCCCATCGGAGGGGCCGTCGCTCGCCGATGCGATCGGCGCGTCGCGTTATTAACAACCCGCCCATTGATAGCACTGATTATTAAAATAGAGATGTGGGATAATAACCCTTTTATTCGAGGGGAGACGAGTGATGGGTATGAGACTGACGCGACGGGCCGCCCTGAAGGGCGGAGCGGGGGTGCTGGCGGCCGGCGGGCTGGCGGGATGTACCGACCTCGGGGCCGGATCCGGGTCCGGCAGCGGCGTCCAGGCGTCGTTCTACCTGCTGTACGACTTCGCCGACCAGATCGCGGGCGGGGAGACCGACGTCGAGAGCATCGTCCCGTTCGGCCAGCACGGCCACGGCTGGCAGCCCTCGGGACAGGTCCAGAAGGAGATCTACCAGTCGGCGGCGTTCGTGTACATGGGCGAGGGGTTCCAGCCGTGGGCCGACGACGTCGTGACGAACCTGCGCGCGGACGACGCCGGCGTGACGATCGTCGCGGCGCGCCACGGGATCGACCTGCTCGGGCGGAACGCGAGCCACGGGGGCGAGGAAGAACACGGCGACGAGAGCAGTAACGAAAGCGAGCACGACGAGAGCGGGGACGGCCACGATCACGGCGACATGACTGGCGACCCCCACTTCTGGCTCGACCCGATGCGCGCCAAGCAGGCCGTCGACAACATCCGCGACGGGCTGATCGAGGCCGACCCGGACGCCGAAGCGCAGTTCCGCGAGCAGGCCGACGCGTACAAGTCCGAGATCGACGACCTGCACGCGACGTTCGAGTCGCGCTTCGAGAGCGCCGACCAGTCCCACGTGCTCGTCGCGGGCCACAACGCCTTCCAGTACACGGGCGCGCGCTACGGCTTCACCGTCCACGCGCTCTCGGGCGTCTCGCCGGACGAGGAGCCGAGCGGCCAGGCGATCCGCGAGGCCCAGGCGACGATCGAGGAGCACGGCATCGAGTACGTGCTGACGCCGACGATGGAGTCCGACCGGGCGGCCCGCCAGCTCGTCTCCGAGACCGACGCGAGCGAAGTCCTCGAAATCTCGGCGCTGTCGGGCGTCAAAGAGGAGTGGACCGAGCGGGGCTGGGGCTACCTGGAAGTGATGGAAAACGTTAATCTGCCCGCCCTGACGAAGGCACTACACGCAGAATGAGCGTCGTCGATCTCCGGAACGTCGGATTCGCCTACACTGACGTCCCCGTGCTCGAGGAGGTCAGCCTCTCGATCGAGTCCGGCGAGTTCCTCGGGCTGGTCGGCCCGAACGGGTCGGGCAAGTCGACGCTGCTCCGGATCGCGCTGGGCCTGGAGACGCCCGACGCCGGCTCCGCGGAGCTGTTCGGCGAGCCCGCCGACGAGTTCGACGACGGCCACCGGATCGGCTACGTCGCGCAGGGGGCCACGAGCGGCGATCGGCGGATCCTGGTCACGGTGCGAGAAGTCGTCACGATGGGCCGGTTCCCCCACGCGGGCTACGGCCGCCTGGGGAGCGACGACCGCGCGGCCGTCGAGGATGCCATGGTGAAGACCGGCGTCGCCGACCTCGCGGACCGCAAACTGGAGGAGCTCTCGGGCGGGCAGCGACAGCGCGTGTTCATCGCGCGAGCGCTCGCGTGCGAAGCCGACCTGCTGGCCCTCGACGAGCCGACCGTCGGCGTCGACGCCGAATCGCGGGACGCCTTCTACGACCTGCTCGGCGAGCTCAACGACGACGGGATGACGATCGTGCTGATCGAGCACGACATCGGCACCGTCACAGAGTACGCGACGACGGTCGCCTGCATCAACTGCTGCGTCCACTACCACGGCGACCCCGAAGGGTTCGCCGAGAGCGACGCGCTGGCCGACGCCTACGGCGCGAGCCAGCGGATGCTCGAACACGATCCGGGCCACACCCACTCCCACGACGAGGAGGTGTCCCGATGATCGGGACGATCGTGGAGATGCTGAGCTTCTCGTTCATGCAGCGCGCGCTGCTGGCGGGACTGTTCGTCGCGATCCTGGCGCCGCTGGTCGGCTCCTTTCTGGTCTATCGGCGGATGGCGTTCATCGGCGACACGCTGGCCCACGTCGCCTTCGCCGGCGTCGCGATCGGCGTCTACGTCCAGGAAGTGCTGGGCTGGAGCGGCGTCACGCCGTTCCTCTCGGCGCTGGTCGTCTCGGCGCTCGCCGCGCTCCTGATCCAGTTCCTCTCGGATCGGACCGGCGCGTACAACGACGTCTCGATGGCGATCGTGCTCTCGGGCGGGTTCGCGCTGGGAACAGTTGTAATCAGCCTCACGGGCGGGATCGCGGTGAGCATCAGCCAGTACATCTTCGGGTCGATCGCCACCGTCTCCTGGCAGCACGTCCGGATCATGGCGCTGTTGACGGTGCTGGTCGGCGGCGTCGTCGCGGTGAGCTACAAGCACCTGCTGTACATCACGTTCGACGAGAGCGCCGCCCGCGTCGCCCGGCTGGACGTCGACCTCCAGAACAGCCTGCTGGTCGTGCTGACCGCGCTGGTGATCGTCGCCGCGATGCAGATCATGGGCGTGATCCTCGTCGCGGCGATGCTGGTGGTGCCGGTCGCCGCCGCTGGCCAGATCGCGCCGAGCTTCAAGGCCTCCGTGATAATCGCGATCGTCCTCGCCGAGATATCGGTGTTCTCGGGCGTCACGCTGTCGTACACCCACGACGTGGCCGCCAGCGGCGCGATCGTGCTGGTCGCGATCGGGCTGTACGCCGCGGCGGCGGCCGCCGACCGCTACGTGGCGTGATGACGCCGCGTTGCGATCGATGATCGTCGTAGCGGCGTCTTCACGCCGCGACGCTGACCGACTCCTCGACCTGGGCGCCGGACCCGAGTGAACGAACGTGAACTATTCCTCGCCCGTAGGTGCCCGAAGGACAAAATAGTTGCGCGATAAGTTCGGCATTCTTATATCCCGAGAGAGGTCGGGGCGCTTTTTGTAGTGGGTACCCTCAGTATCGAGTAGCGATGGGAGCGTTATCGGACCTGTTCGGGCCGGAGCGCGTAGCCGTGGTCGGCGCCACAGACAGGGAGGGATCAGTCGGGCGGGCGATCCTGACCAATCTGCAGGCCGACTTCGACGGCGACGTCGTTCCGATAAACCCGAACCGCGACGCGGTGCTGGGACTCGACTGCTACGAATCAGTGGCGAGCGCGCCGCCCGTCGACCTCGCGGTGGTGGTCGTCCCGCCGGGGATCGTGGTCGACGCCGTCCGCGAAGCCGGCGAGGAGGGCGTCGAGGACGTCGTCGTCATCACCGCCGGGTTCAGCGAGACCGGCAGCGAGGGCGCCGACCGCGAGCGCGACCTGATCGAAGTGGCCGAGGAGTACGACATGAACCTCGTCGGCCCCAACAGCATCGGCATCATGAGCACGCCGAACGGGCTGAACGCGACGTTCGGTCCGGAGAACGCCGAGCCGGGGTCGATCTCCTTCATGAGCCAGTCGGGCGCGTTCATCACGGCGGTGCTCGACTGGGCCAACGACCACGACCTGGGATTCAAAGACGTCGTCTCGCTGGGTAACGAGGCCGTCCTCGACGAGACGGACTTCATCCGGGAGTGGGGCGACGACCCCGACACCGACGTGATCATCGGCTACCTCGAGGGGATCGACCACGGGCGCGAGTTCATCGACACCGCTCGGGAGGTCGCGGAGGACACGCCGATCGTGCTTGTCAAGTCCGGCCGCACCGAGGCCGGCGCGCAGGCGGCGTCGTCCCACACCGGAACGATCGCCGGCAGCGAGCAGGCCTACGAGGCGGGGCTGGACCAGTCGGGCGTCCTCCGGGTGAACACCGTCGAGGAGATGTTCGACTACGCCCGGATGCTTTCCGACCAGCCCACGCCCGAGCGCGACGACGTGGCCGTGATCACCAACGCGGGCGGCCCGGGCGTGATGACGACCGACGCCATCGGCGACTCGCGGCTCGACCTCGCCGATTTCTCCGACGAGACCCTGGAGACGTACGGCGAGATGCTGCCCGACGAGGGCAACATCTACAACCCGGTCGACGTGCTGGGCGACGCCCCGGCCGAGCGGTTCCGCGAAGCCCTCGATATCGCGCTCGACGATCGCGGCGTCGGTGCGGCCGTGATCGTCGCGGCGCCGACCGCGGTGCTCGACTTCGAGGATCTGGCCGACATCGTCGCCGAGGCCCGCGCCGAGCACGACGCGCCGATCGTCGCGGCGCTGATGGGGGGCGAGAGCACCGAGGCCGCCGCGAAGAAGCTTCAGGACGCCGGCGTGCCGAACTACTTCGACCCCGCGCGGGCGATCCGCAGCATCGGGGCGCTCTCGGAGTACCGCGATATCAGCGAGCGCGCCCACGAGCCGCCCCGGGAGTTCGACGTCGACCGCGGGCGCGCCCGCGAGATCCTCGAGCGCGTCGAGGGACGCAACGACAACAGCCTCGGCGTCGAGGCGATGGAGCTGCTCGACGCCTACGGCGTCCCGACGCCGGAGGGCGCCGTCGTCGACTCGCCCGGCGAGGCCGAGTCCGTCGCCGAGGGAATCGAGGGCGACGTGGTGATGAAGATCGTCTCCCCCGACATCCTCCACAAGTCCGACATCGGCGGCGTGAAAGTCGGCGTCGAGACCGACGACGTGTACGACGCCTACGAGGATCTGATCACCCGGGCGCGCAACTACCAGCCCGACGCCTCGATCATCGGCGTCCAGGTCCAGGAGATGGCCGACCTCGACGCTGGCACCGAGACGATCGTCGGGCTGAACCGCGACCCGCAGTTCGGCCCGATGGTCCTCTTTGGCCTGGGCGGGATCTTCGTGGAGGTGCTCGAGGACACCACCGTGAAGATCGCGCCGATCAGCGAGCCCGAGGCCCGCGAGATGATCGACGATATCCAGGCGGCGCCGCTGCTCCGGGGGGCCCGGGGCCGGACGCCCGCCGATCTCGACGCGGTCGTCGAGACGCTCCAGCGGCTCTCGCAGCTCGCGACGGACTTCCCGGCGATCCTCGAACTCGACGTGAACCCGCTCGTGGCGGGTCCCGACGGCGTACAGGCGATCGACCTTCGACTCACCGTTGACAACGACGAACTATGACCAAGACGCTACTCGTCACTTCGACCGAAGAAGGCACCGGCAAGACCGCCGTCTCGGTGGCGCTCGGGCTGCTGGCCCAGGAGCGCGGCCTCGACGTCGGCTACATGAAACCCAAGGGGACCCGCCTGCGCAGCCGCGTCGGCAAGACGCTAGACGAGGATCCCATGCTCGCCCGCGAGCTGCTCGATCTCGACGCCGAGATGCACGAGCTCGAGCCCGTCGTCTACTCGCCGACGTTCATCGAGCAGGCGATCCGCGGCCAGGAGTCGGCCGAGGATCTCCACCAGCAGATCAGCGAACACTTCGACACGCTGTCGGCCGGCCGCGACCTGATGATCGTCGAGGGCGGCGGGTCGCTGACGACCGGCGGCATCGTCGACCTGACCGACGCCGACGTCGCCGAGCTGCTCGACGCCGAAGTGCTCGTCCTCGCGGGCTACGGCCAGCCCAGCGACGTCGACGACGTGCTCGCCGCGGCGCGCCACCTCGAAGACCGACTCGCGGGCGTCCTCTTTAACGCCGTCACCGACGACGCGTTCGACACGCTCGAAACCGACGTCGCGCCGTTCCTCGAAGGCGAGGGCGTGCCCGTCTTCGGCGCCCTGCCGCGCGAGCAGGACCTGGCGGGGATCACCGTCGCCGACCTCGCCGACGAGCTCGGCGCCGACGTGCTGACCGACGTGCCGACCGACGCCTACGTCGAGCGGTTCAGCGTCGGCGCGATGGGCAGCGACGCCGCGCTCCGGCACTTCCGGCGCACCCGCGACGCCGCCGTGATCACCGGCGGCGACCGCTCGGACATCCAGACGACCGCGCTGCAGGCGCCGGGCGTCGAATGTCTGATCCTCACCGGCGGCCACCGCCCCTCGGGCGCGGTCGTCGGCAAGGCCGAGGAGAAGGGCGTCCCGATCCTGGTCGTCCAGACCGACACCCTCACGACGATCGACCGCGCCGAGAACGTCGTCAGCGAGGGCCGCACGCGCGACGAGGCGACCGTCGACCGAATGCGCGCGCTGCTGGCCGACCACGCCGACGTCGACGAGATCCTCGCCGGCGCGAGCGCGAGCGGCGACGACGACTGATCGGCGCCGAGCGGCCCGGCGACCGATCGGGCGCCGACCGCACGCCGTGACCCGCCCACTTTTGTTGCGCCCCCGCCAACGCGATAGCATGAGCGACAGACGCGACTCCCGCGACGAGGAGCTCGCCCGCACGGCCGGCGACCTCGCGGACTCGCTGCGCGACCTTCGCGACGAGGTCGGCCCGCGACGGCGACCCCGACGCGGCCCCTTCGGACTGCCGCGCCCGCCGACGCCCCGGGAGGTGCTCCGATTCACCGACGAGGTCGCGATCCCGGCGACCATCGCGGTACTGGAGGTCAACATCAAGCTGCTTGAAGCCGTCCAGACGGCGATCAGGCTGGCCGAGACGGAACGCCGCGCGCGCGAACAGGGCGAGGAGGTTGCCGGGCGCGCCAGAGAGGGTGGCCGCGCCGTCCGCGAGGGCGCCGGCCGAGTCGGCCGCGAGACGCTCGATCAGCTCGACAACGCGCTGGACGAGCTCCAGACCGCCGTCGAGGAGGGCTCGCTCCCGCGCGAGGAGACGGCCCGCGAGATTCTGACCGAAGCGCGCGAGCTCCGGGCCGACCTCGAAGCGCAGGTCCGCGACGCCGAGGAGACGGCCGACGAGCAGCGGCGTCGGGAACGTGAAAACGACCGCGAGGCCGGACGCGACCGCGACGCGGGGATTTCGGCGTCGGATGAAGACGGAGAGAACCCTGCGAGCGACGAGAGCGACGGCGAGGAAGCCGAGACGGGCCCGCAGGTCGACGTCGACGCCGAGCTTCGGTCGATCAAGGACCAGTACGACGACGCAGACGAGGAAGACTCGTAACCGGCCCGATACGGCGGCTCGAAACCCGAAGCGCTACTCCTGCAGTTCCGGGAACTCCAGTTCCAGTTGCCCGTCGAGTTCGTAGCCGCCGGTGAGCAACGAGGAGCTGCCGAGGTCGATCGTGCTGTCGATCACGAGCGTCGTCGCGCGGTCGTCTCTCGGCGTGACGACGAGATCGATCGTGCTGATCGTCTCGTCCGCGAGATCGTCGAGGTCGTCGATCTCGATGACTGCACCGGGCTCGTCGCGATCGGTCGAGAGCGTAACGTCCGGCGGCGGCGACGAGTCGCCCTGCACCGGGGAGGCGAGGGCGACCTCCGCGGGCGACCCCTCCGGCGCCGGCGGCATCCAGACGTGCAGTTCGATCGCTTCGACGCGCGTTCCCTCGCGGTGCCAGATCTCGGTCGAGAGGTCGATCCGGCCGTTCGAGACCGCGCCGTCGGCGCCGATCGACCCGATCTCCTCGCCACCGGATTCGAATTGCAGGCTCTTTCGACTCTCCGAGTCGGCGTGAACAGTCGGTGACGAGAGAGCGGTCTCCGAGCGAACGGTGCCACAGCCGGCGAGCGCACTCGCGCCCGCGGTCCCGAGCGCCGCGAGACACGTTCGTCTACGCACGGCACCACCACCTGAAACCCCGACGAGCGTCGGATCGACCCATTGGAAGACGCATCTTGTGCTATCCTGAAAAACGTGTGCGAAAGTCAAACGCCTCTTTGTCCGATTCCAACCCGATCACTCGGCACCCGCTTGGCGTCGACGCCGATACGCTGGCACCGGCCGAACGACGCCGAAGACGAATCTGTTGCCGCCCAGCCCGAGCGCGAGGCCGAGAAAGAGCCACGTGAAGCCGCCGACGGGGGGCGCGTCGAGTGTCGTCATCCAGACGATCCCGCCGATAGCCGCCACACCGGCGACGAACAGCGCCCACACCCCTACGCGGCTTCGATCCGCCGCGGCGAACAGACCGCCGCTGACGAGCGCGACGACCGCGGCGATCCACCACTGACCGGTCGCCGACAGCGTCCCGTCCAGCAGGAGGAAGATAACGAGATTCGAGGCGGCGAGCACGAGGTCCTGAAGTATCAGCCCCCGCTCGGTCGTATCGGTCATACGAACGGCTTTTTTCGCGCGATAAATAAAGATCGGGAAGGAATCAGCGCGATGGCCTTGTGAAAGAGTGAATCATGATGCCAAACACCAAAGCATTTATATATAATATATTGATAAATGACGTGTAACTGTGGAATGCAACAGGTGCTCGACCACACTACAAAGTGACGAGTGGTTCTGCTCGTACTGCGGTAAAAAGAGACCGACCTGTCCGAACTGTGGGACCAACTATTCGAAAGCAGGTAATGATACCAGCGAACCGCCCAGACAGTGCCCATCATGTGGCATGCCGCGGAAAGCAGGCTGTTCTGAATGTGAGGAAATTATTGATGCCACTTGTACAGTGTGTCCTAGCTGCGGGGCCGATGCTGCGTCGAACCATCGCGGACTCACTGAAAAGTTCAGAAACCGAGGCCTCGTTACGGGACTCGGAATCCCGATCGTTGGTTGGTTCCTCTTGAGTGGACTGCCGTCGATTCTCACCTGGCTTCTGTGGATTCCTGTAGCGGTTTTTGGGGGAATCAGCGGGGTGTGGTACTGGAAACGAATGACCACGAACGAAAAGAAGATACAAAGTCAGAAAGTCAGTCAGTTCAGTGTCGGACAAAAGAAACACGAATCATACAACTACAGACAAGAGAAAAAGAAGAGACGGAAAAAAGAGAAGAAACGGAAGAGGAAACGAGAGCAGGAGCGACGTACGGTCGTGGATATGAACTGCCCCATCTGTGGGCACGATTGGGAAGTGAGGGAAGGCGTCGCCGCAGACATGCACCACGGCCACGGAGTCAGTATAATCGGATCTGAAAGGTACGGGAAGGTCGAAGTCCAGTGCGACGATTGTGACCACACTCGTCGGCTACAAGTCGAGTAAGCCCCCGACCGTTTCGGAGTAACTCACCAGTTGCTCAATCGGATAATCGTCACCTCCGTTTCCAGCCTGTTGTTCGCGCCGACGCGCTCACTGGACAGGCACTCACCTACGGTTCGCGCCGGCGCGCTCACTGCGTAGGTTCGAACCGATACCCGTCCCACTCCTGGCTCTCGGGTTCCTTGATGCCGACGTCGGGATCGCGAAGCTCCTCGGCGTAAACCGGTTCGACCTCGTCGCCGATTTCGACGTCGGCGTCCTCGACGACCTGTCCGATCGCGCGCACCGATTCGCCGTCGACGTCGAACTCGACGATCGCGATGGTGTTGGGCTGGCGGACGCCCGGCGGCGTCGCGGTGCTTTCGGTCCAGGTGATCACCTCGGCGGTGTGCTCGCTGAGGTCGATCGTCTCGACGGCCTCGGCACCGCCCAGGCTCCGCGGGTGGGTCGGGTAGGAGATCGAGCCGTCCTCGTAGCGCTGTGCTTCCATCGGTGGTGCGTCGTCGTTCTGGCTCATTCTGCTGCCTCCATGATCGCGGTGATGACGCAGTTGCCGAACCCGCCGACGTTACACGTCAGCCCGACGTCGGCGTCGACCTGTCGCGGGCCGGCCTCGCCGACCATCTGCTCGTAGATCTCGACGGCCTGGGCGACGCCGCTGGCGCCCAGCGGGTGGCCCTTGGACTTGAGCCCGCCGGAGGTGTTGATCGGCAGTTCGCCGTCGCGCTCGGTCGTTCCTCTGTCCATCTCCTTCCACGCTTCGCCCTGCTCGGCGAAGCCCAAGCCCTCCATCTGGAGGAACTCGAGGATCGTGAACATGTCGTGCAGTTCGGCGACCTCGATGTCTTCGGGGCCCAGGCCGGCCATCTCGTAAGCTTCCTCGCCGCTGTCGACGACGCCGTTCATCACCGTGGGATCGTCGCGCTCGTGGACGACGTGGGTGTCGGTCGCGCCGCCGATCCCCGAGATCACTGCGTACTCGTCGGCGTACTCCTCGGCGACCGATTCGGGAACGAACAGCAGCGCCGCGCTGCCGTCCGTGATCGGGCAGAAGTCGTACAGCCGGAGCGGGTCGGCGACGATCGGCGAGTCAAGCGCCGTCTCGACGTCGATCTCCTTCTGGAACTGCGCGTTGGGGTTGTCGACGCCGTTCTTGTGGTTTTTGACGGCGACTTTCGCGAGACTCTCGCGGGGCGCGTCGTACTTGTGGAGGTACCGGCGCGCGGTCATCCCCGCGAAGCTCGGCAGCGTCAGGCCGTGCTTGTACTCCGCCGGGTGGGTGATCGAGGCGATGATGTCGGTCGCCTCCGCGGTCGTCTTGTGGGTCATCTTCTCGCCGCCGACGAGCAGCGTCATGTCGCTGGCGCCGCTGGCGATCGAGCGCCACGCGGCGTAGACGCCGGCCCCGCCGCTGGAGCTGGTCTGGTCGATCCGCTCGGTGTAGGCCGGAATCGCGCCGATATCGTGGGCGAGCAGGTTCGGAACGCCGCCCTGCCCCTCGAACTCGCCGCTGGCCATGTTCGATACGTACAGGTGCTCGATCTCGTCGGGAGCGACGTCGGCGTCGTCGAGACACTCCTCGGCGGCCTGCGAGAGGAGCTCCCGGATCCAGACGTCGCGCTGCCCGAACTTCGTCATCGAGGCGCCGATGACTGCAACGCGGTCCATGGTCGCACACTCAGGCCTCTGAATAATATAATCCGTGGTATGTGACCGAAGGAACGAGTTACGCCAGAAGATCCTTCAGCACCGCGACGCCGGGCGAACAGCTCCAGTTCGGTCGAACTGAGACGTGGTATCGACTCGTTCGACAGCTGAGTGGCCGGGCGCGGCGTTCATGTTCGCGCGAGCGAGCTCGGAAGACGCTCTGCGTCTTCCGGTGCCGCGCCCTGGGGGAGGGCAGGCCCGCGGTACGGTTGCTGTCGCTGTGCGGTGGCGGTGCTGTGTGGTCCTGGCGTCCTGACGAGCGAAGCGAGTCAGGGCTCGGAAGACGAGCGGTGCGCGGTTCGGAACGAAGTGAGAACCGCGAAAGCGAACGGCGAAGCCGTGAGCGTAGTGAGTCTTCCGGCGGAAATGCAAAGGGCGAGCGACCGAAGGGAGCGAGGGCTTTGCTACCCGATGTAGCGCAGATCGTCGTCGCTCGGGACGTTGGGCTGCTGTTGTTGCTCCATCTCCTGGATCTTGCCGATGACTTCCTCCATCTCCTCGGCGCGGTCCTCCAGGTCCGCGAAGTCGACCTCGAAGTCGAGCTGGTCCTGCAGGATCTCCAGCACGGCCTGGGCGCTCTTGGGATCGACGAGGTAGCCGCTGGTCTCGCCCATCAGGCAGGCCGCGTCGACGCCGCGACGCTCGCCCAGCCCGAGCAGGAGGCCGCTGACGCCGACGATGCCGCCGGCGGGCTCGTCCTCCCGGAACTCGACGTCCAGCTCTTCGAGGGCGTCGACGAGCGCCTCGCCCGTGGCGGCGCCGAGCACGTCGTACTCCTCGATGAGTTCGCCCGTCGGGACGCCGCCGAGCGCGTACACCTCGGAGACGTCAAAGTCCTCGGCGACGTCGAGGAAGGCGTCGGTCAGTCGGTAGTGGCCCTCGTTGCTCTGGGCCTGGTTGTCGCCCGTGAGAACGAGCAGGTCCCGACCCTCCGTCTCGACGGCGTGGAACTCCGCGCTGGTGAGCTCGGCGACGCCCTCGTCGCCGACCTCGACCTGCGGCGGGAAGTGCTCGGAGTAGACGCGGCGCACGAGCGTCCCGTCGAGCTCGTCGAGCAGGTGCTCGGCGGCGAGCTTGCCGACGTGGCCGACGCCGGGCAGCCCCTCGACGAGCACCGGATCGTCCAGTTCGGCCTCAGCGACCGCCTCGATGTCGAGTTCGTCCATACGGCTTACTCCCGGTCGCGGCGCTTAAGTGAGCGTCGGTACTCCCCGTAGGAATCCTCGGGGTCGAACGGCGCGGGCGCGCTGTTGACGGCGTCGGCGCCGCAGTCGGGACATTCGGTAGAAAGGGTGTACACCGGGCGATCGTGGCGGTCGCGCCACGCCGAACACACCCGGATGTCCGCCTTCATCGTCGATTACTCTTCTTCGGTGCGCCGGTCGCGGTGGAAGCCGCCGGTGCCGCCGATCTCCTCGATGGCCGCGATGGCCCGGTCGGCGCTCTCCTCGAGCTGGGACTCGGCGGTCTTGTAGTTGGGCGCCCGCACCTTGATGCGGTACTCGGGCGAGCCGACGTAGGTCACTTCCAGATCGACCTCGTCGGGAACTTCGCCGTTGCCCTCGGCGGCCTGCAGGGCCTCCTTGATCGCGTCGACGCCCTCGCTGGTGCCGCATTCGAGGTCGACGTAGCCGGTGACGTCGACGTACGGCACCGAGACGTTCTCGCGAGCCGTCTCGACCAGGGCGTCGATGTCGTCGTCGTCGAGTTCCGTGGGTTCGAGCGCCTCCTCGCCGTGGATCGCGGCCTCCTCGAAGCCGGCGTAGAGGCTGCCGAACTCCGCGAGGAGCTCGTTGGCGACCCGGGCGTACTCGTCGTCGTCGACGTCCTCGCCGAACGCCAGCAGCATCCAGTTGTCGGCCTTCTGCTCGTTTTTCCACTCCTGGATCTTGTCCGAGCGCTGGTGGTCGTTGACGTCCTTGATCGAGAGGTCGATCTGCTGGGCGTCCTCGTCGACGTCCAAGACCTTGGCGACGACGGTCTGACCCTCGCGGACGTGATCCCGGACGTTCTTGATCCAGCCGGAGGCGACCTCGCTGATGTGGGTCAGCCCCCGCTTGTCCTCGTACTCCTTGAGGTCCACGAAGACGCCGAAGTCCTCGATCTCGTCGACCTCGCCGACTACGAGTTCGCCGGATTCGGGCCAGCCGCTATATTGCATTCGGGATCACCTCGGGTGCGTTCACCGCGCCTCGACGGTCTCCAAGACTTCGCCCTCGAAGACGGCCTTGCCGCCGGTGGGGCGCGCGAGCGTGTGCCCGCAGACGGCGCAGGCGACCTCGCTGGATGCCTTGCCGAAGACGACCTGTTCGTTCTCGCAGTCCGGGCATTCGACGCTGAAAAAGTTTCCTGCCATTGTGATCACTCCTGGAACGTCAGGCGGCCGGCGCGCCATCCCTCGCGGAGGTGGGCCTTGCCGCAGTCGCCGCAGCGGTACTTGAGGTCGGTCTTCTTGGTGGGCTTGTCGCCACCGGGCACCTTCGAGAACTTGCCGTCGTTCCCGATGCCCTTGTTGCGCTTCTCCTGTCGATCGATCCACTTCATGCCGGTCTGGCGTCCCGTCCGGACCTTCTCGACCTCGTGCTCGTTGTGCTCGTTACAGTGCGGGCAGTACGTGTTGAATCGGCGTGGCATCTCCATAGATATCGATCTCCTTGGAACGTGGTTGGCAACGGTCGCTTAAAACGCGTTTGGTTCGGACCAGCGACGCGTCGCTCGGATCGCGCTCGCGCCGGGAGACGCGAGAGTCTCGAAGCGCTTAATTGGCGTTCGTCCGAAACCCCGTCCATGAAGCGCCTCATCATCACCGGGGATCCGGGCGTCCGTCGGGACGGCATCGTCGAGGTCGACGGCGAGGAGCTGACGCTGTTCCAGATCAACCGCAACGGCGAGTGGCACGGCCCCGAGGAGGTCCAGCTCTGGTGCGTCGCGGGCAGCGAAGACGAGCGCGAAGCCTACGACAAGCGCGAGTACATCCCCCACTTCCTTGACGTCGAGCGGCTCGATGCCGGCGACGTGACGGTCGTCCAGAAGGCGGGTTAGCGGTCCGCGAGCCGGGATCGGTCGATCAGTCCGCGAGCCCTTCGATGAGAAACTCCGCCGACGAGCGGTTCGTCGCCAGCGGAACGTCCTTGACGTCGCAGACCCGCAGCAGCGCGGTGATGTCGGGCTCGTGGGGCTGGGCGGTCAGCGGATCCCGCAGGAAGATGATGCCGTCGATGATCCCGTCGGCGACCTCGGCGCCGATCATCATGTCGCCGCCGAGCGGCCCCGACTCCTTGCGCTCGACCTCCAGATCGGTCTCTTCCATCAGGCGCTTGCCGGTCGTCCCCGTCGCGAGCAGCTCGAAGTTCGAGAGCGTCCCCTCGTGATTCTGCGCGAACTCGATCAGCGACGGCTTCTCCTCGTCGTGGGCGATGAGCGCGACGCGCGTCATACCCGTGGCTCGTCGGACGAACAGTTAGTCGTTGTGCACTCGAATCCGCGGCCGAACGATTTAACACCGCGAGGCAGAGAATCACGTCCGATGCAGAGCCCCCAGGGACGCGAGACCAGCCGCGAGCGCTTGCTCGCGCCGGCGAGGACGGACGTGAGTGCCGCCGGCAAGCACTAATGGCGGGGGAGTCGACGCTGCGGATTCTCCAGAATCGGGTTCGAGCGATGCTCAGCAGCGGTCGGCTGCTTCGGTTCGCGACAGTCGGGGTCGCCGGGACGACCGTCGACTTCGCGATACTGATCGCGCTGGTGGAACTTCACGCGTTTCCGCCCGCAATCGCCAAACTCGTCGGCGCCGAGACCGCGATCATCGTGATGTTTCTGGTCAACGAACACTGGACGTTTTCGGAGTGGGGACGGTCCGGTATTCGGCCGCTACTCAGACGGCTTCTCACCTCGAACCTCGTGCGGACCGGCGGCCTCGTCGTCGCCACCGGCGTCCTCGCACTGCTGGTGTACTACGGGGATGTGCAGTACCTGCTGGCCAACGCCGTCGGGATCGCCTGCGGGTTCGTCGTCAACTTCCTCGCGGAGAGCTACTTCACCTGGCGGGTCCATCGGTAGAAACTCCCACAGGGCGTCCGAAACGCAACCCTTAACTAGCGGACGGCGGTACGAAATGGTAGCGGGATGGGATAGCCAGGAGATTCCGGCGGGCTCATAACCCGCAGACCGGTGGTTCAAATCCACCTCCCGCTACTTCTTCCGAATCCAACTCTCAAGCGAGGCGTTTTATCGCCGAGCAACTGCTGGATTCGGAGGAGTACGACGAGTGGATTTGAACGAGAGAAACGCGAGCGGAGCGAGCGTTTCGCGTTGTTCAAATCCACCTCCCGCCGCTGCGGTCGGAGAACCCCGCCGACCGGTCCGTGCGAACGCCTTATCTCCGAGTCGGGCCTACATCGCTACAGCAACCGATCGTCCACAGTGTGCGTCCGCCGGCACGGCGGTGGACGCAGCGACGGCGGTGCAGTCGACCCTCGCCGTAGTTTCCGCGTGGTTCGCATACAGAGTTCACGCGTCGTTGTCGGAGAGCGGACCACAACAATGAGTCACCAACAACAGTTCGGCCAAGCGGCGCGGCGCCGAGGCGACACCAGACCGGGCGTGCTCGCAGAGATAGTGCGGAGCGACCGCACGGACAGCGAGGTCGACGAGTGAGCCGGTGGCAGCGCGGAGTCTACCTGCTCGGCGTCTCGTTGATTCTTTTCGCAATCGGCCAATCGACGATGAAGGTGCTCGGCGGCGGCGCCCCGTTCGAGGCGGCGATCGACTTCCTGCTGATCGGGTTCGCCGGCGCGCTGGTGCTGGTCGTCGGGAGCTGGCTGCCCGAAGCCGACCTGCCGCCGGAGCTGTACCCGCGGATCATCGGCTGGTGTCTGGGCGGGGTCGGCGTCATGCTAACGCTGCTGGCATTGCGGGCCGTGCATCCGGGCGTCACGACCTCGTTCTCCTACGGTACCAGAGCGCTCTCGATAACGATCGGATCGATCGCGGGGCTCGGAATCGGCATCCACGAGGCTCGGGCCATCGCCCGCGAGCGTACGCTCGTCGAGCGAAACGACGAGCTGCGGCGCACGCAGGAACGGCTCGAACGCGCGAACGGGGAGTTGACCCGCGTCCAGGGCGAGCTCGAAGACACCGTCCGGCGGCTGGAGGCGTCCAACGAACGGCTCGACCAGTTTGCGTCGACGGCCGCCCACGACGTCCAGGAGCCCCTGCGGATGGTGTCGCAGTATCTCGGGCTGCTGGAGAAACGGTACGGCGACGAGCTAGACGAGGACGCGACCGAGTACCTGGAGTTCGCGGTCGACGGCGCCGACCGGATGCAGACGCTGGTCAACGACCTGCTCGATTACGCTCGCGTCGAAGGCAACGGAGTCTCGTTCGAGCGCGTCGACCTGAACGACGTCCTCGCGGACGTGCGGACCGACCTGAAGGTTCGCATTGCGGAGAGCAACGCCGAAATCACCGCCGAAGAGTTGCCCCACGTCGAGGGAGACGCCGGACAGCTGCGCCAGCTGTTCCAGAACCTCCTGCAGAACGCCATCGAGTACAGCGGCGACGAACCGCCGCGAATCCGCGTCGGGGCGGAACGGGCCGGCGACGAGTGGCGGGTGACCGTCCGCGACGAGGGGATCGGGATCGACGCCGACGCGCAGGAGCAGATCTTCGAACTGTTCGAGCGACTCGACGCCGGGAGCGACCACAGCGGGTCCGGCATCGGTCTGGCGCTGTGTCACCGGATCGCCGAACACCACGGCGGCGAGATCGAAGTGGAGTCCGAGCCGGGCCGGGGATCGGCGTTCTCGGTGACGGTACTCGCGGCGGAGCAGGTCGAAGAACGCCCGGAAACAGTGTCGACCGACTGATCGGCCGGTCGACGCGCAATCGAGAGTGGAAACAGGACAGAGGCGGCTCGACGCCGTTCAGCGCCGGCAACGCGACGTTACAGCGAAATGTGAGTGACGACGTCCGTCGATCCGTCGCCCGAGAGCGCGGCGTCTCGCTCGATCCGGTCGACCGCCTCGCCGAGGTCCCCTTCGAACGGGAACTCGCGAGCGTCGTCGACGCGGCGATCCTCGGCGTCGTACGCGAGGAACCCGGCGTCGTCGAGCTTCGGCAGGTGGTGGTGGTGGAGATCGAGCGCCACGTCGTCGCGGGCGTCGTCGGATTGGGCGACGATGCGCTCCGCGAGAGCGTCGAGACCGATCGGCTCGTCGACGCGAGCGACGTGTTCGAGAACGGAGCGACGCCGTCGGTCGGCGAGCGCCGAGAGCGCGGCGTCGGGGTCGGCAGCTCCTTCGACCGCTTCGAGAACGAGCTCGAATCGGGCCGCGCGATCCGTCGCGGCGGCCCCGCCGTCCGTCAGGTCGATCAGGCCGACGTCGTCGAGTTTCGGCAGGTGACGGTGGTGGAGGTCGATCGCCACGTCGCCGTGGCGGTCCGCGTCGACGTCGATTGGCGAGACGCCGGCCTCGACGGCCGCGACGCGGATCGCGAGGACGTCGGCGGACGTGCGGCCGCGGGCGGTCAGCAGCTGTGCCAGCGCGGTCCGGCGCCGCCCGTCGGCGAGCGCCGAGAGCGCGGCGTCGGTCGCGGACGCGCCCTCTTCCGGCTCGATCCGGTCGACGGAGATGGTTCGATCGGTCATCACTACCCGAAAGGCGCGGGGCGGGGATGTCGTTCGCTCCTAAAGAGTTAGTGTGGCCTACGCGGTACTTCAGGGCGATCGATAGAGATCGGCGCGCGGTCGGTCGGTTTTCGGATGTCGTAGGGCGATCGTGTCCAGGAACTCCCGAGCCGATAGTTGAGGCGGGTGCGCGTAAGGGTGGGTTCACCGCGCGCGCGAGACAGTACGAACGTGCTACTCGCGTCGAAACGGACTCGTCCGACCGTCGCGCGCCGCGCTCGACGGAACGATGACGACTGGTGATCCGCCGGGAGAGAGCGACCGACGCGCAGAGAGCGACCAGTCCGGTCAGTAGTCGTCGGCGAGCCGAAAGTAAACGCAGCCAGATCGGTCGGGTACGAAACGACTACCGGAGTAACTACTTGCCCGCCTTGCAGGTACCGAGAACTGATATGAGGCGCGCGTGGGCGATCCTGACGGTCGCGATCCTCGTCTCGCTGGTGGTCGTGCCGGGCGCGGCGGCCGCCCAGGAGACGCGAACGGGGGGTACAGTGGTGATCGAAGAGAACGAGACCGTCGAGGGGCTGACGGTGGTCGGGGGGACGGTCGTCGTCGACGGCACGGTCGACGGCGACCTGACCGTCGTCGGCGGGTCGGCGACGGTCAACGGCGATGTCACCGGCGACGTCGAGGCGATGACCGGCGACCTGCGGATCGACGGGACAGTCGGCGGCGACGTCGACGCCGCCGGGGGGAACGTCAGGCTGGGACGGCAGGGCCGGGTCAACGGCTCGCTGTCGGCAGCCGCCGGCGGCGTGTCGATCAACGGCGTCGTGGACGAAGACGCCGAGATCGCCGCCGGATCGATCTACCTCGGCGAGAACGCGCGGATCGGCGGGGACCTGACCTACGCCGGCGAGCTAGAGCGCAGCGGCGGCGCGCAGATCGGTGGCGAGCTCGTGCAGGACGCCGGCGTCGCCGCCGGTCCGGTCCAGTTCCCGATGGCGTTCCAGTGGGCGCTCGCCGTCTACGGGCTGTTGATCAACCTGCTGGTGGGGATCATCCTGCTCGCGCTGGCGCCCGGGTTCGCGCGCGACGTCGTCGACAGGGCCACGGGATCGATCCTCGGGAGCGTCGGCGTCGGGCTGGTCGTGCTGATCGGCGTGCCGATACTGCTTGCGTTGCTTGCGATCACGGTCGTCGGCATCCCGATCATGCTCGCCGGGACCCTGCTGTTCGTGCTGTACGTCTGGATCGCGACGGTGTACGGCCGCTTCGCGGTCGGGGCGTGGCTGATCGGGCTCGTCGGCGCGCGGAACCGGTGGATCGCGCTGCTGGTCGGGCTGATTCTGGTCGGCCTGCTGGCCCAGGTGCCGTACGTCGGCCCCGCGATCTCCGCGATCGTGACGCTGATCGGCGTCGGCGCCGTCGCGCTGGCGCTCAGGGACGCCCGCAGGGAGCGCGGGGAGATACGACAACGCAATTGATCGTGTGAGAGCGGCCGAACGACGACCGTCGGATCGAGTTGGAGAGAACCGATGATGGGAACGCCGAAATCTAGCCGCACCTATTTTTATCACCCTGTCCAACGGTCAACTATGGCAGGCAACGACGCGTCGGTGATCGAGCGGTTACGAAAGCCGGAGTACACCGGCGAAAACAGGTGCACGCCGTGTACGATCGTCAACGTGGGGATCGCGGCGGTCGCGAGCGCGCTCGCCTGGGTCGTCGCCGCCCGAGCGATCGGCGAGGCGGCCGCCGGTGGGCTCGGCGTCGGGCTGTTCGCCGCGTGTCTGGGAATCATCTACCTCTGGGGCTACCTGATCCCCGGAACCCCGACGCTGACGAAACGGTATCTTCCGAATCGCGTGCTCGCGCTGTTCGACAAGCATCCGCTGGACGACCAGCACTCCGAGGAGGAGCCATTTGACGCGGTCGAACGCAAGGAAGCCGAGCGGCGAAACGCGGTCGACCCCGAGCAGTTCCTGCTGGGCGCGAACGTCGTCGCGCCGTGCGAGCGCGAGGACGATCTCTGTCTGTCCGACGAGTTCGCCGACCGTCTCGAGGATCACACCGAGCGGTTTCGATCGTCGGAGCCGGACGCCGAGACGTTCGCCGACCTGTTCGACGCCGATCCCGAGTCGGTGGCGGTGGAGGACCGGGATCATCCGGCGGTCGAGATCCGCAACCGCGTTCGAAAGTGGCCCTCGGACGGAGCGCTGATCGCGGACGTCGCCGCCGACCGCGCGCTGCGAGACCAGTCCGACGACTGGACGGCGGTGCCGCTCGAACAGCGGCTGAAGATTCTCGAATCGCTCCGCTCGTTCCGCCAGACCTGCCCGCTGTGCTCGGGCGGCGTCGAACTCGGCACGGACACCGTCGAATCCTGCTGTCGGTCGTACGAGGTCGCGACAGCGAGCTGCCTCGACTGCGGTGAGACGTTGCTGGAGTTCGACCCGTCGGCTATCGACGCCGCTGCCGAGAAAGAAGCAGTCTGATCGGCGTCGGCGCCCTCAGTTGTCGCCGTGGTCGTCGACGATCACGACCTCGGCGTCCTCGACGTCGACGTTGATCAGCGTCTTGGCCGCGTAGTCGGTCGACTCTAGCGCGTTCTCGCCGCCGACCTTCTTGATCACCGCGACGACGTCGACGACGTCGGCGCCGATGTCCTCGAGCGAGCCGAGGATCGCCTTGAGCGTCCCGCCGGTCGAGAGCACGTCGTCGAGCACGAGCACGCGGTCGCCCTCGTAGACGTCGTTGATGTACATCTCGGACTCGGAGTAGCCCGTCTCCTGGAACAGCGCGACTTCGCCGTCGAGACCGTACTGGCGCTTGCGGATGACGACCAGCGGGATGTCGGTCATCAGCGAGACGGCCGTCGAGATGTGGATCCCCATCGCGGCGGGCGTGACGATCTTGTCGACGTCCTCGAGGTCCGCCTTCCGGATGATGCGGATGACGATCTCCCGGAGCAGTTCCGGCTCGAGCATCGGGACGCCGTCGCTGATCGGGTGGACGAAGTAGTGGTAGCCGTCCTTTTCGATTATCGGCGCATCGAGGAGCGACCGCTTCAGCTGGTCCATGGTGGAACTACCGTAGCCGCGAAGTAAAGATGACGATACACCCCGCGGGACCCTCACGATCGTTCCGACGCGGTCGCTAGCCTTACTAACGGCTAGAACCTACCGTGACCTATGACTCCCGCCAGGATCCCCTCCAGCGAGATACCCGACGACCGACCGCCGGACGCGACGCGCAAGGCGGTGCTCTGCTGTCCGGACTGCGACCACCGGAGCCCGCCGGCCGGCGACTGGATCTCCCGCAGCGTCGGCGACAGGGAGATCCGCCGCTGTCCCGAGTGCAACGCCGTGATCGAGCGGCGCCCGACGTTCGACGATCGCGACGAGTCCGACACCCCCCGGCCGCTGGCGACGCTGAACGGCGCCGCACACGAGGCGTTCGTCCGATCGATGGCTGTCGTGCGCATCGGAATCAGCACGCCCGCCCGCGCGGTCGCGGACGCCGTCGACCTGCGCTAGGATTTCTCGACCTCCGCTAGGATTTCGGGCCGCGCCAGCGCCGCAGTTCGTGCCGATCGCCGTCCTCGTCGTGCCAGTAGACGATCACGGTCTGGTCCGGCCCGACGGCGTAGATCGTCAGCTCGTCGCCGGCCGTCACGTTCCGTTCCTTCGCCCACGTGTCGAGCGTGACGTTGTCGCTGACGACGGCGATGCGGTCGCCCTGCAACGTGTTCCCCGAGCGGTGCTGGACGGTCAGCGTCTCCGCGTCCTCGTCGTACTCGAACCGGAGCTCGGCGGTCGGCGTCTCCTCGTCCAGAAACCTGTCGTCGAAGTCGAACACGACGACCCCCACGACCACGGCGCCGACCAGTGCGACCGCTACCATCAACAGCGAGCCGATCACCTGCGCGCTGGCCCGAGCGTCGGCGTCGAACGTGTCCGGTAGCATCGATCGATCTCGCGTAGTGGGGGTCGTCGGCCCGGAACCTCCGAGTGCGCCACCCGCGTCATGTTCGCCTCTCGCCGGGGCCACCTAATAGTTTCCCGGCTCAGCCGTCGCGGCGTTCGACTTCGTAACTATCGAGTTCGGCCGAGCTATCGGACGTCGCGCTGAGCCAGACGATGCGGATCTCGGTCCCCGGCGGTAGCCCGCGCTGGAGGCGCGGGTCCGAGCGGTCGTCGGTCAGCACGTACCCGACGGAGTCGTTGTACCCGATGTAGACCGCGCTTTCGGGGCCGAGGCCGCCCTCGCTGTTCGCCCAGTCGTGGCCGCTATTGTTTTCGACCCGTTCGCCGTCGACCGACACCACCACGGTCCCGGGATCCTCGATTCGCTCGCCCGAGAGGTTGGTGATCGCGACCTGCTGCTCGCTGGCGCCGAACTGCTCGAACTCGAACTCGGTGTCGGGACGCTCCTCGGCGTTGCCGAAGAGCATGAACGCGGCGAATCCGGCCGCCGTCCCGACGACGATCAGGCCGACGACCAGGGCGACGAACTGGGCGGTCGAGATCGGTAACGACTCGTCGGAGGACTGGGTGTCAGTGCTGGCCATGATCGTGCTACCGGCTGAAACCGGGGCTAGCTACGGGATTCGACCTCGTACTCGAAGAGGATTGCGGAATTGTCCGCGTCTTCGGGGTTCCAGACGATTCGGATCTCGGTGCCGGCGTCGAGGCCGCCGTAGGAACCGTTTAGCGTCGATTCACTCGCAATGATGTCGCTTGAGCCGTTCTTAGAGAAGAATACGTCCGTCTGCGAGTCGATCTCCCCGTCCGCATTCGAGAAGTTGACGCCGTGTTCCGCGAGTTCATCATTGCCGTCGACCGTGACGGTGATCGCGTCGGTGTCGGTGATGACGTCGCCGCCGTCGTGGTACAGCCGGACCTGCGACGTGTTATCGCCGTACTGGTCGACCTCGAAGTTCGTCTGGGGCGCCTTCTCGAGATTGTTGTCCGACAGGTCGAAAATGAACAGACCGGCCAGTCCCGCCAGCAGCACGACGATGCCCACGAGCAACACGACGCCGATCACCTCCGATTGTCCTCGTTCCGCGCCGAGATCCCGATCCATGGCACCGTCCACGGAGTCAAACGTAATAAATCGGCAGGAAAAACGGAGTGACGGTTCGCCGGGCTGGAAATAGCGCTACCGCAGGTCGTACTCGTACTCCGAGAGCACGACCGCGTCACTGCCGTCGGAGGAGGTCCAGATCAGCGCCACGGTGCCCGTATCACCGGACAGCCGAGACTCGTCGATCGTCGCCTCGTCGCCCGCCCGGACCGACTCCTCGCCGAACAGGCTCGAATCGTCGAGTCGCGTGCCGACGTAGTCCGATTCGAGGTCCCCGACGACGCGGACCTGCCCGGGCTGGACAGTGTCGCCGGCGACGTGCTGCAGGGTCACGCCGTCGGAACCGTTCTGCAACTCCCACTGCACCTGGGGCGCCTGTGACGCCTGCGTTTCGCCCGATACCGACGAGCTCGCCGAGGTACTACCGACGTCGAGGACGAACGCCCCGACGACCGCGGCGCCGACGACCGCCGTGCCGAGAAGTAGTGTCACGCCGAGCATCGATGCGACCGCTCTGTCGTCCGCCGAAAGTGCGTCGAATTGCATGTGTGATCTCGGTCGGGCCCCGACCGCGACCGCGGGGACGCTCACCGATTAGTTGCGAGCTTCTCGTGTTCGAATATGTATCTTACTGTCGAACTAACACGAACGGGCCGACCGCTTCCGGCGTGCCGGCGGCGTCACGTGATCCGCGAGAGCACGGTTCGGGCCTCGCCGACGTCGAGCAGCCCGCTGGCGATCGACAGCGCCACCCAGATCGCGACGCCGAGCCCGATCGCGGCGATCAGCGACGCCATCGAGGAGACCCGGGGCATCACGAGCGCGACGCCGACGGCCATGCCGCCTGAGACCGCCACCACCTGCGCCGCGGTTCGGAGGAGTCGCCCCCAGCGCAGCGGGAGTTCGGTGTGCATGACGTAGACGTTGCCCGCGACGTAGAAGCCGAAGGTGAGCACGGTCGCCATCGCGGCGCCGGCGGCGCCGTACGGCGGGATCAACAGGAGGTTGAGGACGACGTTGCCCGCCGCGGTCACCCCCTTGGCGATCGCGCGATCGCGCGCCCGCCCGAGGTAGTCGAGTCCCTGGGTCGTCACCAGGTTGATCGCCTGGAACACGACGTAGAGGCTCAACACCTGCACGACGAGCGTCGCGGCCGCGTAATCCCGCCCGAACACCAGCACGATGCCGGGGTCGGCGACGAGCAGCAGGCCGGTCGCCGCCGGCACGTACAGCAGGAGGACGTACCGGAGACTGGCCTCGTACATGCGCGCCGCGCGCTCGAGTTCGCCGTTCGCTTTCTCCTCGCCGTAGGCCGGCGAGACTGTGAAGCCGATCGAGCGCGCGGGGACGTCCAGAAACGCCGACACCTGCTTGCCGACCGTGTAGAACCCCGCCGCCGCCGGGCCGGCCAGCGCGCCGACGAGGATCGTGTCGACGCGCTTGTCGATCGTGTTGGCGCTCCGCGTCGCCGTCAGCGGAATGCTGTACTCCAGGATGCGCCGCCGAAGCCCCTCCTCGCGCTCGGCGTCGGGCTCGTAGTTCACGTAGAGCTGCGTGTACAGGAGCGCGGCGCCGACGATCACCGCCAGCGCCGCGGCGACGACGTACCCCAGCAGCGCGCCGACGCCGCCCAGCCCGAGCAGCACGAACCCGACGGCGAAGACGACCCGCGCGACGCTGTTGGTGATCCCGACGGCGGCCGACAGCGTCACCCGCGAGAACCCCTGGAACAGCACGCTGAAAAAGGACTGGAACGAGAGGACGGCGAGGTACAGCGCCCCGACGAGCAGGTACGGGCGCAGGTCAGGTTGGCCGATCACGTCGGCGATCAGTCCGCCGCCTAGCGCCAGTACTACGGCGACCAGCACGACGAGCGCGATCCGGAACCCGAACCCGATCCGGAGGACGTGGTGGAGCTGGCCGCCGCCGTCTTCCTTGTACTCGTTGACGTAGCGAGCGGTCGAGCGGCCGAGTCCGAGGTCGCTGAAGAGCCGCGCGACGCCGACGATCGAGATCGTCAGGTACAGCAGGCCGTACTCGCCGGGCGAGAGCAAGAAGCGGGCGAGGACGACCAGCAGCGCGGCGTTGGCGACCATCTTGACGCCGCGGGACAGAAACGTCGCCGAGAGCCCGCGCGAGAACCGGTCGATCAGCGACACCGCACCACCACCGGCGCCGCTCCGCGGGGCGACCTGAGTCCTGTCACGGGCGGGGCTACGGGCAAACCGAACTTGGTTATGCCCGGCTTTCGCGGCGAGAGCGGCGGTAACCCGCGGCTGAAAGGGCGGTCAGAGTCGGTCTCGTGGAAGCAAACGACAGCCGCGACGCGACGTCGAGACGCCGAGCCGAAAACCGGATGGCTGGCGGCCGCCGGTCAGCCCAGCAGGACGGCCAGCAAAACGAGCGTCGCGACCAGCGTCACGAGCAGGATGCTCGTGCCGAAGCCGGCTCGGAGCGGGTGGGCGTACTCGTCGTTCACCGAGTCACCCAGCGGCGTCGCCGCGACGGCCGACTCGGGGTCGGCGGCCGTGTCGGTGACGAACCCGACGAATCGGACGGCCGCGCGGTCGACCGCGGCGTACAGCTCGGTGACGCCGACGACGAGCCCGCGGGTGCCGTAGAACGCGATCGGGTTGTAGATCGCGTCGACGTCGGGCACCCGGCCGACCTTCTTGAGCGGGCCCTTGAGGATCACGAAGCCGACGACGGCGATGATCGCGAGCACCGCCACTTCGAGGACGTGGCTCACCGTGTAGGCCGTGTAGTGGCCGGCGGCGTAGTCGCCCGCGGGCAGGATCTCGTACAGCGCCGGCGGCGCGACGCCGAACAGCACGCACAGCCCCGCGACAGACAGCATCGCGACGCTCTGACCGCGGTTGGCGTCGAGCACGTCGCCGTCGTAGCTGCCGTGGAAGAACGCGTGGTAACCCAGCTTGATGAACGAGAGGAACGTGCCGACGCCCCCGATCATCAGCAGGTAGAACAGCGGCTTGTGTCCGTGGTTGGCGGCGTAGGTGATCATCCCCTTCGAGACGTAGCCGTTGAACAGCGGGAAGCCCGAAATCGACAGCGCCGCGACGACGAAGGCCCCGGCGGTGAGCGGCATATCGCTTGCCAGCCCGCCGATCTTCTTCAGGCTCTCCTCGCCGGTGCGGTAGATCACGACGCCGACCGTCATGAACAGCAGGCTCTTGTAGAGGATGTGGTTGAACACGTGGCCGAACGCGCCGGCGGTGGCGAGCTGCGTGCCGATGCCGACGCCGGCGACCATGTAGCCGACCTGCGACTGGATGTGATAGGACAGCAGCCGGCGCATGTCCGACTGGAGCAGGGCCATCGTGGCGCCGAAGACGGCCATCGCGCCGCCCATGTAGGCGATCCACATGTGACCCTCGGGGAACGCCCGGTACATCGCGTACACGCCGGTCTTGGTCGTGTACACGCAGAGGAACACGGAAGCGGCGATGTGGGGCCGCGGGTACGTGTCGGGCAGCCAGGCGTGCAGCCCGACGAACCCGACGTTGACGCCGATGCCGACCGCCGCCAGCACGGCCGGAATCCCGGCGGAGATCCCCTCGCCGGTGAAGAGGAACGTGCCCGCCTCGGCGTAGTGCCAGACGAGCGCGGCCAGCACGAGGCTGCCGCCGATCCCGTGCAGGACGGCGTAGCGGAAGCCCGCGCGGACCGCGCGGCCGCCGTAGTGCCAGACCAGCAGCGTCGAGGTGACGGCCATCAATTCCCAGAAGAACACCAGCGTCAGCCAGTCGCCCGCGAACACGGCCGCGAGGCTCGTGCCGACGTACGACAGCGCGTAGGCGGTCTGGGTGGTGTCGGCGTCGCTCGCGTACGAGTAGATCACGGCCACGAGCCCGATGAACCCGAAGATCAGGCCCATGATCCGGGAGAACGGATCGACGTTGTACAGCACTGCCTGGAATCCCGACTCCGCCGAGCCGAACAGCGTCACCTGCAGGTGCGCGCCGGCGGGGGCGAGCCACGACAGCGCGAGTGCGCCCGCCGTCGCGAGCGCGCCGAGCGCGTGGCCGGCCTTCCGGGGCAGCACTGCGACCAGCAGCGCGGCCACGATCACGACCGCGCCCGGGGGAACGAGCTCCAGCATCAGAAGCTCACCCCCGCGACGATCTCCTCGATCAGGTGCAGGAACACGGCCTGATAGGGCACGACGCCGAGTACGATGGCGCCGGCCGCGACCGCCAGGATCGGCCCCAGCATCAGCCAGGTGCCCTCCTTACCGGTCCAGCCGACGGCTTCCCAGTCGCCGGTCGTTCCGCCGTGGCCGTGCTCGTCGTGGACGACGTCGTGGTGATCGGTATCGGCATGTGAGTCATCTTCCGCATCCGCCTCCGCGTCCGCGGCCGCTTCGGCTTCGGCGGCCTCCTCGCGGCGCCGCTCTTGCTCTTCGGCCGAAAGGTGATCGCTCGGGTTGCGATCGACCGCGTACGTTCCGGTCGAGGAGCCCCCCGAGTCGTCGGACGCGCTCGCCGAGTCGTCGGATCGGTCGTCGGCGCCGTTCCCGACGCCATCCGTCGCGACCGCGGGGCCGCCGGTGGTTCCGGCCGCGGCGGCGCCGAAGCGGCCGCCGATCGGCCCCTCCAGCAGCGGCTTCGAGTCGGCATCGCCGGGCGACTCGAAGAACGCGCCGTAGACGATCGGCCAGAAGTACGCGATGTTGAGGATGCCCGAGACCAGCAACGCGACCGCGAAGATCGTCTGCTCGACCTCGACGGCGCCGATCAGTAGGAACCACTTGCTGACGAAGCCGGCGACCAGCGGGATGCCGGCCATCCCCGCCGCGGCGACCGCGAACGCCGCCATCGTCAGGGGCATCCGCTCGCCGATCCCGTCCATCTCGCTGATGTAGTCGGTGTGGGTTTCGACGTGGATGAAGCCCGCACAGAAGAACAGCGTGAGCTTCATGAACGCGTGGGCGGGGATGTGGAGCAGCCCGCCCTTCACTGCGGTCGGGCCCAGCAGCGCCAGCCCGAGCACGATGTAGGATAGCTGACTCACCGTGGAGTAGGCGAGCCGGCGCTTGAGGTGGTCCTGCCGGAGCGCGATGATGCTCGACACGAGGATCGTAAACGCGGCGACGGCCGCGAGGTAGATCCCCACCCCGAGGTCGGCGACCACTGCCGGGCTGTACACCTCCAGCACCAGCCGCGCGATGCCGAAGACGCCGCTTTTCACGACCGCGACGGCGTGGAGCAGCCCCGACACCGGCGTCGGCGCGACCATCGCGTCGGGCAGCCAGGAGTGCAGCGGCATCAGGCCGGCCTTGACGCCGAACCCGGCCGCCAGCAGCGCGAACGCCGCCTTCGCGAGCGTCGGGTCGGCGTTCCCGAGCGCCTGGGCCGTCGCGCCGAAGTCGGTCGTCCCGGCGAGCACGAACACCAGCACGGTGCCAGCGAGCACGAGCACGCCGCCGCCGAAGAACGTGTAGGTCAGGTACTTCCGGCCGGCGGCGCGGGCCTCGCCGTCCTCGTCGTGGGCGACCAGCGGGTAGGTCGCGACCGACAGCAGCTCGTAGAACAGGAAGATCGTCACCAGGTTCGCGGCGAAGGCGATCCCCACCGCGGCCGAGAGGCTGGCGGCGAACGACGCGAAGAAGCGCGTCTGGGCGTGCTCGTCGAGCCCGCGCATGTACCCCACGGCGTAGAACGAGGTGAAGATCCACAGCAGGCTCGCCAGCAGGGCAAAGAGGACGCCCAGCGCGTCGGCTTCGAGTGCGAGCGTGAGAGAGCTGTCGGTGCCGGGGATCCGCGCGAACTCCAGGGCGGGCGCGCGGTAGCTCTCGCCGCCCAGCACGCCGGGCACCATGCTCGCGACGATGCCGAACTTCGCGACGGCGGCCGCGACCGACCAGCTGTCCCGAATATTGGGGTGACGATACGACGCGACGATCAGCACGATCGCGACGGCCGAGACGAGCACGGCCGCCAGCGGTCGCAGGGATTGTTCGACCATCTATCGGACCACCTCCGTCACGAACGGATTCAGCGCATCCGCGAACTCGACGCCCGCGAACCCGAGTGCGACCGCAAGCAACGCGGCGCCGACGAGCGCGACTTTGAGGCCGAGCGACGCGCCCGGCGCGTCGGCGACGTCCTGTTCGACCGCGTCGACGCCGGCGTCGCTACTCTCGGCGCCCGAATCAGCACCGCCGTCGGTCGCAGCGTCGGTACCACCATCAGTTGCGGCGTCGGCGCCGTCAGCATCGGCATCACCACCGTCAGCAGCGACCCCGGCAGCGGCGTCGACGCCCGCCGCGGGCGCCGCGGTCCGGGGCGTGAAGTACAGCCGCTCTAAGAATCGCGCGGCGTAGGCCAGCGTCAGCACGGTGCTGAGTAGGATCACCGCGGCGACCGGCCAGATCCCGGCCTCGACTGCGCCCAGCGCGATGTAGAACTTCCCGAGGAAGCCGATCGTCGGCGGGACGCCGACGAGCGAGAGCGCCAGCACGGCCATCGCACCCGACTGGAACGGTGCCTCGTGGCCGAGCCCCGAGAGTTCCTCGAGCGTCCGCGCGCCGGCCGTCCGCGCGAGGCCGGCGGCGGCGACGAACAGCCCGCCCTTGATGACGCCGTGCCCGATCAGGTGGACGACGGCGCCGACGATCGCCAGCCGAGCGGCGGACTCGGACGCCGCGGGGTGAACCGCGATCCCGACCGCGGCGACGACCAGGCCGAACTGCGATACCGACGAGTAGGCGAACACGCGCTTGACCCGAGTCTGGGTCACCGCCAGCGCGCTGCCCGCGACGACGCTCACCGAGGCCAGCGTCACGACCGCCCACGCGGCGGCGGGCACGGCCTCGAAAAAGGCCGGCGTGAACACGTCGAACGCGATGCGGGCGAACGCGTACGCGCCCGCGGTCGAGACCAGCGCCGAGATGTACGCCGTCACGGCGTCGGGCGCCGCGGCGTAGGCGTCGGGCTGCCAGGCGTGCAGCGGGTAGATCGCGGCCTTCACGAACAGGCCCACGGTGATGAACGCGAACCCGGCGACGACGAGCGTGTTCGTGTACAGCGGCCCGCCGACGAACGCCGGTTCGCCGGCCAGCGCGGCCGCGAGGTCGGCCATGTTCAGCGTGCCCGTCGCCATGAACAGGTAGCCGACGCCCAGCAGGTACAGCGAGGCGCCGGTCGTCCCGACGATCAGGTACTTCAGCGCGGCGACCGCGGCGTCGGGGCGCCGGTCGGACGCGACCAGCGCGTACGTCGCCAGCCCGACGATCTCCAGGAAGACGAACAGGTTGAACACGTCGCCGGTGAGCACGACGCCCATCAGCCCGCCGTTCAGCAGGAGGAAGGCGGCGAAGAAGGCGTTCCCTCGCGGCCCGGTCGAGCGCGCCATCGCGAGCACGCCCAGCGAGACGACGACGATCAGCAGCACGACGATCGCCGAGAGCTGATCGGCCACCAGTTCGATGCCGACGGCGAACTCCTCGGGGCGGCCGTAGTCGCCCAGTTCGTGGATGACTCTGCCCTGTCCGTAGTAGACGGTGTTCGCGAGCCACGCCGCGATTCCGCCCTCGGCGAGCAGCGTCGCGACTGCGATCGCCCAGCCGGTTCGCTCGCGGACGACGCCCGCCGCGAGCGCGACGGCCGCCGCGATCAGCGGCAGCACGATCAGACCGACCGGCGCCAGCGAGACGTCACTCATCGGCGCGCACCTCCCGGAGGACGTCCTCGCGGAGCGTGCCGTACTCCGAGTAGATCCGGACGATCAGCGCGAGCGCGACCGCCGTCAGCGCGACGCCGACGACGATCGCGGTCAGCACCAGCACCTGCGGCAGCGGGCTGACGTAGGGGCCGCCGCCCTCGCCGTGGATCACGGCCGTCTGGCCCCCCTCGACGTAGGCGCTGGCGATGAAAAACAGGAACAGGCCGGTCTGGAACAGGTTCAGCCCGATCACCTTCTTGACGAGGTTCGGGCTCGACACCACCATGTACAGGCCCGTCCCGACGAGCAGGGCGAACAGCACGTACGCGTACCGCGTCGCGAGTAGATCGATCAGTGTCATCGTGAATCATCTCCGTCGGGTCGCTCGGCTCTCCCATCGGCTCGCGATCCTGCGGATCGCCCGCTTCCGTCGCCCGCAAGTCGGCCTTCGCCGCTGAAGCCCGCCGCGATGACGAAGAACAGGCCGACGACGACGCCGGCGACGATCGGCATGATGCCGACGATCTCGACGCCCTCCAGGGCGTACTTCTTCCCGTGGTAGATCCCCAGGGCCGACTCGTACAGCCCGTGTTCGAGGAACCGGCCGCCGATCGCGACCGGGATCAGCCCGATCAGCGCGAACGCGAGCACGCCGCCGCTGGCGAGGCCGACGACGGCGCGGTTCGACAGCCAGTCGCGGGTCGGCTCGATGCCGAACGCGAACGCGATCATCAGGATCGTCGCGCCGATGATGGCGCCGCCCTGGAAGCCGCCGCCGGGCGAGCCGCCGCCGTGGAACGTCAGGAACAGCCCGTACGTGAACGCGAAGGGGGCGATCACGCGCACGGTCGTCATGATCACCTGGCTCTCGACGTACGGTTGGTTCTCGCCGACGGGCTCGTACTCGTCGTTACTCACCGGTGAACACCTCCGTTCGGAGTACCAGCAGGGAGGCGATACCGGCGGCGAACACCACGACCGCCTCGCCGAACGTGTCGAACCCCCGGTAGCCCGCGAGCACGGCCGTCACGGCGTTCTCGACGCCGGTGTCCTCGTAGGCCGATTCGATGTAGTACTGGGTCACCTCGGGGTTCGACCAGATCGGCGCCGACTCGCTGCCGACCGCGGGGAACGCCGGCACGGTCGCCAGGATCGCGAGCGTGAACGCGCCCACGACGAGCAGGCCCGTCGGGTGAGGCCGCTCGAACGTGACGTCGGTCGGCGGCCGGACGGTCTTGGCGATCGTCAACAGCAGCAGCAGCGTCGTCACGCCGGCGCCGATCGCCGCCTCGGTCATCGCGACGTCCGGCGCGAGCAGGAACGCGTAGAAGATCGCCATTCCGAGGCTGTAGGCCGCGAACACGATGATCGCGGCGAGCACGTCCCGGAATATCGCCGTCAGCACGGCGGTCGCGAGCACGAACGCGAACAGCGCGAGCTCGAACGCGGGGATCACGCCGGCTCACCTCCCTCCTCGTCGACGCCGTCGGCCGCGGGGTCGGCCGAGCCTGTATCCCCGTTGCGGTCCGGCGCGAGGTCCCGCGCCGTACGGTCGTCGTCGGACGTCCACGGCTCGATGCCGTCCTCGTCGGCCGCCCGGGCGATCGCGTGGGCGGCGGTCGGGTTCGTCAGGAAGATGAACAGCAGGAGTAGCACCGTCTTCGCGGTGGTCGCCTGCACGCCCAGCGAGAGCGCGACGGCAGCCAGCGCGAAGCCGGCGCCGAGCGTGTCGGCCTGCGAGGCGGTGTGAGCCCGCGAGTAGATGTCGGGCAGTCGGATGACGCCGACGGCCGAGACGAGGGTGAAGAACAGCGATCCCGCTAGCAGGACGCCGATGGCGACCAGCCGAGCGGTCTCGACGGCGCTCATATGATCCCACCCCGCTCGACGGTGAACTTCGAGATCGCCACCGACATCAGGAAGTTCAACAGCGCGTAGATCAGCGCGATATCGAGGAACGACGACTCTCCGAGGCCGACCGCCAAGAGTGCGAGAATTACGACGGTGTTCGTGCCGAGCACGTTCACCGCCAGCACACGGTCCTGCATCGTCGGGCCGTCGACGGCCCGGTACAGCATCGCGACGGCCAGCGCGACGAACAGCGCGGCGGTCCCGAGGAACAGGTCGGTCGCCAGATCGCCGGTGCCGACGCTCACGCCGACTCACCTCCGGCGCTCTCGTCGGCGTCGGACGCTCTCTCGTCCTCCTCATCGTCCGATGTCTGGAGCACCTCGGCGTCGCCGCGCTCGCGCGGACTATCGATCCGCATCGCGCGGCGACCGTAGAAGACGAAGCGGACCCACCGCTCCAGGCTGCCGTCGAACAGCCCCTCCCGGGAGACGGGCAGCAGCGAGTGGACGTACAGGTCCTGCCCGCGCTCGCGGACGGTGAGCGTCCCCGGCGTGAGCGTGATGCTGTTTGCCAGCGTGGCGACCGGCAGCGCGCCCCAGACCGCGGCGTGGATCCGCGTCATCCGCGGGTCGATCTCCGCTCGGGGGTTCAGGATCACCGTCGCGACCTGCAGGTTCGCGACCAGGATCTCCCAGAGCAACACCGGCGCGAACACGCACCAGCGCGCCAGCCGAGCCAGCGAGGCGCCGACCTGCGGCGGGCGCGCGAACGTCACCTGCGAGAGCACGATCGCCGCGATCAGCGCCGTCGCGACGCCGGTGACGAGGTCGAACAGGCCGGCGAAGCCGCCGATCACCTGGTAGAAGACGAAGGAGATCACGAACGTCCCGATAAAGCGGCTGGCGCTGGCGGGCGCGACGAACCGCGCCGAACGCCGCGGGTGTTCGACGGGCGCCTCCTCGACGCCGAAGCGGTCGTCTCGACTCAGCTCCGTCTTGAGCGGTTCGAGCAGCGGCTGTCCGGCGCCGGGGTCGTACTCGGGATCGAGCACGATCCGGTCGACGCCGGTCGAGACGGCGCGAGCGCCGATCACGCGAGCGACGTCGGAGGGGCTAAAGAGGTACTCGTCGGCGCCGAGCACGACGGTCTCGACGGTCAGCTCGTCGGTGTGCTCGGCGGCGTCCTCCTCGGCCCAGATCTCGGTCCGTTCGAGGAGCTCCTCGCCGGCCGTCTCCAGCTCCGAGCCCGGCAGGCGCGTGCTGTCGGCCGAGATCACGTAGCCGAACGTGACCCGAGCGTCGCCGTCGGACGCCTCGAGCGCCGACTCGATGGCGTACTCGACGGTGCGGCGGAGCGTCGCCGACTCCGCGACGGGCACCAGTATGTGGGTCACGGGGGATCGCCCTCCGTCCGGGGGTCTGTCGGGCGTCGAATGCGCCTCGGCGGCCCGGAAAACGGCCCGTTCGCGGCCGGATTCGCGTCGCCGCGTCCGGGGTTAGTTGCAACACTCATGGCTCTGTCTGTTGTCCGAACCAAGCGGTAGCCCGAGGAAAACAATTTCGTTCTCGTCCCGTCGCTGCCGGTCGATCACGGCAAAGTTAGCGGCGAAACCGCCCGAACGACCGGTCAGTCGAGATGCCCGACGAGCCGATCCGCGACCGCGCCGCCGAGCGCGGATTTCGAGCCCTCGAACGCCTCGGCGTCGTCGGCGTCGACGAACAGCGTCCGCGTCTCGTCGGCGCCCATCACGCTCGCGTCGTTCGCGACGACGAACGCGAGGTCGACCCGGTCGAGCGTCTCGCGGGCGGCGCCGGTCATCGCGGCGTCGGCATCGGCACGAGCGTCCTCGTGGTCGCCGGCCGCGCCCGCGGTCTCGGTCTTGAAGCCGACGATCGGCAGGTCGGGGCGAGCCTCGCGGACGGCGTCGATCACCTTCGGCGTCCCTTCGAGTTCGAGGGTCAACTCCCGACCCGATCGGATCTTTTGCTCGCGGGGCTCGACGGTGTAGTCGCCAATCGCCGCCGTCGAGATGAAGGCGTCCGCTTCAGCCGCGGCGTCGACCGCGGCGTCCCGGAGTTCGGCCGCGCTCTCGACGAGGCGGTAGTCGGCGTAGCCGAGCGACCCGTCGGGCCCGAGCGCCGGCTCGTCGGGCTCGTTCGAGGGAGCGTGGGGGCCGACGACGCCGTGGAGCAGTGTCACGTCGGCGCCCCGGACGTAGCAGGCCTTCGCGACGGCTCGACCGGTCTTGCCCGACGAGCGGTTCGTCAGGACGCGCACGGGATCGATCGCCTCCGCGGTGGCGCCGGCGGTGACGACGACGCGCTCGCCGTCGAGCGGTCGGTCGCCGGCCGCGCGTGCGGTGTCGAGGCAGATGCGCTCCTCGCTGGCGATCTTGGCCTTCCCCTCCTCGATCCGCGGGTCGACGAACTCGACGCCCCACGATTCGACGCGCTCGATCGCCTCCAGCACGCCCGGGTGGTCGTACATCGGCTCGTGCATCGCGGGGGCGATCACGACCGGCACGTCGGCGCCCAGCGCGGTTGTCGCGCAGGTCGTGACGGGCGTGTCGTCGACCGCACCGGCGATCTTGCCGACCGTGTTGGCCGTCGCGGGCGCGATCAGAAACACGTCGGCCCAGCCCTCTCGTCCGCAGAGATCGACGTGCTCGACGGCGCCGGTGAGCTCGGTGACGACGTCGCGGTCGGTCGCGAACTCGACCGCCCACGGGTGGACGATCCCCTGCGCGCCGCCGGTCATCACCGCCCGCACGTCGGCGCCGCGGCGGCGGAGCTCGTGGGCCAGTTCGACGGTCTTGACGGCCGCGATGGAGCCACAGACCCCGAGCGCGACGTTGACTCCCTCCAGCATTCGCCCGCACCTTCTCGCGGGGCCGACAAAACGTTGTCGCGGCGACCGGCGTCGGCGCTGCGCGGTCGAACGCACCGACGTCCGCCTAAAACGGCCTCAGAACCGGTCCGACAGCACCAGATCGAACGCCTCCTCGTCGTCGAGCTCCTGCAACGACTCGCCGAGTTCCGCCTGCAGGTGCTCGAAACGGGCCGTCAGCTCCGCGAACTCCTCGCTGCGCTGGAGCACGGAGTGGGACTTCTCGGCCTCCAGCGCGGCGCGCTTCGAGGCGACCGCGAAAAACTCCTGGAGCGCGTTGTCGTAGGTGGCTCGCTTGAGCAGGTGATCGACCGTCGAGAGCAGCTGCTCACCGGTGACCGGCTTGAACAGGTAGTCGTCGAACGCCATCTCGATGATGTCGAAGTCCGGCTCGACCGCGGTGACCATCGCGACCTGACAGGTGAGCCCGCGGTCGCGGATCCGCTCCAAGACCTCGTCGCCGGTGAGGTCCGGCATTCGGCGGTCGAGCAGCACCACCTCGACGTCGTCGTCGAGACTCTCCAGTGCTTCCTCGCCGCTGTAGGCCACCCGAACCGTGTGCTGCTGGCGGAGCTGCTCGGCGTACACGCGAGCGACCCGCGGGTCGTCGTCCACGACGAGGACGATGCCGCGCTGTTCGTCCATCTACTATCAACTGGTTGTCGGAGCAGCTAATACTTTTGGGGAGGTACACCGCAACCAGTTTATCGTTCATCTGCATCCACGCGCGGGTGCATCGTCGGCGTCTCGTCGGTCGGTTCCGCGATCCGCTCGGCCAGCCGTTCGCGCGCCGAGCGCTCGCGCTCCCGGCGCTCGGCGTCGTCGATCTCCTCGCAACCCGGCGGCACCTCGCGCCCGCGGCCGGTGAAGTACCCATCGGGCGCGACCCAGTCGTGGTAGAACGCGGCGTCGGATTCCTCGATCGCGGTCAACGCGACGGCCGCGCCGTGGCCCGCGGCGACGATCGCCTGGTGGGGGCGACCGGCGATCCGCCCCGCGGCGTACAGTCCCGGCACGCGCGTCCGGCCGTGCTCGTCGACGCCGACGTACGTCTTCGAGCCGCGGTCGATCAGTTCGACGTCGACGCCGTCGAGGTAAGAGACGTCGCCCCACGACGCCGCGATCACGCGGATCGCCGCGAGTTCGTCGCCGTCGGCGAGTTCGACCGCGAAGTCGTCCTCGCGCGGGCGGACGTCGACGACGCGACCCTCGCGGAACTCGCAGCCCGCGTCGTCGGCCTGCTCGCGCACCATATCGAGATACAGGCGTGCGTCGATCCCGGCGGGAAACCCCGGGTAGTTCTCCAGGCTGGCGTTGCGTTCGAGGATCGATCCGTCAGCGGCGTCGGTTCCCGTCCGGCCGCTCGACGGGTCGACGATCAGCGCGTCGAGTCCGGCCCGCGCGGTGTAGATGCCGGCGGAGAGTCCGGCGACGCCGCCGCCGACGATGAGCACGTCTCGGGTCATCGGTTCGAGGTCCGCGCCGGGGGAGTATGAACGCGGCGGACGCCGGTGGGAGAGACAGGACCGCGGGACGCAGACACGTCGACAGCGCCCGCAAACCCGACCGAGCGCGTAACACTTACTGTCGCGCCCGCAAACGTCCGAGCGTGGACAGAGTCGAGGTGAGCACGGACGTCTACCTCCCGCCCGAGGAGATCTACGAGTTCCTGGAGGACTTCCCGGGGTACGCCGACTACTCGAAGTACCTCAAGGAGGTCCGCAGCGACGGGACGGGCGAGGAGGGGACGCGGTACGACCTGGAGTTCGCGTGGTGGAAGCTCAACTACACCGCTCGCTCGGAAGTGACCGATACCGACCCGCCCGAGCGGATCGACTGGCGGATCGTGAAGGACGTCGACGCCGGCGGCTACTGGCAGGTCGAGCCCCGACCCGAGGCCGCGCCGCCGGACCGCGAGACGGCCAGCCGAGTCCGGTTCGTCGTCGAGTTCGATCCCGACAGCGCGAACGCCGGGGCGCTGGACCTGCCGGCGCTCGTCTCGATCGGCTGGGTGATCGACAAGATTCGCCCGAAAGTGCTCGAGGAAGCCGAACGCGTGGTCGAGCGGATCGTCGCCGATCTGGAGGGCGAGCGCCGCGACGTCGAACTCCGGGTCCACGAGCAGCCCTCGTCGGTGTGATCGCGGCGGCGGCATTCCGAGACTGACTACGGAACGAAGCAGGACCCATCCGTCAGGATACCCGAAGGGCAATACACTTATTCTATCCGGATGAACGACCGGTAATCATGGTGGTCCCCGCGTGCGCGTGATCGTCATCGGCGCCGGCGAGGTCGGGCGGAGCATCGCCGCCAACCTCGCCGACTCCAACGAGGTCGTCGTGATCGAGCGCGACTCGGAGATCGTCGAGGAGCTCACCTACTCGCTCGACGTGCTCTCGATCGCGGGCGACGGGACTTCGCTGGAGATCCTCGAAGAAGCCGGCGTCGAGGACGCCGACATCGTCATCGCGAGCACGGACAACGACGAGACGAACCTGGTCGCCTGCGGGACGGCCAAAACCGTCTCCGACGCGTTCACGATCGCCCGCGTGAAGAAGACCAACCTGCTCGACACCTGGCGCCGCACCAAGGGCGCCTTCGGCGTCGACTTCATGGTCGGCAGCGACCTGCTGACCGCTCACGCGATCGTCCGGATCGCGGGACTGCCCGGCGCCCACGACGCCGACGTGTTCGCGGGCGGCGCGGTCCGGATGGCCGAGTTCGAGATCGCAGCGGAGAGTCCGATCGCCGGGGAGACGATCCGGGAAGCCGACCGCTTCGACTCGCTGACGTTCGCGGCGATCTTCCGCGAGGGCGAAGTGACGATCCCGCGGGGCGACACGCGAATCCGCGCGGAGGATCGCCTCGTCGTCATCGGGAGCCCCGAGAGCGTCCAGGAGTTCGCGACGGAACTGTACCCCGCGGAGGCCCGCGACGGCACCGACGAGGTCGTGATCGTCGGCGGCAGCGAGATCGGCTTCCAGACCGCGAAGCTGTTCGAGGACCACGGGCTGAAGCCCCGGCTCGTCGAACAGGACCACGATCGCGCCCGCGAGCTCGCCGAGGAGCTGCCGAAGACGACCGTGATGGAGAGCGACGCGACCGACGCCGAGTTCCTCTCGCGCGAGCACGTCGACGAGGCCGACCTGCTCGTCGCGACGCTTGAGAGCGACCAGAAGAACCTGCTCGTGTCGCTGCTGGCCGAGCGCCTCGGCGTCGATCGCAGCGTCGCCATCGTGGAGTCGCCCGACTACGTCGACCTGTTCGAGGCCGTCGGCGTCGACGTCGCGATCAACCCGCGCGAGGAGACCGCCGAGGAGATCACGCGGTTCACCCGCGAGGGCGAGGCCGAGAACGTCGCGATGCTGGAGAGCGACCTCGCGGAGGTCGTCGAGTTCGAAGTCGACGGCGACAGTCTGCTCGTCGGCCGCTCGATTCAAGAGGCCATGGCCGAGCTGCCCGAGTGCGTCGTCGTCGGCGCGATCACTCGGGACGGCGCGCACATCACGCCGCGCGGGGACACCCGCGTCGAGGCGGGCGACCACGTCGTCGTCTTTCTCGCCACCGAGGTTCTGGACGACGTGCTCGATAAAATATGAGGCTCCGCGTCGGCTGGCGTGCCAGCGTGAGCCTCAGCGGCACCGTTCTGAAGTACCTCTCGGTGGCGTTTCTCGTTCCGATCCTCGTCTCGCTGCTGTACGAGCGCGAGGACCTGCTGGTGTTCGTCGCGACGATGGCGGGCACGGCGCTCGCGGGCACGCTACTCGAACGCGTCGGCTCGCCCGAGGACCTGGGTGACAGGGAGGCGTTCCTGATGGTCGGGTTGACGTGGTTGCTCGTCGCGTTCGTCGGCGCCGTCCCCTACGTGCTCGCCGGCACCGGGACGATCGCTCACCCGGTCAACGCGCTGTTCGAGAGCATGAGCGGGTTCACGACGACCGGATCGACCGTCATGCGGGACATCTCTGTCGAGGCCCACTCCCGTGAGCTCATGATGTGGCGCCAGCTCACCCAGTGGCTCGGCGGGATGGGGATCGTCGTCCTCGCGGTGGCGATCCTCTCGGAGCTGTCGGTCGGCGGCGCCCAGCTGATGGAGGCCGAGGCGCCCGGCCCCGGCGTCGAGAAGCTCACGCCCAGAATCGCGGAGACGGCCCGCGCGCTCTGGCTCGCGTACGTCGGCTTCTCGATCGCCGAGGTGCTCCTGCTGTCCCTGCTCGGCGCAACGGAACTCGCTCCGAACATGACCGCCTACGGCGCGCTCGCCCACACGTTCACCACGATGCCGACCGGCGGGTTCTCGCCGCAGGCGCGCAGCATCGAGGCGTTCTCGTGGGCCGTCCAGTGGGCGATCATCCCCTTCATGGTCGTCGCCGGGACGAATTTCGTGCTGTTCTGGCAGCTGCTCAACGGCGACTGGCGGGAGGCGGTCGCCGACAGCGAGTTCCGATTCTACGCGGGCGTCCTGGCGTCGCTGACCGCGATCGTCAGCGTCCTGCTGTTCGTCGACGGCGCGCTCGTCGACGCCGAGAACGTCGGGCGGGTCGCGGGCGCGATCGAACCGTCGGTGCGCCACGCCGCGTTCCAGGTCGTCTCGATCGTGACGACGACGGGCTACGCCAGCATGAACTTCGACATCTGGAGCCCGCCGGCCCAGTACGCGCTGGTGTTCGCGATGTTCCTCGGCGGGTCGGCGGGATCGACCGGCGGCGCCATCAAGATGATCCGGTGGCTGGTGATCCTCAAGTCGATCCGCCGGGAGCTTTTCACGACGGTCCATCCGTCGGCAGTCCGGCCGGTCCGGCTCGCGGGCGAGCCGCTCGACGAAACCGCGGTGCGAGGCATCTACACGTTCACGCTGCTGTACTTCGTGCTGTTTCTCGGCGGCGCCCTGCTGCTCGCGCTCGACGCCGCGCGCGTCGACGGGTTCGAGATCGAGGTGATCGGCCTGATCACGGCCTGCGCCGCGACGCTTGGCAACATCGGGCCGGGACTCGGCGTGGTCGGCCCGATGGGGAACTTCGTCGACTTCCCGTGGACCTCGAAGCTGCTGATGGTCGGCCTGATGTGGATCGGCCGGCTGGAGATCTTCCCGGTGCTCGTGTTGCTGACGCGGGCGTACTGGCGGTCGTGATCCCGGCGCTTGCAAGCCGCAAACGGCGGCTGCGCCCGCTCTCGGAACGAAACACGAAAGCTTATGACGGATCGGGCGGCGAGCAATCGCAGATGCCGTTGCTAGATCACGTGCGATCGTTACTCGACGGGAGCGGGGAGACGGTGTACGAGTGCCGGGTCTGCGGGACGAACACGCCGGCCGACGCAGAGCGCTGTACCGAGTGCGGCTCGTCCGAGATCACCGCGTTCGACATCTGATCAGATCGCCGCCGCGTCAGCTAGGTCGAACGCAGGGGTCACCGATCAGGCGGCGGCACCGACGTACAGCGTGACGACCAGGAACACCCACACGGCGTCGACGAAGTGCCAGTACATCGACGCCGTCGCGACCGCGGTGTGGCGTTCCGCGTCGAACTGCCCGCGAAGCCCGCGTACGAGCACGGTCCCGAGCACGATCACGCCGAGGAGAACGTGGAGGCCGTGCAGCCCCGTCAGCCCGAAGAAGGCGCTGAAGAACACGCTCGTGACCGGGACGCCCTCGACGACGAGGAACTCGTAGTACTCCAGGAGCTGCCCGCCGACGAACGCGACGCCGAGCGCCACGGTGACCGCGAGCCAGGCGAGAAAGCGCCGGCGGTTCCCCCTTCGGATCGCGACGTGAGCGGCGTGCAGCGTGAGGCTGCTGACGAGCAGGATCGCGGTGTTGGCGAGCACGAGCGAGGTCAGGAGGTGCGGCAGCTCCTCGGGCGGCCACGCGTCGGTCCTGACGAAGAAGTAGTAGACGAAGCCCGCCGAGAACGTCATCACGTCGGTCAGGATGAACACGAACATCCCCCATCGGAGGTCCAGCCCGTGGCCCCCGGCCGGCCGCTTCCAGTAGTTCCGGACGAAGGCGTGGTACACCCAGCCGTACAGCCCGCCGAGGAAGGCAAGCAGCCCGCCGAGCGCGAGCCCGAGGCCGACGACGGGCGGGGCGAGCGCCGCCGCGGTCCCGCCCAGGAGGTACAGCGCGACGCCGGCGTAGATTCCGGCCGCGCCCCCGCCGGTCACGATCGGCCACCAGCTCGCCTCGCCGAACCCGGGCGGCCAGTCCTCGACAGCCGGACCGCGGTGCTCCGTCCCCTCGGACTCCGTCATGCGCTGACCTTCCACGCCCTCGGAAAAGTACCTTGGACCGGTGCGGACCGAGCTGCGCGGGCGATACCGCTCCCGGGCCGACCGTCCTGTAGGATTTTACGCCGCGGCGCCGTATCTCGAGACGATGAGCACCCCGGACGATCGAACCGACCTCACGCAGCCGACGGTGCCGGGGGACATCGAGGATCTGGAGGCGGGCCTCGACATCAACCTGCGGGTCGTGCTGTCGGCGTTCGCCGGCGGGCTCGTCGGGATGATCGCGATGGCGCCCCTGCTGATCGGCCTGCCGGCGTTTCTGGGGCTGTTCGAGGCCGGCCCGCTGATCAGCGTGACCGATCTCGGGCGCGTCGTCGGCATCGAGCCGAGCTTGCCGCTCGGGCTCGCGGTGCTCCTCGCGGGCGGCGTCGTCGCGCTGCCGCTGTTGTTCACGGTCGCCGGCTCCTTCCTCCCGCCACAGGAGCCGCGGGCGGCGCGCGGCGTCGTCTTCGCGACGATAATGTGGACCGGGTTCGTCATCGCCTACTGGCCGGGGCCGCGCAACGCCGTCCTGTTCGGCGCGCTCTCGCTGGCGGGCCACTGGGTGTACGGCTACGCGCTCGGCGGCGTCATGGAGCGGCTCGCGTACGTCCCCGAACACACGATCTAGAGCGGCAGGCTCGCGCCCGCGAACACCGCGAGGAACGCGATCGCCGCCGCGAGCGTCGCGACGAGTACGACCAGCAGGTACGCGAACGACCCCTCGGGCGTGTAGATCGACGGGAGCTCCACGTGAGTAGCGTTGCACGCGCGCGTCCGTCAATCGCGGGGACGACTCGTCAGTGATCCTCGGCGGCGTCTCGGCGAGCAGTGCGAGCCGAGGCTCGCGGAGTGTTACTCTGCGGCGTCGCGCTCGATCGCCCGGGCGACCTGATAGGTTGCGAACGCCAGGACGACGACCGGAAACAGCGTCAACAGGTGGGTGAACAGCTCCGACAGCGTGCCCCGCTCCCACGGGTAGACGAGGAGAAAGAGCAGGTCCAGGACGAGCAGGATCACCACGGGGACGGCGTTGATCGAGGTGTCGAGCAGCGTCTCCCGTCGCACCCACTCCAGCATAGTCGGTGGTGTCCACGGCTCGGCGTAAAATGCTTGCAGGGTGCGCGGAGGTTCGGGCGACGAGGCGGGCCCGGCCGGGCGAACGCTTATTCCGCGATTCGTGGACGTATACACGATGGTCAGAGCGCGCCGCGTCGCCAGCGCCGCCGTCGCCGTCGTCGTACTGTCGATCGTCGCGGCCGTTCCGGTCGCCGCGGCGCCCCAGTCGATCACCGAGGAGCTCATCAGGGGGCTCAACCGGCGGCTGCTGTACATCGCCGTCCCGATCGCGCTGCTCGTCGAGTTCATCCTGCTGTACACGGTCTGGCGGTTCCGCGACAACGACGATCCCGAGCCCACGCGGACGAACCGAGACCTGGAGATCACCTGGACCGTCGCGACGGCGCTGGTGTTGCTGTTCGTCGGCTCGGCGTCGTTCGCCGTGCTGACGAGCCCGTACGTCGCCGCGGTACCGGACCTGAGCGGGCAGGATCCCGGCGAGCGCGCGCCAGAGCCCGCCGACGCGCCGCCGGACGCCGTCGTCGTCGAGATCGTCGCCGAGCAGTGGAACTACAGCTACGAGTACGCGAACGGCAGCGTCACGACCGATGAGGAACTGGTCGTCCCCGAAAATCGGACCCTGTACCTCTACGTCACCGCCGAGGACGTGCTGCACTCGGTTCACGTTCCCGAACTCGGACTCAAGCAGGACGCGTTCCCGAACCAGTACAACCTCATCCGCACGCGGATCGGTGAGACCGGCGAGTACCGGCTGTACTGCGCGGAGTTCTGCGGCGCCGGGCACGCCGGGATGCGATCGACGCTGCGCGTCGTCGGGCAGGAGGAGTACCGGGAGTGGCTCGACGAGCGGCAAAACGAGACGAGTGCCGACAGCGATGGTACGACGAGCGGCGCCCTCGAAGCCACACGACCATGAACAGGCCGGCGAGCGCGATCGCGGGCGGCGTCGCCGGGACGGCGGTGCTGCTGTTGCTGCTCCTGCTGCTCGAAGTCGAAACGCGCTCGGCGATCCCCGTCTTCGAGGTGATCGCGCGGTTCGTCGGCACGCCCGGGAACCAGACGGTTGGGTTCGTGCTGTTCGCGATCGCGGGCGTCGTCGCCTGGCCGCTGCTGTTCCTTGCGCTCGAACCGCGCATTCCGCGCGGGCCCGACCCGGCCAGCCGCGGCGTCGTGCTCGGGACCGCCCTCTGGCTCGCGTTCGTCGTCACCGGGCGGGGCGAGATCAGCGGCGCGCTCCTGATCATCTACGCCGCGTTCACGCTGCTGGCCCACTGGGCGTACGGGTTCACGCTCGGCGCCGTCTACGGGCGCCTGCTGGAGCGGCCGGACGCTGACGCGGCGGCGACCGCGGGGTGACCGCGGCGATCACGGCCCGGTCGACGCCGAGGCGGCCGCGTCGAGGCCGTTCGTATCAGTATCTCGATAAAGCCCTTTAGCCGGAGTCCGTCGAACGTACCGGCACAGGGGATGTCCGAGGGATTCCATGTTCGATAGCGTCTCGGGACTCGTGATCGTTGGCTGCGTGCTGTCGGCGCTCGCCGGCTACCGGTATCTCCGGGACGGGGGCGAGGAGCACCGGCGCACGGACGCCGCGCGAGCGGGAGAGCGCGAGGAAGCGACGCCGGACGGCGGCTACGCGTCGCCCGTCGTCGGGCTGACCGACCACGGGAAGCCCGGCGGCCTGATGCGGTGGCTGACGACGGTCGACCACAAGGACATCGGCGTGCTGTACATCCTGCTGGGGACCGCGGCCGGGCTGTGGGGCGCGACCGACGGGATGATGATCCGGACCGAGCTGCTGACCGCCGAGTCGACGGTCTGGACCGTCGAGACGTACAACGCGATCTTCACGACCCACGGGCTCACGATGCTGTTTTTCTTCGTGACGCCGGTCTTCTTCGGGATCGCGAACTACTTCCTCCCGCTCTTGATCGGCGCCGACGATCTGGCCTTCCCGCGGATCAACGCCATCGCGTTCTGGCTGCTCCCGCCGTCGCTGGCGATGGTCCGGGGCGGCCTGCTGACGGACCTCCTCGCACGGGGTCTCGCCCCGCTGCCGATCGACGCAGCGGCGCTGGTCGCGCTCGAACCGGTCGCCACGGGGTGGACGCTGTACACGCCGCTGTCGGTCCAGATGGAGAACCCCCAGATCACCGTCGCGCTGCTGGGCCTCCATCTCAGCGGCGTCGCGACGACGATGGGGGCGATCAACTTCGTCGCGACCATCTTCACCGAACGGGCCGACGAGGTCGGCTGGCACCGCCTCGACATCTTCTCGTGGAACATCCTCGTCACCAGCGGGATCATCGTGTTCGCGTTCCCGCTTTTGGGCAGCGCGCTGCTGATGCTGATCGCGGATCGCGCCTTCGGAACGACGTTCTTCGTCGAGCCGGGCGGCGGCCCGCTGCTGTGGCAGCACCTGTTCTGGTTCTTCGGCCACCCGGAGGTGTACATCCTCGTGCTCCCGGCGTTCGGCATCATCAGCCTCGTGCTACCGAAGTTCTGCGGGCGGCGACTGTTCGGCTTTCAGTTCATCGTCTACTCGACGATCGCGATCGGCGTGCTATCCTTCGGCGTCTGGGCTCACCACATGTTCACGACAGGGATGGCGCCGGGGCTGCGCGCGAGCTTCATGGCCGTCTCGCTGGCGATCGCCATCCCGAGCGCCGTCAAGGAGTTCAACTGGATCGCGACGCTGTGGAACGGTAACATTCGACTGACGGCGCCGATGCTGTGCATGCTCGGGAGCCTGAGCACGTTCGTGATCGGCGGGATCACGGGCGTCTTTCTGGCGTCGATCCCGGTCGACCTCGTCTTGCACGACACGCTCCACGTCGTCGGTCACTTCCACCTCATCGTCGTCGGGATCATCCCGATGGCGATGATCGCGGCGAGCTACTACTGGTTCCCCATCCTCACCGGCCGGATGTACAACCGCCGCCTCGCGAAGGCGCAAGTACTCTTGCTCATCGTCGGGACGTTCGTCACGTTCATGCCGCTGTTGCTGCTGGGCTACGAGGGGCTCCCGCGGCGGTACGGGTTCTACCCGCCCGAGTTCACGCCGCTCCAGCAGATCGCGTCGATCGGCGCGTACACGCTCGGCGTCGGCGTCGTCCTCTGGGTGATCAACATGGTCCAGTCGGCGCGGGTCGGCCCGGTCGTGCGGGACGCCGACGTCTGGAACCTCAAGGAGACCGGGCAGTTCACGCGCGAGTGGCAGTGGTTCGAGGAGCGACTCGAGGACGCCGAGCGTCGGGACGAAACGGACGGCGAGCCGGCTACCGGTGGAGACGCTCCGGAGAAAGACGGGCCGCAAAGCCAAGACGACCGCGAGGAAGGCGGTTGATCGGTCGATCGGGACGGAGGTCTACTGTTCCTCGTCGTACCCGCCGTACTTGATGAAGAAGTACGCCAGCGCGAGCGTCGAGACCATCGCGCCCATCGTGCCGACCGCGAGGCTCAGGGCGTTGCTGGGGACCGCGGGGCCAGTGGGGCCGCCGCCGGTCTCGGGACCGCCCTCCTGAACGACGACCGACCCTTCCATGCCCGATGCGACGTGGGGCTCGCAGACGTACTCGAACGTGCCGGTCGTCTCGAACGTGTGAGTGTACTCGGTGCCGGAGTTGGCGATCTCGGGGTGGCCCTCCCACTCGGCGCCGTCGGGGGTGCTCCCGGGCGCGATGTTGTGGTTGTCCGAATCCCAGACCCAGCGGACGGTGTCGCCCGGCGCGATCACGCGCTCGGCGGGATCGAACACGAGGTCGCCGCCGGGGCCGACGACGACCTCCCAGGTCGTGCCGCCGCCCCCACCGCCGCCTCCACCGGATTCGTTGCCGCCACCTGACTGGTTACCGCCACCCGACTGGTTGCCGCCGCCGGACTGGTTGCCCCCTTCCTGTGCGCTCGCCCCGGCGCTTGCGGCGCCGGCGGCCGCGGCCGCTCCCGTCGCCGCCCGCATGAACGAGCGACGGGAGACGTCGTCGCTGCCGTCGTGTGCTGCCATGCGCGGGGCTTGGCGCTCGCGGGTACTGAATACTTTGGTTCGCGTCGGCAGGGGATCGCGGGCCGTCGAACGGGAGCGCAGCCGGTCAGACGTCGCGCTCGACGACGAACCGCGTGAACTCCGCGAGCTGTTCGGTCTCTTCGTCGGCCAGCTCCGCCTCGGCGAGGTGGTCGCGGGCCTCCGCGGCGAGCTCCAGGGCCGTCTCGCGGGCGTACTCGACGCTGCCCGATTCCCGAAGGATCTCGATGGCCTCGCGGATCTCGTCGTCGGTGTTGTTCTCGGCCCGCAGGATCTCGCGGAGTCGCCGCGAGCGCTCGTCGGACGCCGTTTCGAGGGCGTGGATCACCAGCAGCGTCGTCTTGCCCTCGCGGACGTCGTTGCCGAACGCCTTGCCGAAGTCGCCGGCCTCGCCCAGCGAGTGCTCGACGTCGAGGATGTCGTCGCCGATCTGAAAGGCGACGGACATCGTCTCAGCGTAGCGTGCGACGGCTTGCTCGCGCTCGGCGGACTGGCCCGTGACCAGCGCGGCCAGCCGGGCGACGATCCGGCCGAGACAGCCCGTCTTGCACGCGCACATCTCGAGGTACTCCTCGACGGACGGATCGGCGTCGGCGTCGTTGTGCCAGCGGATGTCGGTCCCCTGACCGAGGTGGGTCCGGTTGAGTTCGTCGCTCAGCATCTCGAAGATCGCGAGCCGCGTCTCGGCGTCGAGCCCGGCGGGGTTGCGCGAGACGATCTTCATCGGGAGGAAGTACATCGCGTTGCCCGCGTTGAGCGCAACGTCCTCGCCGTAAACGCGGTGGATCGCCGGCTCGCCGCGACGAAGTTCGGCCTCGTCCTCGACGTCGTCGACGAGGATGGTGCCGGTGTGCAGGATCTCGGGAATCGCCGCGTAGGGAAGATACCGCTCGCGATCTTCGCCGAACCCCTCGACCAGCAGCAGGAAGACGACCGGGCGCCAGCGCTTGCCGCCGCGATCGAGCAGTTCCCAGACCGGATCGGCCAGCACGCGCTGGAGCGCGTCGGCGTCGTACCGGTGCGTCGCGGGGCCGAAGAACTCCGAGAGGTACGCCTCGTCGATCTCGCGGGGCAACACCTCGGCGATCGCCTCGTCGACCGCCGGGCGCCGCTCCACTAACGTCTCCAGCATACCCCACCGCTCGCGGGCCGGGCGCAAAAAGCTTCAGATCCGCGGAGCGGCCCGCGAACCGGCGGGCGCGAACCACGCAGTCTTTTGTGCCCCGACTCCTACCCAGCGGCCATGGAGTCGATCGGGATCCTCGCCGAGTCGGACGACGCCGACGGCCGCGGCGCCCCAGGGACCTCGGCGATCGCCGAGCGCGTCGCCGCCGCCGGCGCCGAGTCCGTCGTCGGAGACGCCGAGGACCTGCTCGATCGGTCGCTCGACGCCGTCGTCGCGCGCGGCGAACGCGGCGTGCTGGAGTTCGCCCGGCGAAACGCCGCCGTGCCGATCCTGCCCGTGGACGCCGGACGGGGCGTCCGGTCGATCCCCGCGAGCGCGCTCGACGCCGCGCTGCCCGCGGCGATCGACGGCGAGTACGAACCTCGGGAACGAACGGTGCTCGCGCTGACCGTCGGCGGGGAGCGCGTGGGACGGGCCGCGTTCGACGCCATGCTGGTCACCGAGGAGCCGGCGAAGATCTCTGAGTACGCGGTTCGAGCGGACGGCGAGCGCGTCGCGCGCTTCCGCGCCGACGGGGTCGTGCTGGCGACGCCGGCTGGCTCGGGCGGGTACGGCGCCGCGGCGGACGGCCCCGTGCTGGCGCCGGGGACCGGCATCTCCGTGGTCCCGGTCGCCCCGTTCGCGACGACCCACGACCACTGGGTGCTCGATCCCGAGCGCGGCGTCGAGTTCACCGTCGAACGCGACGAGGGGCCGGTCGAGTTGCTCGTCGACGACCGGCGATGCCGGACGGTCCCGCCCCGGACCCCCGTGACGGTCGCCGTCGACGGATCGCTGTCCGTGTTGGTCGGCCTACACAGCAAATCCCACTGGCCATGAGCGACCCCCAGCGATCGTGACTACTCGCTCCCGTCGGTCGTGACTGGCCGTCCGACCGAGCGGTCCGAGGACCGCGGCGGCGGCCGAACGGGGGAGCAATTGGAAAAACACTAATGTCCTAACCACAGACTGTCGAGTATGAACCCGGATACGATGTTCGGCCCGCTCGACGTGCTGTTGCCCCACGTCGAGTACGTGTTCCTCGTGCTGGTGCTGGTCAACGCGGTGACGCGCTTCCTCGCGCAGCGCCACTACGTCTCCCAGTACCGGGACGGCGGCGCCGACGCGATCGACCGCTACGCGATCCACGACCTCTCGAACGTGTTGCTCGTGCTCGGCGCGTTCTACTTCACGACGATCACGCTCCACGCCGGGACGATCCTGAGCGTCCTCGCGCTGACGGTGTTTATCACCGACTTCTTCGAGTTCGAGGCCCGCAAGGTCGAGGCCCGCAAGGAAGAAGAGCTCGGCCGCCCGAAGGGCGCGCTGGCGGCCTGGACGCTCGTGCTGGCGTACGCGCTGTTCCAGAGCCTCTTCCTGATCCTCGAGCAGTCCGCGCTCTGGGGCAACATCGTCTGAGATTGCGCGAATCTTTTCTCGGGCCGACGCGCTAATCTTCTACCGCCGATAGTTTCGCTTCGAACCGCACAGCGCCACGACGACGACGAGGCGAGCGTCCGGCGCAAAGGCAGTCTGTTCTAGCCAGTCCGCTCGACGCTCCGGTCGCGGGCCCGGCGTCGAACCCGGACACCGGGACGGAGTGTCCGCGGGCGGGGACCGGAACGTGCTCGCTGCGAGAATCTGAGGGCCTCGCGATCGAGGACCGGACCGAGGCCACCGCATCGCTGAGGAATCCGAATCTACGTAGCACGATCCCGATCCACGGCGGCCCGGCGACAGCCACCGCCGAAGCGAGGAACGGATACCTGCGCGCCGCGAGACCGTCGTGAACGACCGGCCATCGCGAGACGCACCGTCCGACGACCGGCGGCGTGCAGCGCCGTGGCTCGACATCTATCGCGAGAGCGGGATCGGAACGGAAACGGCGAGTCGTAGAAATCGAGTAGGAGAGCGAAACGGGATTACTCCGCGTTGCGATCGGCGTAAGCGGCCCGAGCCTGCTGGTAGGCGGGGATCAGGAACCAGAACACGATCGGACCCAGAACCATCATCGCGACCATGGCGTCCATGAGGACGATGCCGATCGCGTCGTACGTGCCCGGGTCCTCCGGTACCGGCGCCGTCAGCTGCGGGCCGTCGAACTCCGGCGTCCGGTACCACGTCGCCAGGACCATCCACAGCAGGCCGGCCCCGCTGAAGATCGTGAACCCCTTCATGAACTCGTCAGCCATTACCCGAGGCTTGGTCCGCGTCGTCTTTATCGTTTTCCATTTCCTCGGCCCTGAACCGCGTCGAGAACACGTAGACGACGGCGCCGACCAGCACCAGGCCGACGCCAGCCAGCGCGCCCGCGGGATCGACTTCGTCGACCTCCGCGGTCCCGCGGTCGGTCGCCGTGTCGACGACGGCGAGCCCGCCGGCTACCAGCAGTATCGCGATCAGCATCGAAAACACCATGACGACCTTGTAGACGGCCATCGGAACCGGAACCTCGCGGCGGAGCGATCCGCCGGCCGAGTCGTCGTCGGAGGAGGCCATCGAGCGGAGCTACCGCGGCGGCCGCAGCCGGTAGTAGCGCCGGTTGAGGTTGTACATGTACCCCTCCTGCATCGCCTTCAGGACCGCGTAGGTCAGGAGGCCGCCGACCACCGGCAGGATGAACGACAGGTCGAAGAACATCCCCGTGGTCACCAGCGGCATCTGGCCGGCGAAGAGGTTGTACTGGGCGAGCAGCGTCAGCGTGAACGACAGCAGGACGCCGGTGACGCCCAGCGCCGCCCAGAACGGCTCCTCGACGGGACGGCGGGCGTTGCCCTTGTTGAGGAACGGCACCAGCGCGATCAGCCCGATGATCGGGCCGTGGACGGCGACGCCGAACACGCTGTCGGACATCAGCTTCTGTCCGCCGAGGATCGCCAGTTCGGGGTTCAGCGGATTGGTTTTCAGCAGCCCGAACGACCAGTAGAGGTACCAGTCGGGCTGGATGACCGAGGGCGTCGAGCTCGGGTCCGCGACGCCGCCCAGGTGGGGCGGGAGCGTCGCTGCCAGGAAGATGATGATCCCGACGAAGAAGCTGACGATCGAGAGGTTGCGGATCGTCTCGTGGGGCCAGGCCGGGAAGCCCAGCACGTCGCGCTCGACGTAGTCGGACTCCTGTCGGAGATCCTGGTCCTCGCGGCGGGCCCGCTCGAAGTACTCGTAGGTCAGCCGGGAGAGCCCCTGCGTGCGCTCCTTTCGCTCGCGCCACGTGGGCGTCTCGTCGTCCGGCGGGACGATGCCAGTGCCGCTGCCGTCAGTTCTGGGTTCGGATTCGTCGTCGGTCATGATGTTAGTGGGGTTCGGCGATGCCCTGCATCCACACGATGCCGACGTGGAGCGCGATCAGCGCCGTCACGACGAACGGCATCAGGAACACGTGGATGATGTACATTCGCATCAACGTCGGCTGTCCGAGCGAGAACCCGCCGAAGACCAGCTGGGCCGCCCACTCGCCGACCAGCGGGACGGATCGAGCCATCTCGATGCCGATGGTACCGGCCCACAGCGCGAGCTGGTTCCACGGCAGGAGGTAGCCGCTGTAGCCAAAGAGGAGCGTCAGCAGGATCAGCAGGACGCCCAGCAGCCAGTTGAGCTCGCGGGGCTCCTTGTACGCGCCCGTGAAGTAGACGCGCAGCATGTGGAGGAACACGCCGGCGATCATGAACTGGGCCGCCCAGCGGTGGATGCTCCGGAGCATGTACCCGAAGTTGAGCTCCGCCAGGATGAACAGCATCTGGTCGTACGCGAGCGCGTAGTCGGCGCCCTCGGCCGTGATGGTGCCCGGCGCGTAGTAGAATCCCAGTAGCGCGCCCGTTATCGCCAGTACCACGTACGCGACGATAGAGAGCGACCCGAGCGAGTACAGCGGGTACCAGTACCAGAACTTGTTGTCCAGGTCGTACTGCTCGGTGTGGCTCTTGGGCATCTGGAGGTTCATCTTGTAGTACATGTCCTCCAGCAGCTCCAGGTAGTCGACGATCCGGAGCCGCTTGTCCAGCCACATCAGCGTGACCAGGTAGGACTTCTCGATCGCCGAGAGGTCCTTGGTCTCGAGCCACGACTCGTGGTCGAAGTCGTCTTTCTTTTCGAGGCTCATCGTTATCCCTGCCCTCCGACCGTGTCAGACGGTCGCGGTAGCGCCACGAACTGCTGTTGCAGGACGGTGAACGGATCGTACACCGACTGGTGGCAGTTGCAGTAACTGAGGTTCTCTGCGCCGTACCCCGCGGACCCCTCGTGCATCTGGAAGCCCGGGACACAGCAGTAGTGAGTACAGGAGTTGAGATAGGCGATGAAGCCTTCCTCGGTGGTTTCGGCGAGCCACTCGTCGTCCTGTGCGGCCTCCTCGATCGCGGTGCTACGGATGACCTGCACGCCGAGCGTGTCGCGGGGCTCGAGCTCCTGGGATCGCCAGGTCGCCTGTGCCGGTTTTCCGAGACCGGCGTCGCCGACGCCGGTCGTGAACTCCCGGTAGTCGTCGAAGTGACTGACCATCAGCTTGTCGCCGCCGGAGACGGCTTCGTTCTGCCAGTCGTAGTTCGATGTCCCCGCGAACCGGAGGTAATTGTCCAGATCTGCATCCGGCTCGACCGCCGGGCTGGTCTGGGTACCGCAGTACTGGAACCAGGTCGTCGAGTACGTCGTCCCGGCGATCTCGGTTTCCGCGACCTGGATCTCCTGCCCGGTCGCGGTTTCCTCCGTTTCGGGCTCGGGCCAGATGCCCCGTAGCGCGCCTTCGTCGTCGATCTCGATCGGGATCTGGGGCATCCCGCGCGGCGCGGGGCCGCCGACGCGCTCGATGCCCATGTACTGCGTCGGTCCGCCGCCCGCTCCAGCCGGCGTCGTCAGGCTGTCGGCGGTCACCGCGGAGGTGATGCCGACGCCCGCCAGCGCGGAGCTCCCGACGACGCCCTTGACGAAGCGCCGGCGATCCGACTCGACCGGATATTTGTCGCTGTCTGTCATGTTATCGTTTGTAGTAGGGGTACACTGCTCGTTTGAACTGTTCGACTACGTCGCCGCCCAGATCGTTGCCCTCGGCGTCCTCCTCGCGGACGTAGAGGTCCTCCCACTTGCGACGCCGCTTCTTGACGATCATGACGTCCGGGAGGAACTCCTTGCGGTACAGCGCGAGGATGAAGGCGAGATCGATGAAGATCAGGCCCAGAATCGTCCCGAGGAACATGTTCGCGGGCTCGCCGGCCGGGCCCGCCGCCCAGCCGCTGGCGAGGCCGTACGCGAACAGCCCCACGAAGACGATCTCGATGATCGTCAGCAGGACGATGGCGATGGCCGCGGCAGTGCTCTCGCGGGGCGGCTCGTAGCGGTGAATGTCGCCGTAGGTGCTTCCGGTGGATGACATCGTTCAGTCTTTCTTGTTGGGGTAGCTGGTGTTGGCCGACTCGCCGTACTTCAGCAGGTAGAACGTGAACCCGATGGTCGCGAAGATGGCGAGGAACGTGGCGGCCCCGATGTAGTGCTTCTGCATCGGGACGCCGATATTGTGGGGATCGAACTCCGCGGCAGCGCCGCCGCCACCGCCGCCACCGCCGCCCTCCTGGACGACGACCGACCCTTCCATGCCCGATGCGACGTGGGGCTCGCAGACGTACTCGAACGTGCCGGTCGTCTCGAACGTGTGAGTGTACTCGGTGCCGGAGTTGGCGATCTCGGGGTGGCCCTCCCACTCGGCGCCGTCGGGGGTGCTCCCGGGCGCGATGTTGTGGTTGTCCGAGTCCCAGACCCAGCGGACGGTGTCGCCCGGCGCGATCGTCACCTCGGCCGGATCGAACACGAGGTCGCCGCCGGGACCGACCACGACTTCGTGTGTCGTGCCGCCGCCACCGCCCGACTGGTTCCCCGCGCCCGACTCGTTACCGGCGCCCGATTCGTTCCCGCCGCCGGACTGATTGCCGCCGGACTCGTTGCCCCCCTCCTGGAGGGCCGGCGCGTCCTGAGCCGCGGCGGACGAGCCCGCGGCGCCTGCGGCCGCTGCGGCAGCGGAAACGCCGCTGGCCGTCTTCATAAAGTCCCGCCTGTTCATACACGAATTGGTCAGGGGTGAGTTCGCTTAAACCCACCGATGACGCCGTCTCGGTTCGGCTATTCGGACCGTTCGTCCCCGGTCTCGGCGAGTTCGAGGACGGCGTCGGCGTCACCAGACGCGTCGATCGGGAGGAAGTCGGGGCGCTCGCCGTCCTCGAGGCCGACGGAGCGGAGCCGCTCGCGGTACTCCTCGGCGCGGAACCGATCCGAGAGCCGCGCGTTCGCGACGGTCACGAACAGGAACACGGCGATTCCCAGAAATCCCAGCCCGGCGACGCCGGTGATCATCGAGGTGCCCGGCTGGGCGCCGCCGACGGCCACGTAGTACACCGACGCGCCGAGTAGTCCCAGCCCCGCCAGCAACTGGGCGGCCGCGACGAACTGGAGCATCAGGTTCCCCCGCTCGTCGCTCTGCTCGGGGACCTCGTCGGGATGCGGTAGCAGGAAGTCGCCCTCCGGCGCCGGGTCGGGCTCGTACTCCGGCATCGAGCACAGCGCGACGGTCGGCTTGACGTCGCGGAGCACCGTTCCGGTTCCTTCGACCGTGCCGTCGGGGTAGATCAGCGCGTAGTCGGCGTCAGAATACGCCAACAGGAGTTCGTCCTCGCCGTCGCGCACGCGCTCGATCACCGCGAACACCTCCCGCTCGGTGACGCGCCGCTGCAGGTCCTGTTCGATGCGCGAGATCAGTTCCTCGCCGGTGACCCAGCTCTCGTCGTCGAACGCCGCCTCCCACTCGTCGACCGACATCTCGGCCATGTCCGCGGGGCCGAAGTCATCGAAGTCGTACTTCCGTTCGACCTGGGCGCGCAGTTCCTCGACGGACTGGCCCTCCGACTCCTCGGGATCGGCCGCATCGGGCTCCGACTCCTCGGGGTCGACCGCGTCGGACTCCGTCTCCGGTCGATCGTCGCCAACACGCTCGTCGGAGGACTCGCTCATTGGGCGTGAGTAGGAACGCCGCCCCCGTTAGCGTGACGGTTGGCGTCGAACAGTTGTGACGGCCGCCCGCAAAAGCGAGCGGGACGCTCGCGACCGTTCCCGCCGACCGGGAACGTTTCGCGTGCTTTAACCGCCGGTTGTCCTAACTCCCGACGATGGCCGAGATGCTCACCGCGGCGATCGTCGCGGTGCTCGTGACCGCGAGCTTCCCGCTGTACCTGTACGGCGCGTGGATCGTCATCGACGCCGAGACGGTGACGTGGGACGTGCTGATCCACCACCTCAAGTACATCGCGGTCGCGCTGGCGCTGACGACGGTCCCGATGGTGGCGTGGATGATCCCGCGCGCGTTCGACCAGTGGGGGCCGATGCTCGCGGTCCACATCTTCTTCGGGCTGCAGGCGTACGCGCTCCTGCTGGTCGCGCTGACGGGGATCGTCCGCATCTTCCAGGTGAAGTGGCAGTCGGACCTGTACCGGGATCCCGACGAGGACGTCGACATCAACGAACTCCACGAGCACATGAGCGCCTGGCGCTGGCGGCTCCGCATCGGCGTCTTTGGCTACCTGCTGTTCTGGCTGCTCGCGTACGTCGTCGGGATGGTCCGGTTCGCGTACGAGTACCTGGTGCTGGCGCGCTATCTCCCCTGAAAAAGGCGGCCCGGATCGTCAGCTCTCGAACGGCGGCTCGTCCCGGTGGTTGTCCGGGTTCTCCTGCTCGCGGGCGTCCTCCTCGTGGTCATCGGCCCAGTCGCGGGTCTCCTCGGCCTCCTGCTCGTCGGCGTCCTGCCGAGCCTCCTTCTCTTCCTCGGTCAGCTCCTCGTCGTCGCGAGCCTGCTGTGGTTTGCCATCCTCCTCGTCCTCCGCGTTTTCGAGATCCACGTCCGGTTCGTGCGGGTTCTCCTCGTCGACGTGCTCGGCCTCCCGCGGATCGTTGTCAGACATAGGTCTCCTCCGCATCAAGATGGGTCGTCCACGCCTAAAGGGACTGGGCCAATGGATCTTGGTCGACCGTCGCGGTCGCTCGACAGACCGAGATCGGCGGCCGTCGTCCGGACGCCGTTGACGCCGCTGCAGGATGCCACCGTTGCGGCTCCGGGATGCCACTGCGACACTGCGAGATGACGACGCTGCCGCTGCGGGATGCCGTCACTACCGCGGTAGAACGAGAGTCGGGCATCGAAACCGCGCCGCGATCAGGTCACCGAGCGCGAGCGAAAAGCGCCTACCAGGCCTCGCCGCTCGCGAGGTCGACGTCGCCGTCGCCCTTCTCCGAGGGGCAGATGTCGGCCAGCACGCAGTCGGCGCAGTCGGGGTTCCGCGCGGTGCAGGTCGCGCGCCCGTGGTCGATCAGGAGGTGAGTGTACTGCTGCCAGTGTTTCTCGGGGACGATCTCCATCAGGTCGGGCTCGATCGCCTCGGGGCGTTCCTCCTCGGTGAGGCCGAGCCGCCGCGAGATGCGCTGGACGTGCGTGTCGACGACGATCCCCTCGACGACGTCGTGGCCGTGCTGGAGGACGACGTTCGCGGTCTTGCGGCCGACCCCCTTGAGCTCGGTCAGTTCGTCCATGGTGTCGGGCACCTCGCCGCCGTGTTCCTCGACGATCGCGGTGCAGGAGCTTTTGATGTAGTCCGCTTTGCTATTGTAGTAGGTGATCGAGTTCAGGTCCTCGGCGAGCTCTTCCTCGTCGGCCTCGGCGTAGTCCTCGGCCCCGTCGTACTTCTCGAAGAGGTGCTCGGTTTCCTTGTTGACCCGCTCGTCGGTGCACTGCGCGGAGAGGATCACGGCGATCAGCAGCTCCAGCCGGCTGGAGTACCGCAGCGAGATGGTGCTGTCGGGGTACTCCTCCATCAGGCGATCGATTACTTCCTCCGCCTGCGCGTCGCGCGTGTCCAGCGGCGTTCCCATACCTGCGCATGCGACCGCGGTCGTTTCAGCCGTTCGGTTCCGGTGCGGACGACGGACAGGGGCGGCGTCCACGGGAGCCGGCAGACGCCCCGAATATCATCGGGGCCAGACCTACTTGAGTATCCGCCATACGAACGGCCAGACGACGCGACGCGGCGGCGGCCGTCGACGGAACGCCGTCGCACTCCGATAGCGGCTGCTCCGTGCGGACCGGCGGTCCGAAACCGCCGCTCCGTCGACGCTCGGGGCCCGTTAGCCGCGTTTTTCATCACCTGGGAACCGGTTTCGGGGTTTAGGTATCCAACCGTCCAACCTGTAGATGTGAGGTGACACAGATGGCAACCAACACTGAGCGCGCCGGGGGCGACCTGTTCGGCCGCGGGCTCGCGCTCGACGTCGACGGCGGATGGGGCGGCTACTGGATGGTAATGCTACGGCTGCTCACCGGCTACTGGATGTTCCACGCCGGGATCACGAAGCTGATGGAGGGCGGCCTGATGATGGACGCGACCGGCTGGATGCAGTACGCCACCGAGGGGACGCTGATCCACCCGATCACCAACTGGTTCGCCCAGAACGCCGCGTGGCTGCCGAACCTGATGATCCCGATGGGCGAGACGCTGATCGGGCTCGGCCTGCTGGTGGGCTGCCTGACCCGGCTGGCCGCGTTCTTCGGGACGTTCCTGATGGTGTTCTTCTACGTCGGGAACGCCGGGTTCGCCAACGGCCTGGTAAACGGCGACCTGATGGGTCTGCTGCTGTTCGTGACCCTGATCGTGTTCGCCGCGGGACGGGTCATGGGCATCGACGGCTGGCTCGTCGAGACCGAGTTCGCCGAGAACAACGCGTGGCTGCGCTACATGATCTAACACGACAATGACCGAAACCGAACTCACCACGGCCGACAGAATCGCCATGCTCGGCGGCGGTATCCCCATCCTGCTGGGGACCGTCGTGCTCGGACTGATCAACACGCTCGCCGACGCGCCGGCCGCGCCCGTCGTCGAGGAGGGCACGACCGTCGCGACGCCGCTGATCCCGGTCGATCTGCGGATCGGGCTGGTGCTGCTGGGGCTGCTGGTCTGGCTGGCCTACGCGCTGTACAAGCTCGGCCCCGCGACGACGCCCGACGGCGGCATCGATCGCGCCGACGCCCGACAGGCGCGGTGACGACCCGGTAGCGAGCAGCCGATCGACCGCGCACCTCCGACTGACGACGTACCTCGTTTTCCGCGCGCTGACGGAAGCCATCCGCCGCGGACCGGAACATCCGGCACATTTAAGCGCGAATCACTACGCCATGGTGGTATGAAAGCCACCGCGATGGCCCACCCGATCCAAGGGCTCGTGAAGTACCACGGCATGCGCGACGAGCAGATGCGGCTGCCCTACCACGACAGCATCAGCGTCTGCACGGCGCCGAGCCACACGAAGACGACCGTCGAGTTCGACTTCGACCGCGAGGAGGACGTCTACGTCGTCGACGGCGAGGAGCTGGAGGGACGGGCCGCCGAGCGCGTCGAGCGGGTCGTCGAGCACGTCCGCTCGCAGTCCGACGCCGCCCACTCGGTGTACGGCGTCCGCCTGGAGAGCGAGAACAGCTTCCCGACGAACGTCGGGCTGGGGTCGTCGGCGTCGGGATTCGCCGCGGCGGCGATGGCGCTGGCGAAGGCCGCCGAACTCGACTGGACGCGCCCCGAGATCTCGACGATCGCCCGGCGCGGGTCGGCGTCGGCCGCGCGGGCGGTGACCGGCGCGTACTCCCACCTCTACGCGGGCATGAACGACGAGGACTGCCGCTCAGAGCGCATCGAGACCGACCTCGAGGACGACATGAAGATCGTCGTCGGGCTCGTCCCGGCGTACAAGGAGACCGAGCAGGCTCATCAGGAAGCCGCGGACAGCCACATGTTCCAGGCCCGGATGGCCCACATGCACGAGCAGATCCAGTCGATGCGGGACTCGCTCCGCGAGGGCGACTTCGAGGACACGTTCGAGCTCGCCGAGCACGACTCGCTGTCGCTCGCGGCGACGACGATGACCGGCCCCGCCGGCTGGGTGTACTGGAAGCCCGCGACGCTGAAGATCTTCGACGCCGTCCGGAAGCTCCGCGACGAGGAGGGGATCCCGGCGTACTTCTCGACCGACACGGGCGCGAGCGTCTACGTCAATACGCCGGACGAGCACGCCGAGCGCGTCGCCGAGGTCGTCGAGAACTGCGGCGTCGAGACGGCGATCTGGGAAGTCGGCGGTCCGGCGCGGATCCTCGACGAGGACGAGGCGCTGTTCTGAGCGGCGGCGAGCGCGAGGTCGACCGATCGCTCCCGACGGCGTGGCACCGCCGTTCGCGACCCCCGTCGTACTTTTCTCCCGGCGTCGGCGTTCTACGCGATGCGGACGATCGAGTCGGCGATTGAGATCGACGCCCCGCCCGAGCGGGTCTGGGAGGAGCTGATCGACTTCGAGGAGTACGTCGAGTGGAACCCGTTTATCCCGCGGGCGAGCGGCGAGGCGCGCGTCGGCCACCGCCTGACGATCAAGATCGAACCGCCCGGCGCGAGAGAGTTCACCTTCACACCGAAAGTTACGGTCGTGGAGGAACCGCGGCGGCTCGCGTGGCTCGGTCGGGTCGGGCTCCCCCACCTGTTCGACGGACGTCACTCGTTTCACCTGGAGCCGCTGGCCGACGGCGAGCGGACCCGGTTCCGCCAGCACGAGGTGTTCGGGGGCGTCCTCGTGCCGCTCTTGCTCCGCGAAGGCGCGATCCAGCGCGGCTTCGACGCGATGAACGCGGCGCTGAAGCGCCGCGTCGAGCGCAAGGCGCCGGTGAAGGCCTGATCGGCGGCGGCCGGCACGACGAGACCCGAACCGCTCGCGGACAGGTTTTTCTCCGCAGCGCCGAACGGTGACGTATGCGAGTCCTCGTCCTCGGCGGCGGCTACGCCGGCGTCGCGCTCACCAGGCGCCTCGAAGACCGACTGCCGGACGACGTCGAGCTCCTGCTCGTCGACGACACCGGCGAGCACCTCGTCCAGCACGAGCTCCACCGCGCGATCCGGCGCCCCGCGATCGTCGACGAGATCTCGATCCCGCTGTCCGACGTGACCTACCGCGCCGACGTCGAGACCGCCGCGGTGACCGGGATCGACGCCGACGAGCGGGTCGTCAGCCTCGCGGACGGCGATCGGATCGAGTACGACGTCTGCGCGGTGTGTCTCGGCGCGGAGACGGCGGATTACGGGCTTCCGGGCGTCGCCGAGCACGGCCAGCCGCTCAAGCGCCTGCCCGACGCCGAGGCGATCCGGGCCGACTACCTCGACGCGCTGGAGCGGCCCGACGGCCGGATTATCGTGGGCGGCGCGGGGCTGTCGGGCGTGCAGGTCGCCGGCGAACTCGCCGCGCTCGCCCGGGAGGAACTCGGGAGCGTCGACGCCGGGCCCGAGCTCCTGCTGCTCGAACAGAAATCGGCCGTCGCGCCCGGGTTCGACGCCGCGTTTCAGGACGCCATCGAGCGGGCGCTGCGCGATCGGGGCGTCCGCGTCCGCACCGACGCCGTCGTCGAGAGCGCGAGCGAGGAGTCGGTCGCGCTGGCCGGCGGCGAGGAGCTCGCGTGCGAGCAGTTCGTCTGGACCGGCGGCATCGCCGGCCCCGCCGCGCTCGACGGCGAGCGTCCGAGCGTCCGGGGCGACCTGCGCATCGCCGAGCGGACGTTCGTGCTGGGCGACGCCGCGCGCGTCGTCGACGCCGACGGCGAGCCGGTACCAGCGAGCGCGCAGGCCGCGGTCCGGGAGGCCAGGGCCGTCGCCGAGAGCGTCGTCCGCCTCGTCGAGCACGAGCGCGAGCGTGAGAGCGGGGAGACGGGCGAAGCGCTGTTTCCGCCGCGAGCGGAGCAGTTCAGCTTCGACGCCGCCGGCTGGGTCGTCAGCGTCGGCGACGGCGCCGTGGCCCAGATCGGGCCGGCCGTGCTGACCGGGCGCGCCGCGAAAGCGGCGAAAGCGGGGACCGGCGGGGGGTATCTCGGTTCCGTCGGAGAGACCGACCGGGCGCTCGATCTGGTGTACGACGAGCTCGGCTGGACGACCGACCGGTGAGCGATCGGAGCTGGACGGCAACGGCTCGCTGCGGCGTCACGTCGGGACGCCGTAGGCGCCGATGCCCTCGATGCCGGGGATCAGCAGCGAGAGCACGATGAACACGACGACCACCGCGAGCCACGCGACCAGCGTGATCAGGATCGCCTCGATCCAGCCGCCGGGGTAGCGGCGGTTGACGATCCACAGGTACGCGATAAAGGCGAGGATGCCGCCGATCAGCGGGACGAAGAACTCGATGATCCCCCAGAGCAGCCCGCCGATCAGCGCCGTGCCGATCGCGTACGTGTAGTCCTCGACGTCGACGATCACCTTCGCGCCCACGTAGATGCCCAGGCCGCCGATCAGCAGGCTCACCACGAACACGACGATCGACGCGAGGATGGAGCCCTCGAACCCGCCGGCTTGCAGACTGACCACGGACGCGACGACAGAGTCGAGTACCATGCTCGGCCCTTCCGCGTCAGACCTGTTAGCTATACGTCGCCTATCGGCCGGGGGACTGTCGTAAGGGTGGGTTATCTCGGCACCCGGTTCGGGAATCGACGCAGCCGATTGATACCGTCAGTTGATATTTTTCGCGGACGAGACGCCGCTGCGAGCGGGCGGTCCCACCCCGGAGTCCGCCCAGCCGAACGGTCACTCGCCCTCTCCGGGCCGACGCCACGAGCCGACCGCGAACGTGTACGCGACCGCGCCGGCGAACGCCAGCGGGTAGTACACCCAGCGCGGCCAGCCCAGTCGCGTGACGACGCCGAGCAGCAGCACCACCCAGACCGCGATCGCGAGGACGTCGACGAGGATCCGGCGGCGGTTGGCCGCGAGAAAGCCGACGAGGCCGCGCGCCGCGCCGTCGTCGCCCGCCATCAGAAGCGGACGCCGTTGACCGCGGTCATCTGGTACGCGGCGGTCCCCCAGGTGAAGTTCTGTCCCGGCCACCACGTCCGGGCGTTGTTGAGCGCGCCGACGAGGACCCGCTCGTCCGGCCGCTCGGGATCGGGCCGGAAGTTGACCGAGCCGCTGTCGCCGTCGTCGAACGTCGACTCGCTGCCCCAGCGGAGCTGACCCCTCCGACACCGGTCGCCCGCGTAGCAGGTGACGCCGTCGACGCCGTGGATCTGCCCCTCGGTGAAGCCCGTCCGTGCGCCGACCTTCCGCAGCGGCTCGCCGCGCGCCGCGAGGTCTGCCAGGCCGATCCGGGTGAACTGTCCCGCGACGGTCGAGGGGCCGGGCGCCGCGACGGCGTTCGTCGGCCGCAGCTCGTCGGTCGGACGCGCCAGAACGAAGTCCTGCTTCGGGAACCGGTCGTCGACGCGGCCCGCCACCCGCTCGGACTCCTCGTCGACGTACACCAGCAACGATTTGTCGGAGTGTTCGTCCGATCCGTCGGACGACTGCTCCGACCCCTCCGAACCGTCGGACGATTCCTCAGACGTCTCGGCCGCCTCGTCAGTCTTCCCGAACAGGTGGTTCGACGTGACGAAGTAGCGCCGCCCGTCCTCGTCGAACAGCGAGGGCGAGAGCGTGCCGAGCGAGTCGCCGTGGCCGCAGGGGACGCCGCCGGGGACGTTCGGCAGGGGCAGCCGGTCGACGTATTCGATGGTTTCGTCCGCATTCGCGTCGCCCGGCGGATCGAGCCCTTCGACGACGTTGGTGACGAACTCGACGCTCCGGAGCAGTTCGGGGACCCCATCGGTCAGCACCGACTCGGCGTCGGGCAGCACGTCGACCGCGATCGACGCCATCGGCGCGTCGTAGCTCCCCGGCACGACTGCGCTCCCGAGCAGTCCCGGAACGTCGACGTCGACGAGCCGGTCGTGGACGTCGAACGCGCCGGCGACCGCGCGGTACCAGTCGCCAGGGACCGTCTTCGTCCGCGGGCGCAGCGTCGCCGGGTCGGCCGGGTCCTCGCGAGCGTACGCGTAGGTGATCGTGACGGCGTCGTCGCCGGCGGCGAGCACGTCGTCGATCGGCGACAGCGCCGCGATCCCCGTCGCCACGCTGCCGTTGACCGCGGCTCGCAGGAGCTGTCTCCGCGTTGTAACGCGGCCGTCGTCACTCGTCGTCGTGCGGTCGTCGCTCGTCGTCGTGCGGTCGTCGTCACTCACGGTCGGTCGCTCCGTATCGGAGTTCGGCGTCTCGGCTCGCCGAACCGATCGTTCGTGCGCGCGATCCCCCTGGTCCGCGTCGCCCTCTCTGCACGGCCACTCTGACCCCCGATACGCCGGACTACCACGCCCCCGCTCATCAACCTAGCAGCAAAATAGCTCGGGCCCGCTTCCGGAACGTTTAGCATCGCGACCCGGCGAGTGTATGGCATGGGCCTGTTCGATTCGCTGTTCCGGTCGAACGACGTCCTCGGCATCGCCGAGGAGACCCTGGAGTTCGCGCTGCAGGCCTCCGAAGACACCCACCCGAACGAGTACATGGGTATGCTGCGGGGGACCGAGGCGGGCGAGCTGGGGCTCGGCCGGGACGGGATGGTGATCACGGACGTGCTCGTCATCCCGGGCACCGAGTCGAACAGCGTCAGCGCGACGGTCAAGACGAACATGGTTCCCAACGACAGGCACTCGCTCGGGTCGGTTCACTCCCATCCCAACGGCGTCCTCCGGCCGAGCCAGGAGGACCTGGGGACGTTCAACCGCGGCGACGCTCACATCATCATCGGCGCGCCGTACGGCCGCGAGGACTGGCAGGCGTTCGACCCGCAGGGCGAGCCCCGCGAGCTGGAGGTGATCGACGTCGAGCTGCCGGACGCCGAGGAGTTCTTCCACTTCGACCAGCACGACATCGACGAGGAGCTGCGCGACGAGGAGTACGACGGAGGGCGAGGATGGTGACGGTCGTCGCGCAGGGGACGTTCGACATCCTGCATCCGGGCCACGTCCACTACCTGCGGGACGCCGCCGCGATGGGCGACCGGCTCGTCGTGATCGTCGCGCGGCGCGCGAACGTCACCCACAAGGAACCGCCGATCCTGCCCGATCGCCAGCGCGTCGCGATGGTCGACGCCCTGGAAATGGTCGACGTCGCCCGCATCGGCCACCCCGAGGACATCTTCGCGCCGATCGAGGAGATCGATCCCGACGTGATCGCGCTGGGCCACGACCAGCACCACGACGACGACGCCATCGCCGAGGAACTGGACCGGCGCGGCATCGACTGCGAGGTGCGCCGGGCGTCGGCGCGCGACCCCGAGTTCGAGGGGGAGTTGCTCTCGACGGGCCGGATCATCGACCGGATTCTCGAAGAGCGCGAGTAGGTTTCGCCGATTTTCGCGCCGTCAATCGAATATCCACAGCAGCGCCGCCAGCGCCGTCGCCGCGACGAGCGTCGCGCCGAGCAACCCGAACGCGACCCGGAAGTCGGCGGCCTCCGAGAGATACCCGACGATCGCCGGCGAGATCGCGCCGGCGCCCATCAACAGCGCGCGGACCGCGCCGAACCCGCCACCGGCCATCGAGTCGGGAACGATCGCCATCAGGTAGGCACCCCGGACCGGGCGAAACGCGTGGGAGCCGAGGCCGAGCGAGATCACCGCGGCGCCGATTCCGAGCGCCCCAACGGCACCCGACAGCGTCAACAGGGCGAGCAGCGACGCCGTCGACAGGGAGAGCGCGGCGACGATCACGGGCAGAGCGCCGAGGCGGTCGCTGGCCTCGCCCGAGACCATCTGGACGAGCGACACCGCGAACAGCGCGCTGTAGAGCGCGCCCGCGGTCGCCTCGCTCACGCCGGCTTCGGCGGTGAGATACAGCGGCAGGAACGCGACCAGCCCGTTGTACGTGAACGAAAAGAGGATCGTCACCGCGACGAACGCGGCGAACCGGCGGTCGCGGAACAGGCCGGCGTACCGTCGGATATCGTCGGGAAGCGCGGCGCCGTCGGCAGCATCCCCACCATCGGGGTTGGCACTCCCAGCAGCGGCGTCCCCCGCGTCGCCACGTTCCGCACCGGCATCCCCCGCGTCACCACGTTCCGCAGCGGCGTCCCCCGCGTCGCTCCCGAGACGCGTCGGCGTCCGCACCGCGAACAGCGCGGTCGCCGCGAGCCCGCAGCCGGCGGCGACCAGAAACAGCGTCCGCCAGCCGGCGCCGAACACGCCCGGCAGCCCCGCAAACAGGACCACGCCGGCCGGCGCGACGACGCCGCCGAACGTCCCGAACGTGTCGAAGATCCCCAGCGCGCGGCCCGTCCGGGCGGGGTAGGTCCGGGAGAGCAACTCGACGGCGACGGTCTTGTGGACGCCCGTCCCCGCGCCCATGACGACCATCGCGAGCACGAGAACGGCGAAGGGCGAATCGACGACCACCACGAGTGCGGCGCCGATCGCGACGAGCGCGCCGGCCGTGATCACGCGGACCGAGCCGAACCGATCTGCGAGTAGGCCAGCGGGAAACTGCATCGCTGCGTAGGCCAGCATGAACCCGGTGAAGGCGGTCCCGAGGGTGGCGTTCGAGACGCCGTAGACCGTCTGGAGCGAGCCGAACAGCGGCGGGAACGCATAGCGCAGGAACTTGGCGAGAAACCACAGCAGCGACGTCAGGACGAGAACGTCGAACCGACCGAGTCGGCGCAGCGACGGGAGGCGGGACATCGAGCGTAGGCGTGCCTCGTCGGCGAACCGGAAAAACCACACCGGTTCGCGGATCGACGGCGCCGGCCGGTCCTCGAACGGCGTCGATGCGGCGCGACGCCGCGGGTTGATCACGCCGGAGGTGCCAATTATCGGTACGGTGACTCAGGTACCGCCGCTCGGCTTGCTGGTCGTTCTGGTCGCGGTCGCGCTGGCGTCCGGCGTCGGCTGCACCACGATCGGGCCGGGCGGCATCTTCGCCACGATCGCACTGTACGCGCTGACGCCGCTGTCGTCCGCCGAGGTCGCCGGAACGGCCCACGTCACGTTCGTCGGCGTCGGGGTCGTGGGCGCCGTCGGCTACGCGCGGTCGGGAGAACTGCTCGGCGGAGAGGGCCGGGCGCTGGCGGCGATACTCAGCGCGACGAGCGTGCTTGGTGCGCTAGCCGGCGCTCGCCTGAACGCCGCCGTATCGCGGGAGCTGTTCGGCGTGCTGCTGGGCGGCGTCGCGGCCGCGACGGGCGCCACGCTGCTGTACCGCCAGCGTCGCGACCTCGAGCCGGTCGTGGCCGTCGACGCGCACCGCGGCCGCGACCGGCTCCTCCTCGGCGCGCTGGGCCTCGGGCTCGGCGCCGCGGCGGGGCTCGTCGGTGTCGGCGGACCGGTCCTCGCGGTGCCGGCGCTGGTCGTCCTCGGAACGCCCGTGCTGCTGGCCGTCGGCGTCGCGCAGGTGCAGGCCATCTTCATCTCCGGGTTCGCCGGACTCGGCTATCTCAGCTACGGCGCGGTCTCGCCGGTGTACGCGCTGATCGTCGGCGTCCCGCTCGCTATCGGAGCGATCGCCGGGTGGGTGATCGCCCACCGCGTCGATCCCGAGCGACTGAAAGCGGCCCTCGGCGTCGTGTTGCTCCCGGTCGGAGCGTACCTGATGGTGTAGCCCCCGAACCGGGGCGATCAGTCGTCGTCGGCCCGGATCTCCTCGGCGGTGAGCCGATCCATGTCGCGGCTCGCGATTCTGCGGACCTCGTCGGTGTCGAATCGCTCGCCGTCGTAGAGGAGACTCACCACGACGATCGTCAGTATCGCCGCGGCCGTCGCGGGAACGGCGGGTTCGACCCGCCCCTGTCCGAAGAACTCGGGGGATCCCAGGTAGAACTCCCAGATGACGAACACGACGCCGCCGACGACGAACGCGGGGAGGCCCGACTCGCGGACCGTCCCGTCCCACAGCATCATCACTAGCCCCGCGAACAGCACCGACATGATTCCCATGCCGAGGGTGTTGATCACGATGATCTCGATGCCGCTGAGCGCGATCAGGGCGGCGCCGACGCCGAAGCCGATGATCGTCAGCCGCGTGACGAGCACGAGGTGATCGTCGGAGAGTTCATCCTGGCCCCCGCGGAGCGGGAGGTAGAGATCGTTGATGAAACTCGTCGCGCCCGCCAGCAGAAACGAGTCCGCACCCGTGATGACCGACGAGACGGCGGCGGCCAGCAGCAGGCCGGCGACCGCGTCGGGGAGCGTGTTGGTGATCGTCCACGCGAACGCCATTCCCGACTCGATCTCGGCGCCCTGCGTGTTGGCGATCATCCCCGCGGTGGCGGTGAGGACGCCGTAACCGGTGATGACGGCGCCCGCGAGGAACGTCCCCATCATCGCGATCTTCCGGCTCCCCGCCGACCACGTGCGCTGGAGCATCTGTTGCTGGGCGCCCGCGACGGTGATGTACATCAGGTACCAGGTGCCGATCTGGATCAGTCCGACGCCGAACCAGTTCGTGTGGCCCTGGGGCGCCTCGGCGGTGATCGCTCCCACGCCGCCGACGTTCATCACCGCCGCCGGGATCGCGATCGCCATCCCCAGGATGATGATGACGCCGTGCAGCGTGTCGGTGTACGCGACGGTGTTCATCCCCCCGTACGCGGTCAGGCTGACGAACACGGCGACGCTCACCCAGAACGCGATCGAGAGGTCGACGTCCAGCACGACCGAGAGCACCGACGCCATACCGATGGTCTGGCCGGCCGTCAGCGCGACCTGGCCCATCACCGTGAACGCGCCGGCGAAGTACTTCGTGTACTCGCCGTACACCCGGCCGAGGAGCTCGGGGACGCTGACGACCTCGAACGTGTAGATGTACCCGATGAAGATCGTCATCGTCATCCACGCCAGCCCCTGGGTCATCGCGTACCACTGGGCGCTGATCCCCTCGATGAACGCCCGCTGGGCGATGCCCATCGTCAGTCCGCCGCCGGCGAACGTGGCGAAGTAGGTCATCATGTACACCGGCAGGCTCAGGTCCCGGCCGGCCAGCGTGAACTGCACGTACCCGTCGCCGGCGCCGCGGCCGTACCAGACGCCGACGATCAGCGTCAGCAGGAAGTAGCCGGCCATCGCGAGGATGAGCGGGTCTTGCAGGTCAACCATAGATCCACCTCGATCTCACGCAGTCCGCGGGCGAGTCCGACTCCGTTCCCAATCGATCGATGTGGCACCGCATAACGTGTTCAGATGTCGCATTTTTCGGCATAAATCACATTGACACGTATACTCTGATGCCGACAATTAGGAAACAGATAGCTATCTTAAGTTTAGTTTGCCTAGATTCGGCTTCGGATTCACGCCGCCTCCGTCGCCGCGGCGCTCCGGCGGGCGACGTCGACGGTCCCCGGTCGAGAGCACGTTCTCCGGCGCCCGGTTCGATGGCGCGGCGGTTCTCTGCGCGGGCGACGCTCTCTAACGGGAACGAACGGAGAAGGAGCGGGACCGCGAACGCGGTGGAACGGCCGATCGCGAGGCCGACTTGCGGAGCCGTTCAGGGCCCCAGTCGAGCGGCGCACGAGCGGCAGTAGGTGGCGAACGGCTCGTTTTCGGCGCCGCAGGAATCGCACTGCCCGTCCGCCCGCTCGTGGTGCGCCGTAACCTCGCGCACGACGTCGCGGACCGCGGGGTGTAACTGTGCGCGGAGATCCGCGGGTCGGGTCAGTTCGTCGACGCCCTTCGTCACCTCGACGCGTTCGTCCGAGCGCAGAAGCGAGTTGCCGGCCAGCACCAGCAGAAAGAACCCTGCTCCCATCAGCGCTCCGTCCATGTTCGGGGAGCGCTCGTCCGCGCTCTTGAACCTTTCTCATCGCGTCGGTTCGCGGACGAGCGCCGGGTATCGCGAGCGAATGTCGACCGGTCGCGGGGTCCCGGCCGGGAGCGATTAGCCGGTCCGACGAGGACTTTAGAAGTAACCTTCGGCGTCGAGTCGCTCGACGGCCTCCTCGATGCGCTCCTTGCTGTTGGCGTAGGAGATGCGCGCGTAGCCGGGCGTGCCGAACGCGCTGCCCGGAACGGTCGCGACGTGGGCGTCCTCGATGGCGCCCTCGCACCACGCCTGGTCGACGGGTTCCCCGTCTCCCAAACGCTGCCCTTCCAGGGCAGCGCAGTCCTCGTCGACGGGCACCATCATGTAGAACGCGCCGGAGGGCTCGGCGACGTCGACGCCGCGCTCGGCGAGCAGATCGATCAGGAAGTCCCGGCGCTCGCGGAACGCCTCGACCATCTCGTCGACGGCCTCGTCGGTGTTCTCCAGAGCTTCGACGCCGGCGTGCTGGACGAAGTTGACGGCGCACGACACGGAGTGGGAGTGAAGTTTGCCGGCCTGGTCGATCAGTTCTTCGGGGGCGGCGATGTAGCCCAGCCGCCAGCCGGTCATCGAGTAGGCCTTCGAGAAGCCGTTGATCGTGACGGTGCGCTCGGCCATCCCCTCGAACGTGCCGAGACTCGTCGGCTCGGCGTCGTAGGTGATCTCCTTGTAGATCTCGTCGCTGATCACGGTGACGTCGTGCTCGACGGCGAGATCGCGGACGCCTTCCAGCGCGTCGTCGGAGTACACCGAGCCGGTCGGGTTGCCCGGCGAGTTGACGACGAGCAGTTCAGTGTCGTCCGAAACTGCCGCTTCGAGATCACCGAGCGCGGGTTCGAGGTCGAAGTCGTAGTCGGAGGTGTCGACGCGGGTCAGGTCGCCGCCCGCCATCTTCACCATCGCCTCGTAGGACACCCACGCCGGGTCCAGCAGGACGACCTCGTCGCCGTCGTCGACCAGCGACTGGATCGTCTCGTACAGCGCCTGTTTGGCGCCGGGCGTGACGATGACGTTGTCCTCGCCGTAGAACTCCAGCCCGTCGCCGTGCAGTTTCTCCACGATGGCGTCCTTGAGCTCGGGGATACCGTTCGAGGACGTGTAGCCGGTGTGGCCGGCGTCCATCGCGTCCTTTCCGGCTTGGACGACGTTCTCTGGCGTCGGGAAGTCCGGTTCGCCGACGCTCAGGTCGACCACGTCAGCGCCTTCGGCCTCCAGCTCGGAGGCGAGGTTACTGATCGCGAGCGTCGCGCTCGGTTCCACTCGTTGCACTCTGTCTGCGAAGTCCATCTATAGTTCCTCCAGTTCGGTTACGAGGTCGATCGCGCTCTCCACCGCGATCGCTCCCTTGTCGGTACGGGCTCGGGCCTCGTCGGCGCTCATGCCGGGACCGATGATCCCCAGTGTGACGGGCTTGTCCCGATCGAGGCTCACCTCGGAGAGCTGTCGAGCCGCGGCGTCGGCGATCACTTGGTCGTGATCGGTGTCGCCGGTGATGATGGCGCCCACCGTCGCCACGGCGTCGACGTCGTCGCGACGCGCGAGCCGGTCGGCAGCCAGCGGCGCGTCGTACGCGCCGGGCACCGACGCCTCGGCGACGATCTCGGCGTCGCGCTCGGCGGCCGCTTCGCGAGCCGCCCCTGCCATCTCCTCGGTCACCGGAGCGTTGAACTCCGCGACCACGAGTCCGAGCCTCACCATGGTCGTCGGGTTGCCGCGGCGCCTAAAAGAACTACCGTTCCCGATCGCTCGGCGCCGCTCCCGGCGGCTCGCGGTGCGGCGTCGCATCGATGAGACGCCCCAGGTGGTGAGCGAGTGCGGCTCGAGCGCCGAGGTCGCGAACCGGGCGTTCGTGGAAAACTCCGCCGGCGTCGCGGATTGATTCCGACGATCCGCGTTCGACATACTTATACCCGGCGCCCGGCTATGCTACGAGACACCAATGACCACTGACGATATTTTCGTAGGACGGCTCATGTCGACGCCCGTCGAGACGGTTACGCCCGACACGCTGGTCGAGGACGCCGCGGATCGGATGCTGACGAACGAGATCGGCTCGCTCGTCGTCGTCGGCGAGAACAACGACCTGCTGGGAATCCTCACGACGACCGACTTCGTCGACATCGTCGCCAAGAGCAAGCCGAAAGCCGAGACCACCGTCGAGCGGTACATGAGCACGGACGTCACGACCGCCGAGGCCGGCGACTCGATCCAGGACGTCGCCGACCAGATGGTCGAGCACGGCTTTCACCACATGCCCGTCGTCGACGACGAGGAGGGCGTCATCGGCATGATCACGACGACCGACATGGCGGCGTACCTCTCGAACACCGAAGTGCCGGCGCCGGTCTGACCGTCACCCGCGTCCGCCGCATCGACGCGAACGCCAGCAGTTACTAATCCTCCCCGTCCCAACGGTCGGCCGATGGATACGGGAGCGCTTCGCTCGTACGTCGACCGGTCCCGGGAGCTCGTCGACGCCTCGCCGGAGCTCTCCGAGCGAAACACGCAGGTCCGGCTCGTCCAGCCGTTCTTGACCGCACTGGGCTGGGAACTCCACCAGATCGCGGCCGACCGCGACGTGCCGACGGCGGAGGGATCGGTGACGCTCGACTTCGCGTTGCTGGTCGACGACGAGCCCGCCGTCCTCGTCGAAACGTGTGCCCGTCCGACGGACCTGCGACGCGAGCAGGCCGAACGACTCGGCCGGAGGCTGCTCGCGACCGGCGTCGACCGCGGCATCCTCACGAACGGCCGCGAGTTCGTGTTCGTCGCGGCCGACGGCGACGAACAGGAGACCACCCTCGACCGGTTCGAGTGCCGGCTCGAAGAGCTCCCCGAGCGCGCCGACGCCGTGGAACACTACGCGCGCGAGGCGGTCGAACGGTCGATCCGCGACGAGCGACGACGGCGTCGCGAGGCGGCCGATGCGCTCGCGGACGAACGGGCGGACGTCATCGACGACGTCCACGATCGGCTCGTCGCGACAGCGGGCGACGACATCGGCGAGCGACTCCGCTCGGAGACCGAACGATTCGTCGACGAGCTGATCGCGTCGCTCCGCGGCGAGGACGGCGATCGAGACGCCGACGATCGATCTACCCCGACTGCCGAGGATGACACCCCGTCCACCAGGAATGAAACGGCGGCGGCCGCCGAAACCGGGACAGCAGCGGCTCACGGGACCGGGACGACACCTGATCACGAGGCCGAACCGAGGCCGGGCGCCGAGGCGGAACCGCCGACGAATCCCGAAGCCGAATTAGACGCCGAAGCGGAGCGGGCGCTCGAAAGCGTCGCAGGAATCGCGGGCGACGATCGGTCGAAATCGGACGCGATCGACGACGGGTCCGACGCCGAGCGGTCGTCCCGCCGTCCCGCCGCCGTTCCGTCGGACGCGCTCGGCGCCGCGGTGGCCGAGGACGGCCAGTACGTCGTCCGGCTGTTCGGCGACCGGACGTCGGTGTGGGCGGTCGGGCACGCCCGCGCCGCGATGACGACCGCGCAGACGATCGAGTACCTGCTCGATCGCGGTGCGGCCGACGGGCGGGGCGCGCCGGCCGACGAGCCGACGGGGTCGCTCTCGCCGCCGTGGGGGCCGGACGACGAGCACGCGGTGCTCAGAGCGGATGCGGTGGAGAACGCGACGATAGAGCTCTCGAACGGCTGGCATCTCGACGCGCGGGTGCCCGTCGGCGTCGCGACGGCGGCGATCGAGCGACTCGCGGAGCGCGCGGGGCTCCGCGCGATGTTTCAGGACGAGTGGGGGTCGGAGTAAGCCGACCTTACAGCCCGGCGAACACTAGCAGCCCGAGCAGCGGTACCACGAGCAGCAGGAAGCCGACGAGCGATTTGAAACTGAACAGCTGGAGCAGCTTGATCGGGACTTTGAACGCGTTCATATTTTCCCATTCAACACCATACGTATTATCTCTTTTCGTCGCGGTATGATATTCTAATTTATCTATTAGAATAGGTTCGAGATATGCTGGTGTAGCCGGGGAAGAAAGGATAGCAGGCGTCGTCCCGGGTGAACTGTCCGACGGCAACGGGTATTAACGGCTTCGGCGGCAACATCGAGGTATGCACTCGCTGGTCGACGGGCAGTGGCGGCGGAACGCGTACAGGGCGACCGACGAGTCGGGGGAGTTCCAGCGACAGGAAACGTCGTTCCGCGACCGGATCGAGGCCGATCCTGACGCGCAGTTCCCGGCCGAGTCGGGCCGATATCACCTGTACGTCAGCTGGGCCTGTCCCTGGGCCCACCGGACGCTCGTCACGCGGGCGCTCAAGGGTCTGGAAGACGCGATCACGGTCGACGTGGTCGACCCGGTGCGCCGCGTCGACGGCTGGGAGTTCGCACCCGAGAAGGAGGGCTGTACGCCCGACACCGTCAACGGCGCCGACAAGCTCCGCGAGGTGTACACCGCGGCCGATCCCGAGTTCACCGGGCGCGTCACCGTGCCGGTGCTCTGGGACAAAGAGCGCGGGACCATCGTCAACAACGAGTCCGAGGAGATCATGCGGATGCTCGACGTCGCGATGCACGACGTCGCCGCCGACGACGTCGATCTCTACCCGGAGGGGTACCGCGACGAGGTGGATCGAATCATCGACGAAATCTACGACCCGATCAACAACGGCGTCTACCGCGCTGGCTTCGCGTCCTCGCAGTCGGCCTACGAGAGCGCGATCGACGACCTGTTCGGCGCGCTCGACCGCTGGGACGACGTGCTGGCCGACCAGCGCTACCTCGCCGGCGACGTCCTCACGGAGGCCGACGTGGCGATGTTCACGACGCTGATCCGCTTCGACGAGGTGTACCACACGCACTTCAAGTGCAACGTCGCGCGGATCACCGACTACCCGAACCTCTGGAACTACCTGAAGGAACTGTACCAGCTACCGGGCGTCGCCGAGACGGTGCGGATGGACCACATCAAGAACCACTACTACGAGAGCCACCGGGATCTCAACCCCGGCGGCAAGGTGCCGGTCGGTCCCGACCCGGACTTCGACGCGTCACACGACCGCGACGAGCTCCCCGGCGGGCCGCCGGAAGCCTTGCAGCGATAGACCCCGTCGAACCGCAATCTCACTGGCCCACACCTTCTTGTAGGAACGCGCGGCGAGACCCCTCGTGTCCGACCGGCGGTCGCGCGTCGTCGCAGCTCTGGTCGCAGTCGCGCTCGTCGCGACAGCCGTCGGTGCGCCAATTCTCGCGGGCGCCGCGGATCCGGCACCGTCGAGCGAAAGCGCCGAGACCACCCCGACCGACGCGGCGAATCGAAGCGACGCAGGCGCCGAGCGACAGCCCCGGATCGTCTCCCTCTATCCGAACCCGGTCGCTGACGGCGACGACGGGGAGTACGTCGTCATCGACGTTCCGTCGACCACGAACCTCACGGGGTGGACGCTGGGCGACGGCGACCGCGACCTCGCGCGCCTGCCGAACGAGACCGTACAAGGAACCGTCACGGCGAGCGTCGACCCCGGCATCGCGCAGAACACGACCGGCGACGCGGTGACGGCGCTGTCGGGCCGCCTTCGACTCGCCAACGGCGGCGAGCGCGTCGCGCTCCGCCGAAACGGGACGCTCGTCGACGCCGCGGCCTACGACAGCGCGCCCGAGGGCGAGCTGTGGCGTCGCGACCGCGGTGGCGCGAGCGGTGTTGCCGCCAGTGACGGCGAGGCGACCGCGGCGTCGAACGGCACCTGGACGCCGCTCGGCGCGACCGACTTCGAGCCCGCGACGGCGACGCCAGACGCCGTGACGGCGTTCGCGCTGCCGGACGCGCCCGAGCTTCCCGTCGATCGCATCGAGCGCGCCGAGGAGCGCGTGCTGCTCGCGGGCTACACGTTTTCCGACCAGCGCGTGGCCGACGCGCTGATCGACGCCCGCGATCGGGGCGTCCGCGTCGAGGTTGCCGTCGACGCCGAGCCGGTCGGCGGCGTCACCGAGCGGCAGGTGCGGGCGCTCGATCGCCTCGTCGAGGCGGGGATCGACGTCGTCGCGATCGGCGGCGAGCGCGCGCGCTACCGGTTCCACCACCCGAAGTACGCGGTGATCGACGACGAAGCGCTCGTGACGACCGAAAACTGGAAGCCGGCCGGCACCGGCGGCCACTCCAGTCGGGGCTGGGGCGTCGTGGTCCACGGGGCCGATACCGCGGCGTCGTTGCGCGAAGTGTTCGACGCCGACGTCGGGTGGCGCGACGCCGTGCCGTGGTCGGAGTACCGGACGGACGTCGATCCCGAGCCCGCCACGCCGGCGAACGGATCGTTCCCTCGACGAGTCACACCCGAACGGATGGACGCCGACGCGGTTCGGTTACTCACCGCGCCCGACAACGCCGAGTCCGAACTCGAAGCGCTGCTGGCGGACGCGAACGACTCGATCCTGATCCAGCAGGTGTCGATCGGCGGCCGCGACAACCCGCTGCTCGACGCCACGCTCGACGCGGCGCGCCGCGGCGTCTCGGTGAGGATTCTGCTGTCGAGCGCGTGGTACGCCGAGGAGGAGAATCGAAAGCTCGCCGACTGGCTCGAACGCCGCGCCGCAGCGGAGGACCTGGATCTGCGAGTCAAGCTGGCGGACCCGCGCGGACGCTACGAGAAGATCCACGCGAAGGGCGTCGTCGTCGACGAGGAGTCGGCGGTGATCGGGAGCGTCAACTGGAACAACAACTCGCTCCGGGAGAACCGCGAGGTGGCGGTGGTCGTCGAAGGCCCGGAACCGGGCGAGTACTACGCCGACCTCTTCAGAGCCGACTGGCGCGGGGGGATCGAGCGGCTTCCAGTCGGCCTCGGCGCCGCGCTCGGGATGGGGATGATCGTCGCCGTGGCCGCGGCTCGGCGGCGCGTGGAGTTCGAGTAGGAAATCGTCACCGCACCCGCGTCCGGCCGGTCAGACGGTCGAACTCGTGCTGCTCAGCTCCTCGTCGATGTCGGCCTCGGCCATCTTCTCGATCAGCGAGTCGAGCACCTCCTCGCGGCGGCCCTTGACGTACTTGATCGAGCCGACGACGAGGTGACCGCCGCCGCTGATGCCGCCGCCGACGATCTCCTCGTCGAGTTCGGTGACCATCGTCGGGATGTCGAGCCGGACGCCGTCGCTCCGGAGGACGGCGAAGTCCGGGCCGTAGCCGATCGTGATCACTGGATCGCCCGTCTCCTCGACCTTGCGGTCGTGGACCGCGCCGGTCGTGTTGCCCGGCGCCGGGTAAGTAAAGCGGTGCGCGGAGTTCTCGACGTCGATCTGGTAGAGGTGCGCGCCGTTCGAGAGCTCCTCGTGTTCGACGTGGGGGAGCACGGCGTCGAGCTGCTCCTCGACGTCGCGCCGGGACTTTTCGGCCAGCGTGTCGACGAGTTCGCGGTGGCGGTCCTCGTCGGCGTCGTCGCCGACGTCGAGCACGTCGTTGATGAGGTGCTGGCCGGAGTTGTAGCGGAGCCAGTGGGCCGCGTAGTCGAGCGCCTCGCCGACGTCCTTGAGATCCTGCTCGTCGTAGCCTTCCTCGCGGGCGAGGTCGAGGTAGTCCTGCATCGCCTCGGCTTCCGAGCGATCCGAGATGCCGGCGACCGCCGGGATGTGGCGGAGCTCGTCGGTCATGCCGGGGTAGATCATCCGCGCGAGCTCGACGCACATCATGCCCGTCGTGATCCGGTAGTCCTCGTCGTAGAGGTAGGGGTTGACGTGCTCGGTCAGCAGCGGTTCGACCGCCTCGGGGTCGGGATGGTGGTGGTCGACGACGACGATCGGGATGTCGTAGTGCCGGAGCGTCTCGTAGGCCGGCGTGTCCTCCTCGGTGCTGCCGTTGTCCAGCATCAGGAGAAGAGGGAGTTTCTGGCCGTGACGCTCGCGGTCCTCCAGCGCGAAGTTGAGGTCGCGCGTGGCGTCTTCCATCTCGTAGAACGGCGCCTTGCTCGGCAGGCGCTTGAACAGGTGCCGCTTGGCGTCGGGGTCCTCGTGGACCTCGTCGATGAATCGCTCGAGCGCGAGCTCGACCGGGACGCTCGCGCACATCCCGTCGCCGTCGGCGTGGTGCCGGATGCGGATCGGGCGCCCCTCCAGCACCGTCCGTCGGAGCAGTCGCGCGACCGACTCCAGGTCGCCCCGGAGCTTCTCGAAGGCGGGCCACTCGACGAGCGGGTCGACGTCCCGCGGCGCGGCGCGTTCCTCGATCGCGGCGTCGAGACGCTCCGCGACGGCGTCGGCGTCCTCGCCTTCGAGCACGGTCAACGAATCGGCCTCGATCTGGACGGCGTCCTCGCGACGCTCGGGTTCCCCGGTGACCCGAACGTAGTCGTCGACGTCGACGTCGGGCCGCGCCCGGACGCCGGCCTCCTCGAAAATCGCGCAGGGGACGACGCCTGTCTCGTCGCGGACGTGGAACAGCGTCGGCCCGCCGGTCTGCTTGATCTGGACGATCTGGCCCTCGATGTGGACCGTCTCGCCGAGGATCTCGGTCAGCGAGGAGACGTCGCCGAGGTCGTAGTCGTGAGCGACGGTATCGACGTCGTACTCGTCGATCGCGACCTCCTCGAACGCGATGTCGCCGTTGGCTCGCACCTCGTCGAGTTCGACGACGAACTCGTCGCCGACGCCGTACTCGCCGTTGAGGTTGGACTCGTGGACGAGTCCGGAGACCGAATCCGAGAGATCGACGAACACGCCGTAGTCGACGACGCCGTTGACCGTGCCGAGGTAGGGAACCCCCTCCTCGACGTCGTCGGGCGTACAGTCCGCATCGAGATCGTAGACGACGGGGGGCGACTGTCGCCCGTCCCCGCCGTTCGCCTCGTCGGTAGTCATTAGTATCGGCGTTTGACGGCGACCGTGTAAAACGCTTTGCAAGTCGCTTGGGGCCGCGAGCGCCGGGGAGACGGCAAGAGCGGCGAGATCAGGAAATCGTCGGCCCCGGACTAGGTGTGGAACGAGTTCATCCCGCTCGCGAGCGGTTGTGTTTCCAGACTCACCTTGCGGCCAGCTCCTTCGTCTCCTCGTGGGGGAGTTAATCATCGCCCGCGTGGCGCTGTACTAATGACAGAGTACGTCGCCGTAGGTGGCCCGGATCAGCTCGAAGGTCGGTTTGGCCATTCAAACGGGTAGTCGTTGGGTTGTCCAACGCATGATCGCCGTTGTCGATCACTCGCCGAGGGTGAGCTCAACCGGCGGCATCTCGAAGAACGCCGTCTCGTAGCCGTCGTGGCGAGACGCCTGTGGCGGCGTGTCGATCGAGATCGTCACGGAATCACCTTGCTGCAGGTCCGGGACGGTGGCTCCGTAGTGGATCCCGACACGGCCGTCGACCGCCGATGACAGCGAGTCCTCGAACACCGGTTCACCGCCACCGCCCTGCGTCACCGTCGCCGACAGCCCCATCAGCGGAAGGGGGATCCGGTTGTACGGCGTCCGCGGTGAGACGAGCAGGTACTGCTCGTCGCCGAACCGCGACCCGGCGGGCACGAGCGCCGCGGCGAACGCGGCGTCACCGCTCGTGGCCGTGCCGAGTAACTGACCCGGGAGGTCCTCGGGCGCCGGCACCGTAGGAATCGGCTCCGCGACGGCGTCGTCAGATCCGTCGCCAGTACCGCCTCCGTGTCGCATGAGCGGGACGGCACCGCGGTCACCCCGACGCGATTCGTCGATCTGGTCGTACTCCAGGTCGTAGATGTCGTCGGTGTCGTACTCGAACTCCATCTCGACCGTCTCGGCCGATTGGAACTGTCCGGCCAACTCGCCGACGGCGTCGGCGTCCATCGGCAGGAGCCTGATCTCGGCGACGTACGTCCCCTCATCGTCGAGTTGGAGGTTATCGCCGTAGTGGAACCCCATCCGCTGGGAGAGCATCGTCCAGAGCGTCCGCGACGCGGCGATCGAGCCGTCGCGGCGGAGTTCCAGTCTGGGTTCGACCGGCAACACGAAGCCCGTTTCGGCGTCCCAGATAGTCGCCATGAGATGTAGCGAGTCCTTTTCGCCGACCTCTACCTTGTTGGTCGACCTCGTCGAGACGGTCCAGAAACGGTGGGGGAACGTGTACTGCAGCGCGACGGCGTACCGCCCGGCGCGCGCGCTGCCGTACGTTCCCATCCCCTCACGGCCCGCCGGCACGTACACGGCGTCGGGGCGATCGTCCACCAGCGGAGCGTTTCGCCAGACCGACTCCGTCTCGAAGACCCCGAGGCAGCCAGCAGTAGCTAGTCCGCCAATTGCGGCGCCCGCCTTCAGCGCATCCCGACGGCGCATGTGGGTATCTCGGGACGCCGCAGTCATACACCTTCTGCTCGCAGCGCGGACTTCCGTGCCGCAGATTTTTGACCCCGTTCTGCGTACCCCCTGTCAGAACCAACCATGCTTAGCGAGACTTCTCGACAGATCTACCACAGCGACGGAGCGTGCGTCGATCGAACGGCGGCGTCATCGAGCGCGAAATCGGGGCGTGGGCGATGAGCCAACTCGATCGAATCGCGGAGTACTTCGACGAGAATCGGTGGGAAGTGCTGACGGACCTCGCGTTCGCCATCGCGTGGGTGACGATCGTCTCGATCCTGTTCGACCTGGTCGACGGCCCGCAGTGGGCGTACTACCTGTTCATGTTCTCCGGCGTGCTGGCGTACTACCTGCTGTACGGGATGTCCGAAGCGGCGATCGAGGGCGAACAGGAGGAGTGACCTGTCACCACTTGCTGCGACCGCGGAACAGGAAGATCAGAAATCCGATCCCGAGGGCGGCTCCGGCGGCGGCCTGTTTTGGTGAGATACCCTTGGACTCGAGGAATCCTTCATCGGTGTCGTACCTGTAGGAATCCTCGGTGTTCCGATAGCCGACGGGCTCGTACGGTTCCCGTTGCCACTCCGTCTCGCCGTCGGCGGTGCCGCGGAACCAGACTTGATCTCTGAGGCCCTTGTCTTCGTCGAGCCGGGCTGTCGTCATGCGGAGTTCGCCCTCTACTTCCTCATCGGGCCCTTCGCGAAGGTGGATTCGGGAGACTGTAGTGTTCTGGTTAACTGGCACTATTGCAACGCTTCGCGCCGAAATTGTTTGGAGGGTATGAGCGTAGACGTTCCCGCTATACCCTCGGGGAGATGGATTTTCGAAGACCACGTCAACTGCTGCGGTGGGTTCGCCGTCGTACGTCGTTTCGATGACTTCGACGTCCTGTATTCGGGTTGCAGGTATATCTGGATCTTCTAGGTCATATTCTTTTTCAATAGTCCTGTCATAACTATTGTCAAGAGTCACAACCTCTACTTGATGTGAACTTTTAGATACATTGAATCTGTTATTCAGATCAACAGATACTGACCAGTTTTCACCTTTATCTAAAGAAGGTCCCTCAAATTGCTCAGGATATCCATCAACTGTGAAAGTGGCAAGAGGGCGGGCAATGGTTCTGCCATTTTTCTCATATTCTACCGTAGCAACATTATCAGAGCTAATGTTTGCATATATATCATACCCTTGTGAGGTATTAATATCTTCTTGTGATTTCTGAATATGGTGTGATTCAGCAGCAAGAGCCCCTCCCCCAGCTATATATACTGACATAGATATGATCAAAATTATAAATACTTTGATATGTATTTTCATAATATTCTAGTATTCTGGAGCAACATATTCAGATTGGTTGAAGGTTGAAACTACCTTTCCAGACTCTATAGATTGTATTACTTCTGTTCTAGATTTTGGTCCTTCAAATGTCGTAATTGCATTTACTTGATCCACATTCACCGTACTCTGGGGAGTAGTTGAGGTATCGTGCATCGCCGAACCACGTTGCAACGAATATTCGCGGTCGTATTCGACGGTAGCAGTTGTTCTAATCACCTCCGAAGCATTCTTGTAGGAATCGGTTACAGTTATTTCATCAGTACTCTTCACCATTTCCCATTCCTTGGAATACGTGCGGGAACCAACTCTGATATCAGGCCATTTAGACCATCTAGAGGCCGCTTCGGCCGTCGAGACAACACGAATGGAATCCCAATTTGTCCGTATTCTAAGTTTCTTAGCTTTATATATTGTTGTGTCTTTTTCTTCTTCGTAATTATGCAAGTACTGGGTTATGGTATCGGTGGATTCAATTGGCACACACCTCCCGCCTCGCATGAACGCATTCGGACCAGAACATATTCGCTTAGTTCTTTTTTCTCCGGTATACCCATGACCGGGGTGGGGAAAATTAAACCACTTAGTTGTCTCTGCACTCTGTGTTTGTACCGTAGTACCACTCGGTGACCAATTAGGATGAGTAGAGAGGAACCTTTGCCTCTCAGTTTTCGATGAGAAGGTTCGTCTGTCCACGATTTTAGGAGAGGATCGTAACCGCTCAATGGTGGCCGCTTCGAGAGCTCTCGAAGTATCCGTTACACGATAGCCTTTCGCCTCGTACCGTGATTTGGCTGCTCGCGACGAAACCGTCTTTTCAATAGTTTCCTCATGAACATATCGAATAGACGTGATAGAAGTGTTATCTCGAGAAAAATCATCTTCTTCAAATGCAGTTACTGACGGAAGTTGTTTCCAGGTCACCTCTTTGTCGTTAACAATTTTAAGATAAGAATTATCAGAATTTAGGTAAGAGCTAGCATCTACCTCAACTATACCGGTATATTGGGGATGACCAACCTCGTGAGGATTTGGATCAGGACCGGCATCTGCATCATGTGAAATACGTTTCCACTGAGTCACGTCTCCGGTAGCACCGACTAATTTCAAATCTAGTGAGAGATCGTAACTCGGGTCCTCAATAAGAAACGTCTCAGTTTTGACCCGGAATTTAACAGTATCATCCGACTTGTACGGTCCTTCAGAGACTTCCTCAACTTGTTTAAACTCCGGGCTCCAGTAATCATACAGTTCAGAAGAGAGGTCAATTGAGCCACCATTATCATCCATTATCGTTAGCCCAGGCATATCATTAAACTCAAGCGCGATCCGGTCAGGATCATCAGGTTTTCTATCCCAATCATGAGGCTCGAAGTTAACCCGTCCACCATCTGGATCGAAGGAATCACTCACGTCAATGAGAAGCCGATGTGCCTTATTCTCAGAATCTTCTCCTTCATCAATTACTTCAATTCGGGGTTCTGGATCACTGTATTCCACCTCAAACGTATCAGCAGTGCCCATTTCATCCCCCATGATAGTCATAATTTTATAACTGTCTGGGGCTTTCCCGGCCCATTCTGATGTTATCTTAAGGATATCTCTATCCGGTTTGTAGTTGCGAGTAGTATCTAACCGCTGCAAATCAGAATAGTCCGCAAAAGGATCTAACTTTGGAGAAACATCTCTCTGATCAACACCATTCAGGTCGATAACCGTTTCATGAACAGCGGTGTACCGATCTGAATCGATGCGAGGGTGATACGAGTCCACCGGCCCGTTCACGAAACCCGAACGCACTAACTCGGGTTCACCAGCTTTGTTCGTTTCCGTAACCGACTGTTCCCGTTCGTCGCTCACGACAACTCGAACACGATTTGAGTTCTGGTCGCTATCCAAGGCAACCGAGAACGAGGTCTCGAACTCCGTGCCGTTAGCTGACGACCATTCTCGAACTCGTTCGTCATCGACAAACAGTTGCACCGAGTCGAGATTCCCGAATTCGTCGGTAGCCTCTACCGTCCCGGTGAGCTCGTCGTTGCTCTGGGACGTCGTCAGCGACACGTCGGGGCGAGGATCGACGACGACGCTCGTTCCGTTCTCGAACGACGCGCTGTACGCCTCGTCGCCGACATCGGCGAGCGCGGTGAGATCGTGGATGCCGGGGTCAAGTTCCGTTTCGAGATCAGTACCGGAGCCAAGCTCACCGTCGCCGTCGCGCCAGGTCACCGATACCACGTCGTCCACATCGGCCCCCTCGAGTCTATAGTTCCCCTCGAAAGGGCCCTCGCCCGTCAGTACTTGCGGACCACGAACTGAAAGCGACGGACGGGGAGTAGACGACCTCGTGTAGGTAGGAGTCGCCACTTCGACAGTGTGAGACGCTCTTCGGTCGCGTCCCGCCCTGTCGTGGACGGTCGCGTTCACCTGAACGGTCCCAGCACTGGTGAAGACTCGTTCCAGCGATACGTTGCGATTCCCGTCGAGCGTGGAGTTGTCGACCGGAGTCCCGTCGACAGTCCAGACGACGTGCGTCAGTTCGGCGTCACCCGGTCGAACCGTAGCCGTGAATGCTGCAGGTCGATCGTTGGCGACCCGACGAGGTCCCGAGAGGGCGACGTCCGGAACGTCGGTTGCAGCGGTCTCGACGTACATGGTGTCAGAGTCGGTCCGGCCGGCCGCATCGGTGACGGTCAGCGTGACCGTATATCGACCGGGGCGATCCGGAACAAATGCCGTCCGAACGCACGTTCGACAGTCTGGCCGAACGGTCGTCCCGTTCGGTCCCGTGATAGTCCAGTTGTACTCGACGATGTTGCCCGAATCGGTCCGTGAGCCGCCGCCGTCGAGGAGCACGCGGTCGCCGACAGTAGACTCCTGGTCGAGCCCCGCTTCGGCAAACGGTGCACTGCCGGCGGACGACGAGGGTTTCGCAAACGTCGCAGTCGTTAGCGGGCCAGTAGCGACGAGTACGAGTAACAGCAGCCTCGCAAATTTCATCTTCTGTATCGGGCAATAATTATATCATCGGTTATAAAACTGCGGAATAATCTGGGCTGGGCAGGAGCAGAGACGCGAGTTCTCTGAGTTCCAGCAAAGCGTGACTGCACGCTCGACGAGAGTACTGTCGATCCGACCGGGATCGAATCCCAGCAGGTCGACCGACGACCCTCAAAAGGTGCTCGTCGACGCTACCTCACTGCTCGCCAGGAAGATCCTGAAACGCGCCGACGAAGTCGTCGTGGTCGGAGAGCCCGGACACCGTGTCGTCGACCTGGCCGCGCAGCGAGTCGACCTGTTCGCAGAGTTCCGAGTATTCGTCGCTATCCTCGAGTTCGCGATCCGACTTCTCGGCTTCCAGCAGCGATTTCTTCGAGACGAGCGAGTAGTAGCGCTGGATGTCGGCCTCGTAGGCCGAACGGGTCTGGACGCGCTCGACGACGTCCAGTAGTTCGTCCTTCGAGACGGGTTTGACGAGGTAGTCGTCGAACCCCATCTCGATGATGTCGAAGTCGGGGTCGACCGCCGTAACCATGACGACGCGGCAGTCGTAGCCGCGGTCCCGGATCTCCGAGAGAACTTCGTGGCCCGAGAGACCGGGCATCCGGCGGTCGAGCAGGACGATCTCGACGGACTCCTGTATCTGCTCTAAGGCACTCTCCCCGTCGTAGGCGGTTTCGACGGACCAGTCGCTCGTCAGCCAGGCCGCGAAGAGATCTGCCAGCCTCGATTCGTCGTCTACGACGAGAATTTCCACGGGTTGATCGGACATAGTCTGTATAGTTCCGGGCGTCGGTCGAACTACGCTCTCTTTAGGGCGATGGTAGTAATGCGTGATAAATGCCGCGGCTGTGTGAATCCCCGTTCGTGTATGAAGGAATACATTACTCGTCCGACTGCTCGAAGAATTTTCCCGCGCCGCCGCCGGCAAGGTCCGCGAAGGCGACGACTTCGAGCGTCGCGAGCGTTCCGACGAGCAGCAACATCGCGGCCGGCGTCACCAGCAGCATACCGACGAACACGAAGCCTGCGATCAGCAGGTGGAGCAGCGAGTACCAGGGACTACGAAGCCAAACATCGATGCTCTCGGAGACGAGCGCCCGCGTCCCCGGTGTATCCTCGGCCCGGACGAGCAGACTTCCCGCGCGGAACGTCAGCGCGACGACCGCGATCAGCGTGTACAGCGCCAGCGCCGTACCGAGCCAGAACACGACCGAGTCGTTCGCCCTCGCGAGGAGGACGTAGGTGACGAGATTCAGCAGCGTAAAGCAGATCAGCAGGGAGAACGGGAGACCTGCCCGAAAATATCGTCGAATGGCGGCCGGAAACGCTCGCGCGCGCTGGCGTTCGGAGCGTGGTCTCGCCGACCCCCGACGCTCCGCGATCTCGGTCATCGTCGCGACGGCGGCGATACAGATCGGGCCGATCGTCAGCAGGGGCACCGCGAGCACGGTCGCGGCGAGGCTGATGATCGAGATGGGGATGATCTCGTCGTACACGAGGCGTCCGACGCCTCGCAGCGAATTCCAGAAGTCGCTCGCCGTCACCGTCGCGTTCGCGCTCATCGACGCCGAATTTCCGAGCGCGGGTCAAAGAACCACCGAAATCGCGGCCATCTGCCGCTCCGCAGCCGTCGAGGCGCCTACTTGCCCTCGAACTCGGGGTCGTCGTCGCCCATGAAAGCCGTGATCCCTTCCATGAGATCGTCGGTCTGCATCAGCTGGCCGAACGCCTGTGCCTCGATCTCGAGACCGGCATCGGCGTTCTCCCAGCCTTTCTCCATGGCGCGCTTGGTGTAGCGCTGGGCGATCGGCGGCCCGGCCGCGAGATCGGCGGCCAGCTCGAACGCGCGGTCCTGTAGCTCGTCGTTGGCGACGACCTCGTTGACGAAGCCGTAGTCGGCCATCGTCTCGGGGTCGAACCGCTCGGCGGTGAAGATGATCTCCTTGGCGCGGCCGGCGCCGACGATGCGCTGGAGGCGCTGCGTGCCGCCCCAGCCGGGCAGCAGGCCGAGGTTGTGTTCGGGCTGGCCGAGCTCGGATCGCTCGGAGGCGACCCGCATATCGGCGCAGGTCGCCATCTCCATCCCGCCGCCGAGGCAGAAGCCGTCGATGCCGGCGACGACCGGGAGGTCACACTCCTGGAGCTTGCCGAACGTCTGCTGGCCCTTCCGCGAGAGCTCGACGGCCTGGAGCGGGTCGGCGCCGCTGGCCATGCTCTGGACGTCCGCACCGGCGGAGAACGCCTTCTCGCCCTCGCCGACGAGCAAGACCGATCGGACGTCCTCGTCGTCTTCGAGCAGATCGATCGCCTCGCCGAGATCGTCGAGCAGCTCGCCGCTGATCGTGTTCATCCGGTGGGGACGATCGAGCACGAGCTTGCCGACCATCTCGCCGGGCTTCTCGACCCGGATCGTGTCGAAATCGTAGCGCGCGCCGCCGTCGGCGTCGCCGCCGTGGAACCCGCCCTGCTCGGCGGCCTCGGCGAGGTAGTCCGCGGGAGCGTAGCGCTCGGCGCCCGTCTCCTCGTGGGCCGATTCGAGCACCTCCAGCAGGTGGTCGAGTCCGGCGTCGTCGGCGAGCTTGGCGGGGCCGTCGGGGAAGCCGGCGCCGAGCTGGACGGCCTCGTCGATGGCGTCGGGCCCGGCGACGTCGCCGCCGATCAGGTGGGCGGTCTCGTTGGCCATGACGGCGGTCAGTCGGTCGGCGACGAACTCGCTGCCCTCGTCGGTGGGGACGTCGGCGCCGTCGCCGTCCTCGTAGTCGTAGAACCCCTTGCCGGTCTTCTTGCCGAGCTCGTCGTTCTCGACCTTCTCGGCCAGCAGCGGGCAGGGCTCGTAGGCGTCACCGAGCTCCTCGTGCATGTACTCGAGCACGTGGTAGCTGACGTCGTTGCCGACCTGGTCGCCCAGCTCGAAGCTGCCCATCGGCAGACCCATGTCGTACTTCGTGGTGCTGTCTACCTCCTCGATCGTCGCGTCGCCCTCGTGGACGAGCCAACAGGCCTCGTTCATCAGCGGGACGAGGATGCGGTTGACGATGAAGCCGGGAGAGTCCTTGTGGACGCGTACCGGCGTCTTGCCGAAGTCCTCGGCGAGCGCCTCGATCACGTCGAGCGTCGCCTCGGCGGTGTGGGCGCCGGAGATGACCTCGACGAGCTGCATCCGAACCGGCGGGTTGAAAAAGTGCATCCCGCAGAACGTCTCTTTCCGGTCGGTGACCTCCGAGAGCTCGGTGATCGACAGCGAGGAGGTGTTGGTCGCGAAGATCGCCTCGTCGGCGGCGTGCTCCTCGACCTCCTGGTAGACGTCCTTCTTGATGTCCATCTTCTCGGGGACGGCCTCGATCACCACGTCGGCGTCGCTGACTGCCTCGCCGACGTCGACCAGCGGCGTCACGCGGCCGAGCGTTTCTGCGGCTTCGCCCTCGCCGATCTGGTCTTTCTCCTCGAGCTTGTTCAGGCTCCACTCGATCTGCTCGTAGCCGTTCTGCACGAACTCCTCTTTGATGTCCCGCATGTTCACCTCGTAGCCCGCCAGCGCGGCGACTTCCGCGATGCCGTGGCCCATGTTCCCCGCTCCGAGAACTGCTACAGTGTTGATATCGTCCAACTCCATGCGTGCACACTCAACAGGCAGCCGTTTTAACGTTTCCCTCGGCTCGCTTTGAAACTCAGTTTCGGTTTACATCGGGTTACAAAGATATTTATCGTTCAGTATGGAACTGTGTAGCATGGACTTCGGACTATCAGAGGAGCAGCGAGCGATCCGCGACGAGGTCCGCCGGTTCGCGGAAAACGAGATCGAACCCGTCGCGACCGAGCACGACGTCGACGAGAAGTTTCCCCACGACGTGATGGACGAGGCGGCGAAGATGGGCCTGACGGGCGCGCACATCCCCGTCGAGTACGGCGGCGCGGGCTACACGCCCCTGGAGATGTCGCTGATCACCGAGGAGCTGTTCGCCGTCGACCCCGGCATCGGGCTCTGCATCACGAGCGCGGCGTTCGGCGCCGACTCGATCATGGAGTACGGCACCGAGGATCAGAAGGAGCGGTTCCTCGAACCGATCGCGAACGGCGAGGCGATCATGGGCGCGGCGATCAGCGAGCCCGACACCGGCTCGGACGTCTCGAGCGTCTCCACGGAGGCCGACAAGGACGGCGACGAGTGGGTGATCAACGGCAACAAGATGTGGATCACCAACGGGTCGGTCGGCGACTACTACGTCGTGATGTGCAAGACCGACGACGTCGACGACCGCTACTCGGGCTTCTCCCAGATCCTCGTCGAGTCCGATCGCGATGGCTTCGAAGCCGACAAGATCACCGGGAAACTCGGCATCCGTGCATCCGACACCGCCGAACTGATCTTCGACGACGTGCGCGTCCCCGAGGAGAACCTGATCGGCACGCGCGGCGCGGGGTTCCTCCAGTTGATGAACTTCTTCGACGAGACGCGGACGATGGTCGCCGCCCAGGGCGTCGGCATCGCCAAGGGCGCCTGCGAGCGCGCCCTGGAGTACGCCCAGGACCGCGAGCAGTTCGGCCAGTCGATCAGCGAGTTCCAGGCGATCCAGCACAAGCTCGCGGAGATGCACACCAAGACCGAGGCCGCCCGCCAGCTCACCTACAAGTCGGCCTGGAGCGTCGAGAACGAGGACGACCAGCTCACCGCGCTGGCCTCGATGGCCAAGGAGTACGCCTCGAACGTGGCGGTCGACGTCGCCGACGAAGCGGTCCAGATCCACGGCGGCGCCGGCTACGTCAACGATTTCGACGTCGAGCGGCTCTACCGGGACGCCAAGATCACCCAGATCTACGAGGGGACCACCGAGATCCAGAAGAACATCATCGCCCGGGAGCTACTCGGGAAAGGGTTCTGACTGGCAGCACGCGCACGCTCCGTCGGTCGACGCCGACCGCCCCTCCGACCGGCACCGCCAGCGTAACGCCCTTTGCCGTCCGCTCTAACTCTCCGGCGTGTCAGAGCGAGCAGTCTTCGACGACGCCGAATCCGTTCTCCGCGACGACCCCGTGATGGCCGAGCTGATCGATCGCCACGGCCCGGTCGATCTCGCGCCGGCCGACAGCGAGTTCCGACGCCTGATCGTCTCGATCGTCAACCAGCAGCTGTCGACCGCGTCGGCCCGCGCCGTCCGCGAGCGCGCGTTCGAGTTGATCGGCGAGCCGATCACGCCCGACGCCGTGCTGGCCGCCGAGGAGGCGGCGCTCCGGGAGGCCGGACTGAGCAACTCGAAGATCGAGTACGTCAGGAACTGCGCGCGGGCGTTCCGGGAGCGGGATCTTACCCGTGACGGCCTCTACGAGTACGGGGACGACGAAGTGATCGACCTGCTGACCGAGATCCGCGGCGTCGGCGCGTGGACCGCCCGGATGTACCTCATCTTCGCGCTCGGGCGGGAAGACGTCCTGCCGCTGGGCGATCTCGCCGTTCGGCGCGGCATCGATCAGCTCTACGGAACGGGCGACGCGACGATGGACCGCAGCGAGATGCGATCGATCGCCGAGGCGTGGCGTCCGTACCGGTCGGTCGCGACGCGGTACGTCTGGCTGGAGTACGAGGACGACTGATCAGTCGATCCGCCGGCGACAGCGCGCTCGCGTCGAACTCGCCCCGCAGGAAGAACGAACCTCTGTTGGGCAGTTCGTACGCCCAGCAGTCCTCGCGCTCGGCGATCAGCCCGCCCCCTGCAAGCCCGTCGAGCCGACCGTCGACGTACGTCTGCGGGTAAGCCATCGCGTCGTTGATCGCCGCAAGGCCGCACCGGATCTCGCCCGGTCGCTCCGTTCTCGGCGAGGTACTCGAGGATGCGCTCGTCGGCCTGGGCCATCCACTCGGCGTGACGACGCATCCGTCACCCCGCGAGCGTCGCTTCGCCGACGGCGACGTCGGCGGCCTCCTCGGCGCCGGCGCCCAGTTCGGACAGATGGTGCTCGCACAGTCGTATCGGCGTCGCGTCCAGCGACGTCGACACCATCGAGACGACGATCTCGTCAGTTTCGACGGCGACCGGCTCGTACCGCGGGAGCGCGTAGGTTCCCTCGCGCCGGCAGTACGCGCACGTGCCGTCGGTCGACGACGCCGGGTCGAACCGGTCGTCGAGCTCGTCGCGCTCGCAGTTCACGCAGATCCGTCCGACCTCGACCTCCTCGCGCGGGTCGACGACGGCGCGGTTGAACCCCGCCGGCCGGCGGCATACGTAGCAGTCCTCGGCCCCTGCACCGTGCTCGTGCCCCATAGGACCTACACGTATGTCGAGAGGACCGCTTAAACCTACGTAGCCGGACGAAAGTGAAAACGTGCCGGTACTTTTTGACGTGGAATCCGGACGACGGCGATAGTTTCCTGCACAACACCATTAGCGTCTGATAGATCACACATTTAGTTCTGAGAGTCTCACCGACCGGGACCGCGCCGATAGTTTCGTTGGGAGTTCCCATGATCAGAACGCATGGTCATCCTTCCTGTCGAATCCCTGGATCGTGCAGCCGTGATGAGTCCGAAACATAGGAAATTAAATATAAGAGAATAGCTAGTTACGGGCGGCAGTCGACCGATGTTTCGATTGAAAACCAGCAGCCGTCGGAGGGATCCCATTCCTCACAACCGGAGTTTCGGCTGGAATCAGCCGGACTGCGACGGAGCGATCGTCCGAGAACCGTCGTTTCGAGTGGAGATCGGCCGACGTGCAGCGAGTTGCGGGACCGGCAGCGGCGTTTCCCATGGAACCCTGCTCTCAGTCCGGATTAGAACAGCCGGGGCGCTCAAACGGTCGTGACGCCTTTCGCTTCGAGCAACTCTTTGTAGCGGTTGCGGATGGTGACTTCGGAGATGTCGGTGACCTCCGAGACTTCCGACTGGGTGATTTCCCCGTTGCACAGTAGCGGCGCGGCGTAGACGGCCGCGGCGGCCAGCCCGACGGGGCTCTTGCCGGAGTGAAGGCCCTCTTCCTTCGCGGTGCGGAGCAGTTCGCGGGCGCGCTGTTCGGACTCGTCGGCGAGGTCGAGTTCCGACGCGAAGCGGCCGACGTACTGCTCGGGATCGGCGGGCTGGATTTCGAGGTTCAACTCGCGGACGATGTAACGGTAGGTGCGCTTGAACTCCATCTCGTCGATGCGGCTGACCTGGGCGACCTCGTCGATGCTTCGTGGAGTTCCCGTCTGGCGGGCGGCCGCGTAGACGCTGGCCGTCGCGACGCCTTCGATCGAGCGGCCCGGCAGGAGGTCTTCGCTGAGCGCGCGGCGGTAGATGACGCTGGCGGTCTCGCGAACGTCCTCGGGGAGCCCGAGTGCGCTCGCCATCCGGTCGATCTCGCCGAGCGCCTGCTTGAGGTTGCGCTCCTTGGAGTCCCGGGTGCGGAAGCGCTCGTTCCAGGTGCGCAGGCGCTGCATCTTCTCGCGCTGGCTGGAGCTGAGGGTGTTGCCGTAGGCGTCCTTGTCCTGCCAGCCGATATTTGTGGAGAGCCCGTCGTCGTGCATCATCTTCGTGGTGGGGGCGCCGACGCGGCTCTTCGAGTCCTTCTCGGCGGCGTCGAACGCGCGCCACTCGGGGCCGCGGTCGATCTCGTCTTCCTCGACGACCAGCCCGCAGTCCGCACAGACGGTCTCGCCGTGCTCGCTGTCGGCCTCCAGCCGGCCGCCGCACTCGGGACACAGTTGCTGGTCTTCGCTCTCCTCGCGCTCGGTCGTTTGCTCTCGGTTCGAGACAGCCCGCTGGCGCTCGGCCGTCGTCTGTGTTTCTGTCATGATGGGGAGGGCGACGGTATGTTTGAATACGCGCTATTCTCGTCTCTCTGTGTGCGTACGCAGGGCTCGAAGGGGCGTAAGCACTTGACCTAACTATTTGGACGCCGCGCTGCGCCGGGAGCGTCCTTCTCGGGGTCGACGCGGACGCGGCTACTCCTCTTCGAGTTCCGTCTCGTCGGCATCGGCGTCGGCGCGCCGACCGACGTCGACGTGGTAGTGCTCGAGGATGTCCCGGCCGAGCAACAGCGGGTAGTCCATGTGGCTCCGGTCCTCGACGTTCGCCGCGACAGTGTGACGGTGTCCGCCGACGCCGATGACGATGTCGACGATCGGGCGGACCTTGCTCTGCTTCGAGCTGCCCGACCGGACGCGCATCTTGCTCTTGATCGGCCCGGCGCCGACGTCGGCCGCGAGGCTGGTGTCGATGCTGGTCCGCGTCGCGCCGGTGTCGGACTTGGCGACCACGGTCTTGGAGTCGCTGGTCCCGCTGACCATCACCTCCTCGGTGTAGCCGATCGTCGCCGCGTCGCCGGGAACGTCGGGCGAGGGCTGGGGACGGGCCGCGGGAACAGAGTCGTCGAGCGTGTGGGAGAGTTCCTCGACGCGCTCGCGGTCGACGTCGGCGCCGATTCGGTCGGCCGCGAGCCCGGCGATGTACGGTGCGGGGGAGCGTCCCGTCGCCTGAAAGAACCCCTTGAACCCGGCGGTGGGGTTGACCTCCAGGACGTACCAACCGTCGTCGCCCTCGATGATGTCGACGCCGGCGTAGTCCAGCCCCATCGCCTCTGTCGCCCCGATAGCCATCTGGCGAACGTCGTCGGTGAGCTGATCGGAGGCGTCGCGCACGTCGCCGCCCAGCGAGACGTTCGTCCGCCAGTCTCCCTCCGGGGCGTAGCGGTGCATCGCGCCGAGGATCTCGTCGCCGACGACGTACACCCGCAGGTCGCGGTGGTGCTCGCCCTCCCGCTCGACGAGATCCTGGAGGAACGCGTATCTGTTGCCGACCATCGCGTTGACCGACTCGTCGGGGCCGACCTTCCACGTCCCGCCGCCGTGGGTGCCGATCGCGGTCTTGTAGACCGCTTCCTCACCGAACTCGTCCCGGCGTCGGTTCAACGTGTCGCTGCCCAGCGCCAGCAGCGCGTCGGGGACCGGCACGTCCGCTTCGGCCAGCGCCGTCGCGGCGGCGAACTTGTGCATCGCGGTCAGCGTCGCCTGGGGCGCGTTCAGCATCGGCCTCGAGCGCGCGAACACGTTCGCGAGCCCGAGCTCCTCGGCGGGCTGGGCGGTGTTCGAGAGCAACAGTCGATTCGCGACGACGTCGACGTCCGGCTCGATCGTTAGATCGCCCCCTTCGATGCTCACTGACGTGTTTTCCGCGCGCAACCACTCGGTGTCGTAGCCCAACGCTTCGGCCGCGTTGAGAATCGCCTTCGTCTCCTTGCTGTTGTGCAGGCTCAGTACCCCGACCGTGATCCCCTCGGCGTCGGCCATTACCTAAGACAAGCGGGAGGTGCGTGAAAACGTTATCCGTGAACGTGGCGCGCCGGCGGCGCACAGGGGGCTGATTTATACGCCTGTACCGGTTGGTAGCACATGTATGAGCGAACAGGAGGAACCGGCGCCGTCGGATGGCGGCGAGGACGAGCCCCCGTCGAACGAGGCGTTCGTCTACGACGACGGCGTCGTCGAACCCGGCGAACGCGTCAACGTCCGGTTCCCGATCAGCGAGACGTATCTCGGCGACCCGGTGCGGCTGCCCGTCACGATCATCAACGGGCCCCATCCCGGACCGACCGCGTTTCTCACGGCGGCGACCCACGGCGACGAGCTCAACGGGATCGAGGTCGTCCGCGAGGTCGCCCACGACTGGGACCACGACGTGCTCCACGGGACGCTCGTCTGCCTGCCCGTGCTGAACGTCCCCGCCTTCCTCGCCCAGCAGCGCTACCTGCCGATCTACGACCGCGACCTCAACCGCTCGTTTCCGGGCAGCGAGACCTCGACGAGCGCCAAGCGGATGGCCCACCGCATCTTCTCGAACTTCATCGAACCGTGCGACTTCGGACTCGACTTTCACACTTCCACGCGCGGGCGCACGAACATGCTCCACGCTCGGGCGAACATGGACGACGAGGAGGCAGCTCGCCTCGCCCAGGCGTTCAGCTCGAACGTCATCCTCGCCGGCGAAGGCCCGAGCGGCACGCTCCGGCGGGAGGCGACCGACGCGGGCGTCCCCACGATCACCGTCGAGATGGGCGAGGCCCACCGCTTCCAGCGCGGACTGATCGACCGCGCGCTCGACGGCGTCGTGAGCGTCCTCGCGGAGTACGAACTGTTCAAAGAGAGTACCGTCCACTGGCCGGGGTGGCGCACGATCATCACCGACGAACAGGAGAAGACCTGGCTCCGCGCGGACGTCGGCGGCATCGTCGACATGCACCACGACCGCGGCGCGCTCGTCCACGAGGGAGACACGATCTGCACGATCACGAACCCGTTCAAGACCGATTCGGAGGTCGTCGAGGCGCCCTTCACCGGCCTTCTCGTCGGCGTCCTCGAGAATCCGGTGGTCTACCCCGGTAACCCGCTCTGTCACCTGGTCGAACTCGATCCCGACACGCTCCGCGCGGTCGAACGCGACCAGTACGAGCGCGACGACGACACCTATCGGCTCTGAGGCGCCACAGGTTTTCGTGCGATCGGGCGGCGAGCGCCCGACGATGACATCCACTGCATTGGCGAGCGGCTGCCGGTCGGTCGCGTATCGGCCCGCCTTTTGTCGAACGTCGCGATTGCCGGTCTTTTGTCGACCGTCGCTACGATGCGCGCGAGAGGAGCGGGTGGCGGCCGAATGATACCCGTGCGCGCGACGCTGACTCAGCTGGCGACGGGGCTCCGACTCGCCGACGACGCGCACGTCGACTGCGACGACTGTGGCGACACGCTTCGCGACGGCGCGTCGATCGTCGTCCGACTGACGAACGAGCGTCGCCACTGGTCGGTCGACGGCATCTTCTGTGACGACTGCGACTCGACGAGAACACTTGACGGACCGGGGACTACCTACGTCGCGGCGCGCGTCGGCGTCACGTCCGACGGGGCGACCCAGTCGCGGTGGGCCTGCCTCGTCGATCCGGGACCGATCGCTGCGACGCGTCGGCGTCCGGACGACTGATAAACTGCTGGCACAAAACTGGCTGCGCTTCCGGACAGCGCGGCCGCTGTGGGGTTACTGTGCTGTCGCGAGGCGGGCGCTGTCGCTGTCCGTTCGAAATGGAAACACCCCCACGAGCGGTGTGCTCATGAGGGCGATAGTATGAGTGGCAGGCGGCGAGGCAGTGTTCCCAGAGGCTCGCGCACTCCAGTACTTGCTGCCACGTG